>NZ_CP040761.1 GCF_004683865.2 Paracoccus liaowanqingii | reverse complement strand
CACCACTGCATAGCGTGGCGAACGCGGCATGGCATGGATGGGCTGTGCGCAATTTTAACGATCTGACCGATCGCCGCCGCCGACCCGATCGTCGCGCATTTTCGATCGGGTGGCCAGGGCCGTGCGGATGCGCGCCAATCCCTGTCCCCGGCCCGGATCCCCTCCGATCATCCGCAAATTCAAAGCTTTCCCGCGCGACGCCGGGCCGTGTTGACAGGGTGCGGGGCTCTGGCTAGCGTTCAGCGACGGCGGGACCCGCGCGAGGAGGCGCGGCGCCGGATGAGGGAGGGGACCTGTCTTGCAGGGACGTGCGATGACGCCTGCGCAGCTTGCGGAGTTCCGCTGGCAGGTTCCGGAACGGTTCAACATCGGCACGGCGGTCTGCGACCACTGGTGCGCGCGCGATCCCGACCGCATCGCCCTCCTCGAGGTCGACGAGGACGGGCGCGCCGACCGGATCAGCTATCGCGAGCTGGGCCGCCGGGTGGCGCGGCTGTCCCATGCCCTGGCGGCGCGCGGGATCGCGGGCGGGCAGGGCGGCACGGTCGGGCCCCGGATCGGCGTGCTGCTGCCCCAATCGGTCGAGACCGCGACCGCGCATGTCGCGATCACCCGCATGGGCTGCGTGTCGCTGCCGCTGTTCACGCTGTTCGGGCCCGAGGCGCTGCTGCACCGGCTGCGCGATTCCGGGGCCAGCGCGGTGATCACCCACGCGGCCAGCCTGGACGTGCTGGCGGCGATCGCAGGCGATCTGCCCGACCTGCGCGTGGTGCTGTGCAAGGACCTGCCTGACGGCGCCGCGGCGTGGTTCCCGGGGATCGAGATCGCGGATTACGACGCCGCGCTGGCCGCCCAGCCCGACGACATCCCTGCCGCCGAGACGGGGGCCGAGGATCCGGCCTTCCTGATCTACACCTCGGGGACGACCGGCCAGCCCAAGGGCGCGCTGCATGCCCACCGGGTGCTGCTGGGCCATCTGCCCGGGGTCGAGGTCAGCCACGACCTGCTGCCGCAACCGGGCGACCGGCTGTGGACGCCCGCGGACTGGGCCTGGATCGGCGGGCTGCTGGATGTGCTGATGCCGGGCCTGTATCACGGGGTGACGGTCGTGGCCTGCCGGTTTCGCAAGTTCACCGCCCGCGCGGCCCTGGACCTGATGCGCGACCACGGCATCCGCAACGCCTTCCTGCCGCCCACAGCACTCAAGCTGATGCGGCTGGAGCCGGGGGCCGAGGGGTGGGACCTGAACCTGCGGTCCGTCGCCAGCGGGGGCGAGCCCTTGGGCGCCGAGCTGGTGGACTGGGGCCGACGGGTCTTCGGCAGCACGATCAACGAATTCTACGGCCAGACCGAATGCAACATGATCGTGTCGGGCTGCGCGCTTCTCGAGCCGCCCCTGCCCGGCGCGATGGGCCGCGCGGTGCCCGGCCATCATGTGGCCGTCATCGAGCCTGCCAGCTGCGAGCTGATGCCGCCCGGCACCGAGGGAGAGATCGCCGTGCTGTCGCCCGACCCGGTGATGTTTCTGGGCTACTGGAACAGTCCGGCGGCGACGGCGGCCAAGTTCGCCACCGGGCCGCAGGGGCGCTGGCTGCTGACCGGCGATCGCGGGGTGCAGCAGCCCGACGGGCGGCTGTCCTTCGTGGGGCGCGACGACGACGTGATCTCGTCCGCCGGCTACCGGATCGGCCCCGCCGAGATCGAGGATTGCCTGCTGCGCCATCCGGCAGTGCATCTGGCGGGCGTGGTGGGCCAGCCCGATCCCCTGCGCGGCCATGTCGTCGCGGCCTTCGTCACGCTGACCGCCGGCCATGCGCCGGGGCCCGATCTGGCCGACGCGATCTCGGCCCATGTCCGCGACCTGCTGGCGGCCTATGAATATCCCCGCGCGGTGCATTTCATCGACGAGATGCCGATGACCACCACCGGCAAGATCATCCGGGCCGAGCTGCGCAGGCGCGCCGAGGAGATCGCCGCCCGCGCCCCGCGCCCCGACACCGAGGCCGCCCATGTCTGAGCCGCGGCCGCGGCATCGCCGTCCCGACGCCGATCCCCGTGCAGGCGCACCCCTCCCCCGCGAGGGGCGGGGTTGCGGACCTGACCGCAGGATCCCACCGCAGACCACCGGGACCCGTCGCGGGTCCCGGGACACAGGGCAGGGCGCCCGCCGCCATGCCGCAATGGAAGGAGTACACCCGTGCCGGTGATCAAGCTGATCGATGGCCTGAACGAGTTCGTGGGCCGGGTGCTGTCGGTCGTCGCGATCCTCTTCGCCGGCATCATCATCTATGACGTCTTCATGCGCTATGCCCTGGGCCAGCCGACCCGGTGGGCCTTCGACGTCACCAAGCAGCTCTACGGCTTCTATTTCGTGATGCTGGGCGGCTATGCCCTGCGCCATCAGGCCCATGTCCGCGTCGACCTGCTGACCGCGCGGATGGGCCCCGGCCTGCGCCGATGGGTCGAGCTGGCGGGCTATGCGATTTTCTTCTTTCCCTTCGCCTGGATCTTCGCCAGCCGCAGCTGGGATTTCGCGATGACCTCGTGGCGGCAGGGAGAGCTGACCTATGGCGCCGTGCAGCTGCCCGTCTATCCGCTGAAGATGGCCATGTTCGTGGCCGCCTGCCTGCTGCTGATCCAGGGGGTCAGCGAGGCGCTGAAGCTGATCCTGAACCGATCCCCCAAGCCGGAGCCCCATGATGTCGGGTGAATCGATCGCGCTCGTGATGTCGGGCCTGCTGCTTCTGGGCCTGTTCATGGGCCATCCGCTGGCCTTCGTGCTGGGGGGCACCGCGGTGCTGGGCGCGCTGATCGCGGGCAAGCCGATGGTGCTGGGCATCGTCATCAACCGCATCTTCGGCGACGTGCTGGACAATTACGTACTGATCGCCATCCCGCTCTTCGTGCTGATGGCGCGGTTCCTGTCCGACAGCGGCGTTACCGACCGCATGTTCGAGGCGCTGCGCCACCTGATGGCCCGCGTCACCGGGGGGCTGGGACTGGCGGTGGTCTTCATCTCGATCCTGCTGGCGGCGACGACCGGGATCATCGGCGCGTCGATCACCGTGATGGGCATGATGGCGCTGCGCCCGATGCTGCAATACGGCTATGACAAGCGCCTGGCCACGGGGCTGATCGGGGCCTCGGGGTGCCTTGGCATCCTGATCCCGCCCTCGATCATGCTGATCCTGATGGCCTCCTATGCGCCGGGGCTGTCGGTGGGGCAGCTGTTCGCGGGCGCGATGGTGCCGGGGCTGCTGCTGGGCGTCATGTACGCGCTGTATGTCGTGTTCATCGCCTGGCTGCGCCCGGACTGGGCCCCCAAGATCGCCGAGGCCGACCAGATCAGCCGCGGCGCCATGTGGAAGATGCTGATGATCGAGGCGGTGCCGCCGCTGATCCTGATCCTGGGCATCCTGGGATCGCTGCTGGCGGGCATCGCCACCGCGACCGAGGCCAGCGCCATCGGCGCGGCGCTGGCCTTGCTGATCGTGATCGGGCGCGGCCGCTTCCAGTGGCGGACCTTCTATTCAGCGCTGCTGGAGACCGGGCGCACCTCGGCCATGATCCTCTTCATCGTGGTGGGCGCCACGGCCTTCACCGGCGTCTTCAACATCACCGGCGGCCTGCGCGCCAGCCAGGACCTGATCCGGGGCCTGGCCGACGACCCCTACACGCTGATCGCGATGATGCTGCTGGTGGTGTTCATCCTGGGCATGTTCCTGGACTGGACCGGCATCGTGCTGCTGTCATTCCCGATCTTCCTGCCGCTGGTGGGCGAGATGGGCATCGATCCGCTGTGGTTCGTCGTCCTGATGGCGGTCGTGCTGCAGACCAGCTTCCTGTCGCCGCCCTTCGGATATGCGCTGTTCTACATGCGCGCCATCGCCCCGCCCGAGGTCACGATCACCGACATCATCATCGGCGTGCTGCCCTTCATCGTCATGATCCTGATGATGTGCGGCGCGATGATCCTGTTCCCTGCCTTGGTCACCTGGCTGCCTCTGGCGCTCTACGGCTGACCGGCCCGCTTTTTTCACGAGGAGGAGACCCCCATGAACCATCTGCTGACCGCCGCCGCCCTGGCGATCACCGCCGCCACCCCGGCCTTGTCCCAGAACTGGACGATGACCTCGACCTGGCCCTCCAGCCTGGAGCTGATCGAGATCGACAAGTACTGGGTGGACCTGGCCAACAAGCTGGTCGACGACGACAAGCTGACCATCGAGTTCTACGAGGGCGGCAGCCTGGTCCCCGCCGGAGAGGTCTTCGGCGCCGTCGAATCCGGGACCATCCAGGCGGGCGCCGACTGGCCGGGCTATTGGGCCGGGCGCGACAGCGCCTTCTCGCCCCTGTCGACCACGGCCAGCCTGTTCAACGCCGTCGATTACGTGAACTGGATCCAGGAATGGGGCGGCGCAGACCTGTACAACGAGGTCTATGGCAATTTCGGCATGGTCTATCTGCCCTATGGCGTGACCAACAACGAATCCGGCTTCCGCACCACCAGCCAGCCGATCCGCACGCTGGAGGATCTGGCAGGCCTGCGCCTGCGCCTGTCCGGTCTGGAACAGGGCAAGCTGCTGGAGAAGCTGGGCGGCAACCAGGTCAGCATGGCGGGCGGCGAGATCTATCAGTCGCTGGAACGCGGCGTGATCGACGGGGCCGAATTCTCGACCCCCAACGTCGATTTCTCGGGCGGCTTCCAGCAGGTCACCAGCTATTGGTCGACGCCGGGCTGGCACCAGTCCTCGTCCGTCTTCGGGGTGATGATCAACAAGGGGGCCTGGGACGCGCTGGACGAGGAGACCCAGGACCGCCTGCAGATCGCCGCCGACGCGACCATGCTGTGGTCGCTGTCCTTCACCGAGCGACGCGCGACCGAGGCCTATTCCCAGTTCCAGGAGGCCGGGACCGAGATCACCCGCCTGGACGACGCCGCGCTGGAGCGCGTGCAGCAGCTGGCCAACGAGACCATCACCGAGGTCGCCTGCGAGAACCCGCTCTCGGCCAAGGTCTATGCCAGCCAGCTGAGCTATCTGGCGGATTACGCCACCTGGCGCGACGCCTCGGCCCCCTTTAACCTGGGCCGCACGCCCAACGGCCCCGACCTGGCCGCGATCCAGGCCTGCGCCGAATAACTCTGCCGCGGCACCCGGAGCGATCCGGGTGCCGTTCCTCCGCTGTCGGACGGCCCGCCGCGCCTGTCCCCCCCCGCCTGTCCCGAAAACGTCGTCCTCCTGTCGCAAGACTGACATGCTTCGCGGTCAGACATGGCCACCGACCGACAACAGGGGACACCACTATGCCGAAGCTTGCTCTTCTGACCTCGGCCATCGCGCTTGCGACGGCCATGCCCGCCCTGTCCGAGACCGTGTTCACCCGCATCGCCTCGTTTGCGACGCCGGACAACATGGCCGAGGGCGAGGACCGCGCCCGCCCGACCTCGGCCGAGATCATTTCGGCCTCGGAGGACGGCAACACGGTCGTCTATTCCGACAGCCCCCTGGGCGTGCTGGGCTTCGTGGACATCACCGATCCCACCGCGCCCCGGCCCCTGGGCAATGTCGCCATGGACGGCGAGCCGACCACCGCGGTGATCATCGGCCAGCGCGTCTTCGTGGGCGTCGACACCTCGGAATCCTTCACCGATCCCTCGGGCCAGCTGCGCGTGCTGGATCTAGAGAGCCACGAGGTCCTGTCCTCCTGCGATCTGGGCGGACAGCCCGACGCGGTCGCCAAGGCGCTCGACGGCAGCTTTCTGGCCGTCGCGATCGAGAACCAGCGCGACGAGGACCTGAACGACGGCGCCCTGCCGCAGATGCCCGCGGGCTATGTCGTCAAGCTGCCCGTCACCGAGGGCGAGCTGGATTGCGACGGCCAGAGCCGCATCGAGATGACCGGGATGGCCGAGATCGGGGCCGAGGATCCCGAGCCGGAATATGTCGACATCAACGAGGCGGGCGAGATCGTCGTCACCCTGCAGGAGAACAACCATATCGTCGTGATCGGCGCGGATGGCACGGTCGCCTCGCATTTCAGCGCGGGCACGGTCAGCCTCGAGGATGTCGATGCCCTGGACGATGGCGCGCTGAGCTTCACCGACACGCTGGCCGACCTGACGCGCGAACCCGACGCCGTGAAATGGCTTGATGCCGATCACGTCGTCACTGCGAACGAGGGCGATTACGAGGGCGGCTCGCGCGGCTGGACGATCTTTCACCGCGACGGGACGGTCGTCTACGATTCGGGCAACAGCTTCGAGCATGCGGTGATCGAGGCGGGCCATTATCCCGACCGCCGGTCCGACGCCAAGGGGGTCGAGCCGGAATCCATCGAGGTCGCGACCTTCGACGGCACGCCCTATGTCTTCGTCGTGTCCGAGCGGGGATCGATCATCGGCGTCTATGACGTGACCGACCCCGCCGCGCCGCGCCTGTCGCAGCTGCTGCCCTCGGGGATCAGCCCCGAAGGCATCGTGGCGCTGCCCGAGCGCAACCTGCTGATCACCGCCAACGAGGCCGATCTGGGCGAGGATGGCGGCGCGCGCGCCCATGTCATGCTGTTCCAGGCGGGCGAGGGGCCGGCAACCTATCCGATGCTGACCTCGGCCGGCGCGGAAGAGCTGATCGGATGGGGCGCGCTGTCGGGTCTGGCCGCCGGCGAGGCGCCGGGCCAGCTGTTCGCCATCTCGGACAGCGTCTATGGCGCGCAGCCCGCGATCTATGCGATCGACGCCACCCAGACCCCGGCCCGCATCACCGCCAAGACCGTGATCACCCGCAACGGCGATCCCGCGCAGAAGCTGGATCTGGAGGGGATCACCCCCGATGGCGAGGGCGGCTTCTGGCTGGCCTCGGAAGGGCGCAGCGACCGGCTGATCCCGCATGCGCTGTATCATGTCGATGCCGACGGCGAGATCCAGACCGAGATCGCCCTGCCCGCCGAACTGCCGGCGCACGAGACCCGCTTCGGCTTCGAAGGCATCGCCCTGCAGGGCGACCGGCTGTGGATGGCCGTTCAGCGCGAATGGGGCGACGATCCCGAGGGGCAGGTCAAGCTGGTCTCCTATGACCTCGAGGCCGAGGAATGGGGCGCGGTCGCCTATCCGCTGGAAGCCAAGGGCGAGGGCTGGATGGGCCTGTCCGAGATCACCATCGACGGGGACTGGGCCTATGTCATCGAGCGCGACAACCTGATCGGGGCCGCCGCCGTGGTGAAGAAGCTGTTCCGCGTGCCGCTGGCCGACCTGGCCCCGGTGGCCCTGGGCGAGACCCTGCCCGTGGTCACCAAGGAAGAGGTCCGCGACCTGATCCCCGACCTGCAGGCCACCGGCGGCTATGTCGTCGACAAGGTCGAGGGCTTTGCCATCGACGCGGAGGGCCAGGGCTGGGTCGTCACCGACAATGACGGCGTCGACGACAGCTCGGGCGAGACGCTGTTCTGGTCGGTCGGCGCGATGCGCTGACGGTCGGGGGCGGGCACCCGGCGCCTGCCCCCGCCTTTCCCCGGCACGCTCGACCGCAGGCCCCCTTCGGCAGGACCGAGGGGGGCCTGCGGCATTCGCGCCCGCACCCGCCATCCCCTGCGACATGGCGCCTACTGGTGATCGCGCGACAAAACCCGACTCTCTGAGGCATGGAACACGACGCCCGCACCTCGGTCCTCTACAACGCCACCTGTCCCGTCTGCGATTTCGAGATCCGGCATTACGCCCGCTATGCCGACCGGAACGGGCTGCCGATCCGCTTCGACGACCTGAACTCGGACGCCCGGCAGGCCTGGGGGCTGGATGCCGACACGGCGGCGCGGCGGCTCTACGTGCTCCATGACGGGCAACTGAGCTCGGGCATTCCGGCGTTCCTGGTGCTCTGGGCGCAGATGCCCAGATACCGCAGGCTGGCGCGGATCGTGGGCCTGCCCGGGGTCCGGCAGGCTGCATCGGCGGCCTATGACCATGTCCTGGCACCGCTGATCTATCGCTGGCATCTGCACCGGCAGCGCAGGCGGCCGCCCGCGCGCCGCGACTGACATGATCCAAGGCCCCGTCCGTTCCCGCATCGGAGATCCGACATGCTGACCGCCGCGCTTCTGACCACCGCGCTTCTCTTCGGGGGCATGGTCCTGTTTGCCGGGGGCTTCGCGGCCTTCCTGTTTTCCGCGCTGCCCCCGGACTTGGCGGGCCGGACGATCCGGCGGGCCTTTCCGGTCTTCTACCTGTTCGTGCTGGCGGCCTCGGCGGTGGGGGTGCTGCTGCTGATCGCGGTCGATCCGGTTGCGGCGGGGCTGATGGCGCTGATCGCGGCGACCGTGCTGCCCACGCGCCAGATCCTGATGCCCGCCATCAACCAGGCCACCGATACCGGCGCCAAGGGCCGGTTCAAGGCGCTGCACGGGCTGTCGGTCGTCATCACCTTGGCGCATATCGGGGTGGCGGGCGTCGTGATCGTCCGGCTGGCCACGGGGGGCGCCGCATGACCCCGCTGCCGCGCGAGAACGTCCAGTCCTATCCCCGCCTTCCGGCGCTGGAGCCGGTGCCGCAGCGCATCCTGATCCGCCTCGGCGGCGCGGTCGTGGCCGAGACGGTGCGCGCCCTGCGCGTGCTGGAAACCCATCACGCGCCCAGCTATTACCTGCCGCCCGAGGATGTGCAGGCCGTCCTGCGCCCGGCGGCGGGTAGCAGCTTCTGCGAATGGAAGGGGGTCGCGCGCTATTACGACGTGATCGCCGACGGGGTGACGGCGCCCCGCGCGGCCTGGGCCTATGACCGGCCCACCGCGCGCTTTGCCGATCTGGCGGGCCATCTGGCCTTCTATGCCGGGCTGGTGGACGAGGCCTGGGTCGGCGATCTGCGCGTCCAGCCGCAGCCCGGCGATTTCTACGGCGGGTGGGTCACGCCCAACCTGGACGGGCGCATCAAGGGCGCGCCGGGCACGCGGCACTGGTAGGCGCTGCCCCGCAGGGTCACGGCGCCAGCCAGCACCCTGCCCATCCGTCCTCGCGGTCGAACCGCGCCCGGCGGTGATCGGGACCCAGATGCAGCAGGTCCATCCGCTGCACCTCGCAGCGCAGGATCGCGAAGCGCGACGGGTCGGCGGGCTTGGCATAGGCCAGCGCCTCGGGGATCGGCTGGCCGGGGGCGGGGCGGGTGCCATAGCTGTGCCGGGTCTGCTGGGGCAGGGCGTTCCAAGTCGCCTCGGCCTCGGCCCCCGTCAGGATGGCGACCTGCACCTGCAGCCGGATCTGCAGATGCGCCGAGGCGTCCCAGACATGCAGCGCCGCGCGGGGCACCATGTCCAGGCCCGCCATCTTGTCCGACAGCGCGTCTGTATGCACCTCCACCACCCCGGCGGCGGGATCGGCCGCGCGCAGCACGACGGTGCGCGACTCGGGCCAGCCGTGGGGCGAGACGGTGGCCAGCGTCGGATGCCGGGCGGGGGCGCGGCGGTCGGCCACGCCCCGCACCAGCCGCAGCCAGGCTTGGTCGTGCAGTTCGGCCAGGTTGGCGGCCCAGGGGTGGGGGTCAGTCGTCATAGCCCGTCATCTCCAGATAGCCGGTGCCGGAATGGCTGCCGGTGATGGTGACCGGCCCCTCCCAGTAGGGGACGGAGGTCGACATCCAGGCATCGGGGTTCAGCGCGGTGACGGTCACATCCACGCCGCGATCGGGCAGGGTGACCTGCCAGGTGGTCGGCACCTGCCGCCCGGCAACGGGGGTCAGGTCCAGCGGGCGGGCGGCGAAGGCCCCGTCGGGAAAGGCGGTGGCCTGCCCGTCCGCCGTGATCCAGGTGGCCGAGGTATAGTCCGCATCGCCCCGCAGCACGAAGCCCATCATCTTGTCGCCGCCCTCGAAGGACAGCGAGAACCAGTCCCAGCCCTGCTGGTCCTGGGCCAGCGGCTGACTGGACCATTCGCGGTCCAGCCAGGCCTGGCCGGTCACCGGAATGTCGCCTTCGGGCAGGCTCAGCGTGCCCGCCAGATCGAAGAAGGGCTGCGAATAGTAATGGCTGGCCTGTCCCGCCGCCGACTTGACCGAATATCCGTCCTGCCCGTGCAGAACCAGCGGCCCGGTCGCGCGCAGATCCACGTCATAGGCGAAGTCCGTGCCCGAGGCCGTCAGGCGCAGCCGGTCCAGATCCGGCCCTTCCATCGCCCAATCGTCGATCCAAGCCGAGAAGGGATCGGCCTCGACCCCCGCCTGCCCGATGCCGCCTCGCGCCAGCCGTTCGGCCGCGTGATGGGCCTCGGGCGTGGTGACGGCGGCATGGCCCATCCACAGCTGCGGCGTGTCCCAGCCCGCCCCGTCGCGCGGCGCCAGCGCCGATCGGAACAGCGTCCATTGCAGCCCATAGGGGGTGCCGTCCGGGCCGGTCAGGGTGGCGGTCAGATACCACCACTCGATCCGGAAATCGGGATGGGGGCCGTGATCGGCGGGGAACTGCAGGACATGTCCGGGGACCGGCTCGGCAAAGTCCTGCGTCTCTGTCCCCAACCCGGCAAAGCCCTGCGCCTGCGCCCCGAGCGGCAGGATCAGGGCCAGAAGCAGCGCCTTAACGTTCATGACGGAACACTCCCAGAAGCTGCGCCACCGGGATGCGCGACAGGCGCCAGGCGGGCCAGGCCGCGGCCAGCGCCGCCGCCAGCAGCGCCAGCCCGCCCAAGCGCAGGTAGTCCAGCGGGAACAGGTGCATGGGCAGCCGCCAGCCGAAGGCCTCGACATTGACGACCGCCAGCAGCGCCCAAGCCAGCGCCAGTCCCAGGGGCAGGGCCAGCGCGCCGGTCAGCGCCGCCAGCACCACGGTGCGCAGCAGGTCCAGCGCCGCCAGCCGCCGCCGCGTCACCCCGAGCGCCCAGACCGGGGCCAGCTGCGGCAGGCGCATCGCGGCCAGCGTCAGAAGGCTCATCAGGATGGCGAAGCCCGCGACCGCCAGCGTCAGCACGTTCAGCGCGGTGGTGACGGTGAAGGTCCGCTCGAACACCGACAGGGCGGCGGCCTTGACGGCGGCCTGGTCGGTCATCGCAGCATCCGGCAGCCCGGCCCGGTCCCGCAGCCGGTCGCGCAGCGCGTCGATCCGGTCGGGGGCCACGCGCAGGCCGAAGCGCAACGCCTGGACCTCGGGGAACAGCGCGCGAAAACGGTGCTCGGTCACGATGACCTGCCCGACCGGGTTGCCGTAGTCGCCATAGATGCCCAGCACCGGCAGGGCGGGCCCGACACCAAGCGGGACGGGCGCCCCCAGGTCCAGACCGGCGCGGCGGAACAGCTGCTCGTTGACCAGCACGCCCTCGCCCCGGGCCAGCGCGTCCCAGACATCGGGGGCGGCGCGCAGGAACTGCCAGTTGTCGCGATAGGTGGCGTGATCGCGCGCGCCCTGGATCTGCACCGGCCGGCCCGCGACCTGCCCCTCGGTCGCCAGCGCGGGCAGGATCGCGTCGGCATGGGTGGCGGCGACCGCCAGGATCGCCTCGGCCTGGGCTGCATCGGTGGCGCCGACATACAGGTCCGCGGCCAGGCGCTGGTCCAGGAACCCCGTGAAGGTCAGCCGGAACGAGGACACCATCGTCGAGACGCCCAGATTGGCCGCCATCGCCAGCATCAGCGCCATCAGCGCCAGCGACAGGCCCGGCAGCTGCAGCCGCGTGTCGGCCCAGAACCACTGCGCGAAGGCCGAGGTCGCGCGCCCCTGCGCCAGCCCCGTCAGCAGCGCCAGGACGGGCGGCAGCGCCAAGGCCCCGCCGATCAGCAGCGCCGCCAGCATCGCAAAGCCCGCCAGCAGCCCCTGACCCCACAGCGCCAGCACCCCCGCGATCGCCAGCAGGCCCAGGGCCGCCGCCGCCTGCCCGCCGCGCCAGCGCGCCATGCCCGCGTCCCGGGGATGGACCGCGCCCAGCAGCGGCGTGCGCGCCAGCGACCACAGCGCCCCCCCGGCGGCAACCGCCGTGCCGCCCATCGCGATGGCCAGCCCCGACAGCCACCACGACGGGCGCAGCGCCAGCTGGCCCGAGACCTCGGCGCCATAAAGCCCGCGCAGGGTCGCCGCCACATCGGGCATCAGGGCGGCGGCCATCAGATAGCCCAGGGCCACGCCGATCAGCCCCGCGACCAGCGCCAGCACGGCAAGCTCCAGCGCCATCAGCGCGATCAGGCGGCGCAGCGGCACGCCCAGGGCGCGCAGGGTGCGCACCATCGCGCGACGCTGCTCGAAGGCCAGGCCGATGGCGCCATGCACGATGAACAGGCCCACCGCAAAGGACAGCAGGCCGAAGGCGGTCAGGTTCAGGTGGAAGCTGTCGGTCAGCCGGGCCAGGTCGGCGCCCTCCTGCGCGGCGGTCAGGATCAGGCCGGGCACGACCGCCTCCAGCGGGGGGCGGCCGAGGGGCTGGTCGCCCGACAGGATCAGCCGGTCGATCTGGCCGGGACGGCCCAGCAGGCGCTGCGCCACGCCGATATCGGTGACCGCCAGATCGGGGGCGGCATCGGCGGCCGCCACAAGTCGGGCGCCGGTGTCCGGCAGGCGGGCCAGCACCTCGGGCCGCGCCAGGATCTGGCCCGGGCCGGACAGGAAGGCGCCCAGATCGGCCCCGCCGACGCCGCCCGGCAGGCCCGAGCCCTGCGGCGCGGTCAGCGGCTCGATGCCCACCAGGCGGACCTCGCCCAACCGCCCCTCGATCACCGGAGAGACCAGCCAGCCCGCGCGGCGCAGCGCGACATAGCTGTCCTGCGCGATGGGGCCGCCGTCGGCGCGGGTGATGCGGGGCAGGGTGCCCTCGTCCAGGGCCGAGGCGGCGGCGTCATAGCTGGCGCGCGCCTCGGCATTGATCGCCTGCACGCCGGACCACAGCGCGGTGGCCAGCGCCAGCCCGGCCAGCAGCGTGATCAGCTGCAGCGGGCTGCGCCGCCAATGCCCGACCAGCGCCGAGAGGACCGCGCCGGTCATGCCAGCAGCCCCGCCTGCAGGCGCAGCCGCCGGGGCAGGCGGGCCGCCAGCCGCTCGGAATGGGTGACCAGGATCAGGCCCGCGCCGGTCTCGGCCACCAGATCCATCAGCAGGGTCAGCACGGTCTCGGCACTGGCCTCGTCCAGGTTGCCGGTCGGCTCGTCGGCTAGGACCAGATCGGGCCGCGCCGCCAGCGTGCGGGCGATGGCCACACGCTGCTGCTGGCCGCCCGACAGCTGTTCGGGATATTTGTGCAGGTGGTCGGCCAGGCCAAGCCGGTCGGCCAGCGCCCGGTCCACCACCGGATCGTGGCGGCCCGACAGCCGGGCCTGAAAGGCGATGTTGGCCCCTGCGGTCAATGAGGGGACCAGGTTGAACTGCTGGAAGATCACCCCCACCGTCCCCCGCCGCAGGCCCGCGCGCCCGGCATCGTCCAGAGGCGTCAGGTCGGTGCCGTTGATCGCCACTTGGCCCCGGTCGGCCGTGTCCAGACCGCCGATCAGATGCAGCAGCGTGCTTTTGCCCGACCCGGATTCACCCATCAGCGCCAGCATCCGCCCGCGGTCCAGATCGAAGGACACCCCGCGCAGCACGGGCGCCGCGGCCCCGGGATAGGTCTTGGAGACATCGCGCAGGGCCAGCAGCATCGGGTTTCCTTCAAAGAGGGCAGGATAGGGCATGGGCGCGCGACGGAAAGGGGCGATGTCCCCGCGAGGGGGCGGGGGCCTGCGACGTGTTGGCACAAGAAATGTCTTGATCGGCCGCGCGGATGCATCAGACTTTGTCCGGATCGCCCCCGAGCGGGGCCTGCCAGCGCAAGGACACCGCCCATGGATGCAGGCACAGCCAGAAAGGGCGCTCGGATCGTCGACCGCCCGGAATTCGCCAGCAAGTTCAGCCCCCTGACCGGGCGGGGCGAGACCACGGTCGCCGATGCGGTCGCCGCGATGAAGGTCAAGAACTATGGCTGCATCGTCATCACAGACAAGACGGGCCGGGTCGAGGGGATCGTGACCGAGCGGGACATCATGTTCAAGCTGGTGGCGCAAAACGGCGATCCCCGGACCGTGACCCTAGAGCAGATCATGACCCGCGACATCCGCATGGCCAAGGAGACCGACAACGTGGTCGACTGGCTGCGGATCATGTCGAACGAGCGCTTCCGCCGCCTGCCGGTGGTGGATTCCGAAGGCCGGTTGCAGGCGCTGCTGACCCAGGGCGATTTCGTCAGCTATACATGGCCCGATCTTCTGTATCAGGCCAGTGGGCTGGCCAAGGCCACGATCCTGGGGCAGCTGCATTACATCGTGATCGCGGTGCTGGTCTTTGCGCTGGCGCTGGTGGCGCTGACGACACTGACCTGACCCGCCGCCGGGCGCTGCTTGACAGCCCCGTGGCCGCCCCCTAGACCGCCGCCTTTCCGGGGCGCGTGGGGATTTTCGACATGGCAGGGCAGTCCGGCAGCCTGGGGATCGACTTCGGCACCTCGAACTCGGCGGCGGGGCATCTGGTGGACGGGCGGCCGCGGCTGATCCCGATGGCGCCGGGGCAGACGACCATGCCCACGACCTTCTTCATCGACACCGACGCGCGGCGCCTGCTGATGGGCGAGGCCGCGAACCGGGCGCTGCTGGACGGGCGCGAGGGGCGGTTCATGCGGGCGCTCAAGCGCGTGCTGGGCACCGGCCTGATGCACGAGCCGCGCCAGATCCTGTCCGAGCGCGTGACCTTCGTCGACATCATCGCCCGCTTCCTCAACCGCATCAAGACCACGGCCGAGGCCGAGACGGGCCTGACCTTCCGCCGCGCCCTGTCGGGGCGTCCGGTGGTCTTTCACGGCGCGGACGACCCGCGCGAGGATCAGGCGCTGGAGGACCTGCGCCGCTGCTATCTGGCGGCGGGCTTTGACGAGGTCGCGTTCCTGCCCGAGCCCGAGGCCGCGGCCATCGCCAGCGGCGTGACCGCCGAGCCGGGCGCCGTGGGGCTGATCGTCGACGTGGGCGGCGGCACCTCGGATTTCTCGCTGTTCCGGGCCGGGGCGGACGGGGTGAGCATCCTGGCCAGCCACGGCATCCGCATCGGCGGCACCGATTTCGACCGCGCGATCAACCTGGACCGGGTGATGCCGCTTCTGGGCAAGGGATCGACCCTGCGCCGCGCGATGGGGCCCGGCCACGGGCCGGTGCCCAACGCGATCTATAATGAACTGGCCACCTGGGAACGCATCGCCTTCGTCTATACCCCCCAGAACCGCCGCCTGGTGGCCGAGATGGCGCGGCTGGCCGACGAGCCCGCCCGCATCGCCCGCCTGGCCCGGGTGCTGGAGGACGAGCTGGGCCATGACACCGCCTTCGCGGTCGAGGCGGGCAAGATCGCCGCGAATGACGGGCTGGCCTCGGCGGCCATCGCGCTGGACCAGATCCAGCCCGGCCTGTCGGCGCCCCTGCCGCCCGACGTGCTGGCGCAGATCCTGTCCGCCCCCGGCCAGCAGCTGCGCGAGGCCGCGCGCGAGACGCTGCACCGCGCCGGGCTGCAGACGGGGCAGGTGGACCGGGTGATCTATGTCGGCGGCTCCAGCCTGATGGCGGTGGTGGGCGACAGCCTGCGCGCCGAGTTTCCCGACGCCCGCCATTCGGTGACCGAGGTCTTCACCGCCGTCACCGACGGGCTGGCCATCGCCGCCGCGCGCTAGGGGGCGGCGCCCGGGCGCGGGTCCGTCGGGCCGGGGCGCTGGCGCGACTTCTCGATCACGCAGGCCCGCAGCCGTTCCGCCAGGGGCGAGGGCGGGCGGCGGCGCAGGCTGAGCAGGTAATAGGGCGGCACGCTGATCTGCCCCTGCAGCGGCAGGCGCGCGAAGCGGGCGCTGACCGGCGGGTCGGTCAGCAGGGCCACGACCTCGTCCGACAGGGGCGCGATCGCGTCGCTCTGCGCCAGATAGGACACGGTGAACAGCAGCGACGGGCTGTTGACGACATTGCGCGGCTCGGACAGGCCGGCGCTGGCGAAGGCGTCCAGCGTCGCCTCGCGGATCGGCGCGCCGCGGCTCTGCATGATCCAGGGCTGGTCCAGCAGCTGCGCCAGCCCCACGGGGCGGCCATGGTCCAGCGGATGGCCCAAGCGTACGCAGAAGCTGACCTTCTCGTCGCGCATCGGCTGGATCAGCAGCTCGCGGCTGTCGAATTCGGGCAGGATGCGGGCCAGCACGAAATCCATGTCGCCCGCGACCAGATGGCCCAGCAGCTCGCGCGAGGGCATGACGTCGACCGTCACCTCGGCCTCGGGCGCCTCGGCCTTGATCTGGCGGATGGCGGCGACGAGGTAGTCGACCGCAGGGCCCGTGACCGCGCCCACCCGCACCGATCCAGCCAGCCCCCCCGCCAGCGCGCGCACATCGCCCGCCAGCCCCTGCATCTCATCCAGGATCACGCCCGCGCGGCGCAGGACCGAGGCGCCGATCTCGGTCGGGGCCATGCCCTTGGGATGGCGCTCGAACAGCGCGGCGCCCAGCTGGCGCTCGGTTTCGGCCAGCAGGCGCGAGGCGGCGGGCTGGCTGAGCCCGCAGCTGGCCGCCGCCTGCTGCAACTGGCCGGCCTCGGCGATCTCCAGGATCAGGCGCAGCTGCGCGGGCTTCAGCATCAGGCGGGCGGGGGCGTTCGACATACCAATTCCGTCATGCAGATTTCAGGTTAAGTCATTTTACCATCATGTCCCGACATTGCTATGGTCATCGCGTGCCGACGGGAGACGGCATCCGAGAGATTGCGGCGGCGCAGATCCGCCACGGGGGAGGACACATGATCATCAAGACCACGGCCGTCGCACTGGCGATCGGCGTATCCTGGCTGGCCACCGGCGCCATGGCGCAGACGGTGGGCATCTCGATGCCCACGCAATCGTCGGCCCGGTGGATCGACGACGGCAACAACATGGTCCAGCAGTTCCAGGAAGCCGGCTACGAGACCGACCTGCAATATGCCGAGGACGACATCCCCAACCAGCTGGCCCAGGTCGAGAACATGATCACCAAGGGCGTCGACGTGCTGGTGATCGCCGCCATCGACGGCACCACGCTGTCCAACGCGCTGGCCAATGCCGCGGCCTCCGACATCAGGGTGATCGCCTATGACCGGCTGATCCGCGACACGCCGGACGTGGATTATTATGCCACCTTCGACAACTTCACCGTCGGCGTCGAGCAGGCCAGCTCGCTGGTGCGCGGCCTCGAGGAGCGGTTCGCCGATGTCGAGCCGTGGAATGTCGAGCTGTTTGGCGGCAGCCCCGACGACAACAACGCCTATTTCTTCTATGACGGCGCGCTGTCGATCCTGCAGCCGCTAATCGACGAGGGCCGCATGGTCATCGTGTCGGGCCAGGAAGGCATGGACACCGTGGGCACGCTGCGGTGGGACGGGTCGGCCGCGCAGGCGCGGATGGATAACCTGCTGTCGGCCAACTACACCGACGCGCAGGTCCATGGCGTGCTGTCGCCCTATGACGGGATCTCGATCGGGATCATCTCGTCCCTGAAGGGCGTGGGCTACGGCTCGGGCGACTTGCCTATGCCGATCGTGACGGGCCAGGATGCCGAGGTGCAGTCGGTCAAGTCGATCCAGGCGGGCGAGCAGTATGCGACCGTCTTCAAGGACACGCGCGAACTGGCCCGCGTCACCGTGGGCATGGTCGATGCGATGCTGAAGGGCGGCGAGCCCGAGATCAACGACACTGAGACCTATGACAACGGCGTCAAGGTGGTCCCCTCGTTCCTGCTGGAGCCGGTGCCGGTCGACGGCACGAACCTGCAAGAGGTCCTGATCGACAGCGGCTACTACACCGCCGAGCAGATCCAGTGACATCCGGGCGCCGCCCCTCTATCGGGGGCGGCTCTGGCAAGGGGGACGGGCCATGACCGCATTGCTTGAAATGCGCCGCATCAGCAAAAGCTTTCCGGGTGTCAAGGCGCTGGACGATGTCAGCCTGTCCGTGGCCGAGGGAGAGATCCACGCCATCTGCGGCGAGAACGGTGCCGGCAAGTCGACGCTGATGAAGGTCCTGTCGGGCGTCTATCCGACCGGAACCTTTGACGGGCAGATCGTCTATGACGGCCAGCCCGCCGAGTTCAGCACCATCCGCGACAGCGAGGATCGCGGCATCATCATCATCCACCAGGAACTGGCGCTGGTGCCCCTGCTGACCATCGCCGAGAACATCTTCCTGGGCAACGAGCGCGCCAGCCGCGGCGTCATCGACTGGCCCGAGACCTTCCGCCAGACCGAGGCGCTTCTGGCCAAGGTCGGCCTGCGCCAGACGCCCGGCACCCGCGTGGAATCCCTGGGCGTGGGCCAGCAGCAGCTGGTCGAGATCGCCAAGGCCCTGTCCAAGAACGTGCGCCTGCTGATCCTGGACGAACCCACCGCCGCGCTGTCCGAAGGCGACAGCCAGGCGCTGCTGGACCTGCTGCTGGAGCTGAAATCCCAAGGGGTGACCAGCATCATCATCAGCCACAAGCTGAACGAGGTGCGCCGCGTGGCCGACAGCGTCACGGTGATCCGCGACGGCGCCGCCATCAGCACCATCGACGCCCGGGCGGGCGATCTGACCGAGGACCGCATCGTGCGCGACATGGTGGGCCGGGACATGGCGCATCGCTATCCCGAGCGCGAGCGCCGGGCGGGCGAGGTGGTCTTCGAGCTGCAGAACTGGAACGTCTGGCACCGCGACAGCCGCGACCGCCAGATGATCCGCGACCTGTCGATGACTGTGCGCGCAGGCGAGGTCGTGGGCATCGCGGGCCTGATGGGCTCGGGCCGGACCGAGCTGGCGATGAGCGTCTTCGGCAAGAGCTATGGCCGCAACATCTCGGGCACCGCGCTGATGCATGGGCAGCCGGTCGACGTGTCCACCGTGGACCGCGCCATCGCCGCCGGGCTGGCTTACGTCACCGAGGACCGCAAGTCGCTGGGCCTGATCCTGGACGAGACGATCCGCCGGAACACCGTGCTGGCCAACCTGGACAAGGTCGCCACCCGCGGCGTCGTCGACGAGGGGCGCGAGACCGAGGTGGCCGAGGGCTATCGCCGCGCCATGCGCATCCGCACGCCGTCGGTCTTCCAGAAGGTCGTGAACCTGTCGGGCGGCAACCAGCAGAAGGTCGTGCTGTCCAAGTGGCTGTTCACCGACCCCGAGGTGCTGATCCTGGACGAGCCCACGCGCGGCATCGACGTGGGCGCGAAATACGAGATCTACAGCATCATCAACGACCTGAGCGCCCAGGGCAAGGCGGTCGTCATGATCTCGTCCGAGATGCCCGAGCTCTTGGGCATGTGCGACCGGATCTATGTGATGAACGAGGGCCGCTTCGTCGGCGAATTGACGGCGGCCGAGGCCAGCCAGGAAGCGATCATGTCGTTGATCGTCAGGGAATAGGCCAGGGATCAGGAAGGAATGGCGATGGAACGCACAGAGGCGGCGCCGGGCATCGGCATCGGCACATACATCAAGCGGCACATGCGCGAATACGGGCTGCTGTTCGCGCTGATCGCGATCATGGCGTTTTTCCAGATCGTGACCGGCGGCGTGCTGCTGCGCCCCGTGAACATCACCAACCTGTTCCTGCAGAACAGCTACATCATCATCATGGCGCTTGGCATGCTGCTGGTGATCGTGGCGGGGCATATCGATCTGTCGGTGGGCTCAGTCATGGGCTTCATCGGGGCGCTGGCGGCGGTGATGATCGTGACCTGGGGCATGCCCGTCTGGCTGGCAGGCGCCATCTGCCTGTTCGCGGGCATGGCGATCGGGGCGGTGCAGGGCTATTTTGTGGCCTATTGGAAGATCCCGTCCTTCATCGTCACACTGGCGGGGATGCTGATCTTTCGCGGGCTGTCGCTGTGGCTGCTGGCGGGCCAGTCGGTCGGGCCGTTCCCGGCGAACTTCCAGCTGCTGTCGACGGGCTTCATCCCCGACCTGATGGGCATCGGGCGCCCGAACGGGCTGGCTTTGGCCTCGGGCGTGCTGGCCGTGGCGCTGATCCTGTGGACCGGGCTGCGCAGCCGGGCCCGCAGCGCGCGCTACGGCATCGACGACGAGCCCTTCGCGCTGTTCCTGATCCGCACCGGCATCGTGGCGGCGGCGATCCTGTTCGTCACCTGGAAGCTGGCCTGGTTCCGGGGCCTGCCCAACGTGCTGCTGTCGATGGTGGTGCTGACCGTCATCTATGTCTTTTTGACCGAGCGCACGACCATCGGGCGGCGCATCTATGCGGTGGGCGGCAATGCCAAGGCCGCGAAGCTGTCGGGCATCCGCACGGAACGGCTGACCTTCCTTACCTTCGTGAACATGGGCCTGCTGGCCGCGCTGGCCGGGCTGATCTTCGCCGCGCGCCTGAACACCGCCACCCCCCGCGCGGGCTTTGCGGTCGAGCTGGACGTGATCGCCGCTGTCTTCATCGGGGGCGCGTCCATGTCGGGCGGCGTGGGGCGGATCGTGGGGGCCGTCACCGGCGCCTTCATCATGGGCGTGATGAACAACGGCATGTCGATCATGGGGATCGGCATCGATTACCAGCAGGTCATCAAGGGGATGGTGCTGCTGGCCGCCGTCTTCTTCGACGTCTACAACAAGAACCGAGAGGCCTGATCCTATGTGGCTGTCCCAACTGATGCTGACCGACGGCACCCGCGCCGTCGCCCTCCGCCGCGACACCGGCGCCCATCTGGTTCCCGGCACGACCTCGACCCGCGAGCTGGCGCTGGCCGCATGGGCCGCGGGCCATGATCTGGCGGCCGAGGTCGCCGCGCGCGGCACCGGCGAGGCCGTCGACCTGGACGCCGCCCTGGCCGAGGGGCGGGTGCTGGTCCCGCTGGATCACGAGGATCCGGCCCATCTGCACCTGACCGGCACCGGGCTGACCCATCTGGGCAGCGCCGCCACCCGCGACGCGATGCACAAGAACCCCGACCCGCAAAGCATGACCGACAGCATGAAGATGTTCCGCATGGGGGTCGAGGGCGGCAAGCCCGCCACCGGCGCGGTCGGCGCGCAGCCCGAATGGTTCTACAAGGGCAACGGCCATGCGGCGGTAGCGCCGGGTGCCGCCCTGACCTCGCCCAGCTTCGCGATGGATGCGGGCGAGGAGCCCGAGGTCGCGGGCCTCTATGTCATCGCGCCGGACGGCACGCCGCTGCGGGTTGGCTTCGCGCTGGCCAACGAATTTTCCGATCATGTGACCGAGCGCGGCAACTATCTGTGGCTGGCCCATTCCAAGCTGCGCCCCGCCAGCTTCGGCCCCGAGCTGCGCGTGGGCGATCTGCCTGCCCATGTCGAGGGCACCAGCCGCGTGATCCGCGATGGCGCGGTGATCTGGGAAAAACCCTTCCTGTCGGGCGAGGCCAACATGTCCCACAGCCTGGCCAATCTGGAACACCACCATTTCAAATATGACATCTTCCGCCAGCCCGGCGACGTGCATGTGCATTTCTTCGGCACCGCCACGCTGTCCTTTGCCGACGGTATCCGGACGCAGTCGGGCGATGTCTTCCAGATCGACTGCCCCGACTTCGGCCTGCCGCTTGGCAACCCCCTGACGCAATCCGACGACGCGGCGGCCTTGGTCGCCGTCGCCGCCCTCTGAAGGTCCCGGTCATGACATTCACCCCCGCCCCTGGCCCCGCCGCCTGCGCTCGCAGGAATGGTATGGCGGCACGTCCCGCGACGTCATCTATCACCGCGGCTGGATGAAGAATCAGGGCTATCCGCACGACCTGTTCGACGGGCGCCCGATCATCGGCATTCTGAACACCTGGTCGGACCTGACGCCCTGCAACGGCCATCTGCGCGAGCTGGCCGAAAAGGTGAAGGCCGGCGTGTGGGAGGCCGGGGGCTTTCCGGTCGAGGTGCCGGTCTTTTCGGCATCGGAAAACACCTTCCGCCCCTCGGCCATGATGTTCCGCAATCTGGCGGCGCTTGCGATCGAGGAGACGATCCGCGGCCAGCCGATGGACGGCGCCGTGCTGCTGGTCGGTTGCGACAAGACCACGCCCAGCCTGATCATGGCGGCGGCCAGCTGCGACATCCCGTCCATCGTCGTCACCGGCGGGCCGATGCTGAACGGCCATTTCCGGGGCGAGCGGGTGGGGTCGGGCACGCATCTGTGGAAATTCAGCGAGGCCGTGAAGGCCGGCGAGATGAGCCAGGACGATTTCCTCGAGGCCGAGGCGTCGATGTCGCGGTCGTCGGGCACCTGCAACACGATGGGCACGGCCAGCACCATGGCCTCGATGGCCGAGGCGCTTGGCATGGCGCTGTCGGGCAATGCCGCGATCCCGGCGGTGGACAGTCGCAGGCGGGTCATGGCGCAGATGTCGGGGCGGCGGATCGTGCAGATGGTCAAGGACGACCTGAAGCCCTCGGACATCATGACCCGCGACGCCTTCGAGAACGCCATCCGCGTCAATGGCGCCATCGGCGGGTCCACCAATGCGGTCGTGCATCTGCTGGCCATGGCCGGGCGCGTGGGCGTGGACATCACGCTGGACGATTGGGACCGCTGCGGGCGCGACGTGGCGACCATCGTGAACCTGATGCCCTCGGGGAAGTACCTGATGGAGGAGTTCTTCTATGCCGGCGGCCTGCCCGTGGTCATCAAGCGGCTGGCCGAGGCGGGGCAGCTGCACCGCGACGCCCTGACCGTCAGCGGCCAGACCATCTGGGACGAGGTGCGCGACGTGGTGAACTGGAACGAGGACGTGATCCGTCCCGCCCATGATCCGCTGACCGCGCAGGGTGGCATCGCGGTGCTGCGCGGCAACCTGGCGCCCAGTGGGGCAGTGCTGAAACCCTCGGCCGCCAGCCCGCATCTGCTGGTCCATCGCGGCCGGGCGGTCGTCTTCGAGGACATCGACGACTACAAGGCCAAGATCAACGACGAGGCGCTGGACATCGACGAGACCTGCGTGATGGTCCTGAAGAACTGCGGCCCCAAGGGCTATCCCGGCATGGCAGAGGTCGGCAACATGGGCCTGCCCCCCAAGGTGCTGCGGCGCGGGATCACCGACATGGTGCGCATCTCGGACGCGCGCATGTCGGGGACGGCCTATGGCACGGTCGTCCTGCACACCTCGCCCGAGGCGGCGGCCGGCGGCCCTCTGGCGGTCGTGCGGAACGGCGACATGATCGAGATGGACGTGCCGAACCGGCGCCTGCATCTGGACATCCCGGACAGCGAACTGGCCGCCCGGCTGGCCGCGTGGCGGCCACTGCCCGACCAGCCCACCAGCGGCTATGCCTTCCTGCACCAGCAACATGTGATGGGCGCCGATACCGGCGCCGACATGGACTTCCTGCGCGGCTGCCGGGGCAATGCGGTCGGAAAGGACAGCCACTGATGAGGATCGCCCTGGTCGGCATCGGCAAGATCGCGCTGGATCAGCACGTGCCCGCGCTGGCGGACAGCCCCGATTGGGATCTGGCCGCCACTGTGTCGCGCAACGGGTCGGTGCCGGGGGTGGACGCCTTCACCGACATCGCCGCGATGCTGAAGGCGCATCCCGATGTCGGCACCGTCAGCCTGTGCCTGCCCCCCGTGCCCCGCTTCGACGCCGCCGTGCAGGTGCTGCGCGCGGGCCGTCACCTGATGCTGGAAAAGCCCCCCGGCGCGACCCTGTCCGAGGTGCATGTGCTGGCCGATCTGGCCCGGGCGCAGGGGGTGACGATCTTTGCCAGCTGGCACAGCCGCATGGCGCACGGCGTCGCCGCCGCCAAGGCCTGGCTGGCCGGCAAGACCATCCATGAGGGCCGGATCATCTGGCGCGAGGACATCCGCAAGTGGCATCCGGGGCAGGACTGGATCCTGGCGGCGGGCGGCATGGGCGTCTTCGATCCCGGCATCAACGCCCTGTCCATCCTGACCGAGATCCTGCCCGCCCCCGTCCATCTGCGGACGGCCGAGCTGGACGTGCCCACCAACCGGCAGGCCCCCATCGCGGCGCGGCTGAACCTGTCGCAGGACATCACCGCCGATCTCGACTTCCGGCAGGAGGGTCCGCAGACCTGGGACATCGAGCTGCGGACCGATGCGGGCCATCTGGCCCTGCGCATGGGCGGCAACCTGCTGGAGGTCGACGGCACCCGCGTGGACGGGCAGGATAGCATCATGGGGGAATACCCTGCGCTGTACGCCCGCATGGCCGGGCTGGTGCGCGACGGCGCGTCGGATCTGGACTTGGCACCGATGGTGCTGGTTGCCGACGCATTCACCTTGGGGCAGCGGACGACCGTTGACCCCTTCGACTTCTGAAGGACAAGACATGACCCAAGACACCCACGGCAAGCATCTGATCGCGGGCGACTGGCTGGATGGCGCGGGGCTGTTCCGGTCCTCTCCGGCGACGGGCGAGGGGCGCGACTTCGCCTCGGGGACGGCAGACCTGGTCGACCGCGCCTGCAAAGCCGCCGAAGGCGCCTTCGCGGCCTATGCCGCCACCAGCCGCAACGACCGCGCGGCCTTCCTGGAGGCCATCGCCGACCAGATCGAGGCGCGGGCCGAGGCCATCACCGCCATCGGTACGCAGGAAACAGGCCTACCCGAGGCGCGGCTTCAGGGCGAGCGGGGCCGCACCACCGGCCAGCTGCGCCTGTTCGCCGAGCATATCCGGGCGGGCGACTATCTGGACCGCCGCCATGACGCGGCGCTGCCCGACCGCGCGCCCCTGCCGCGCCCCGACCTGCGCATGATCCAGCGGCCCATCGGCCCGGTCGCGGTCTTCGGCGCCTCGAACTTTCCGCTGGCCTTCTCGACCGCCGGGGGCGACACGGCCTCGGCGCTGGCGGCGGGCTGCCCGGTCGTGGTCAAGGGCCACACGGCCCATCCCGGCACCGGCCAGATCGTGGCCGAGGCCGTCGACGCCGCGATCCGCCAGACCGGCATGCCTTCGGGCGTCTTCAGCTTCATCCACGGCGACACGCACGAGGTGGGCCAGGCGCTGGTCACCCATCCGCTGATCAAGGCGGTGGGCTTCACCGGATCCCTGCGCGGGGGCCGGGCGCTCTATGATCTGTGCGCGGGACGGCCCGAGCCGATCCCCTTCTTCGGCGAGCTGGGCAGCATCAACCCCTGCTTCCTTCTGCCCGAGGCACTGGCCGCCCGGGCCGAGGCCATCGCCAAGGGCTGGGCGGGCAGCCTGGCCATGGGGGCGGGGCAGTTCTGCACCAATCCCGGGCTGGTGATCCTGCCCACAGCCCATGCCGACGCCTTTGCCACCGCCACGACGGCGGCCTTGGCCGAGGCGCCCGCGCAGGTCATGCTGGCCGACGGCATCGCCGAGGCCTATCGCTCTGGCGTGGCCCGCTTGGGCGACGGCGCGACGCCGGTCGCCATCGGCGACAACAGCGGGCGCCAGGCCCGGCCCGCGGTCTTCCGCACCACGGCGGCGCAGTTCCTGTCCGATGCCGCGCTTGGCCACGAGGTCTTCGGCCCCGCCGGCCTCATCGTCGCCACCGACAGCGACGAGCAGATGCTGGATCTGGCCCGCGCGCTGGAGGGGCAGCTGACCATCACCCTGCAGATGGACGAGGGCGACACCGCGCTGGCCACCCGGCTGATGCCGGTGCTGGAACGCAAGGCGGGGCGCATCCTGGCCAACGGCTGGCCCACCGGGGTCGAGGTCGCCGATGCGATGGTGCATGGCGGCCCCTATCCGGCTTCGACGAATTTCGGCGCGACCAGCGTGGGCACCCTGGCGATCCGCCGCTTCCTGCGGCCGGTCTCGTTCCAGAACATCCCCGACGCCCTGCTGCCGGAGGATCTGCGCGACTGACCGCAAGGCATCGCGTCCACATCAGACTTCTAGGGAGGATACCATGACCAAGACCTTGATGACGACCGTCGCGGCGCTGGCGCTGTGCGGAACCGCGGCCGCGGCCCAGACCGTGGGCTTTTCGCAGATCGGCTCGGAATCGGGCTGGCGGGCGGCAGAGACCACGCTGACCCGGCAGCAGGCCGAGGAACGCGGCTATCAGCTGCAGTTCTCGGACGCCCAGCAGCGCCAGGAAAACCAGATCGCCGCGATCCGGTCCTTCGTGGCGCAAGGGGTCGACGCCATCCTGCTGGCCCCCGTCGTGGCCACGGGCTGGGATTCGGTCCTGCAGGAGGCGCAGGAGGCCGAGATCCCCGTCGTGCTGCTGGACCGCCGGGTCGACAGCTCGGAGGATCTGTACCTGACCGCCGTCGGGTCCGATCTGGTCCACGAGGGCGAGGTCGCGGGCCAGTGGCTGGTCGATCAGGTGGCGGGCGAGGACTGCCGCATCGTCGAGTTGCAGGGCACCACCGGCTCCAGCCCCGCCATCGACCGCAAGGCGGGCTTCGAGGCCGCCATCGCAGATCACGAGAACCTGGAGATCGTGCGCAGCCAGACGGGCGATTTCACCCGCGCGCAGGGCAAGGAGGTGATGGAAAGCTTCCTGCAGGCCGAGAACGGCGGCGCCGACATCTGCGCGCTCTATGCCCATAACGACGACATGGCGGTCGGCGCGATCCAGGCCATCAAGGAGGCCGGTCTGGCCCCGGGCGAGGACATCCTGGTGGTGTCGATCGACGCGGTGCCCGACATCTTCCAGGCGATGGCCGCAGGAGAGGCCAATGCCACGGTGGAACTGACCCCCAACATGGCCGGTCCCGCCTTCGACGCGCTGGAGGCCTATTGGGCCGACGGCACCGAGCCCGAGAAGTTCATCCAGACGGAATCGCGGCTGTATACGCAGGCCGACGATCCGCAGGGCGAATACGACCGCCGCAAGGATCTGGGCTACTGATCCCCCGCGGGCGGGCCGCAGCCGTGGCCCGCCCGACCCTTGGACAAGGACTCACGACGATGCTGCTTTCGATCCGGTCCCTGACCAAGGTCTTTCCCGGCACGCTGGCGCTGGACGATGTCGATCTGGACATCGCGGCGGGCGAGGTCCACGCCCTTCTGGGCGAGAACGGCGCGGGCAAATCCACATTGATCAAGTGCCTGACCGGCGCCTATCGCCGCGACGCGGGCACCGTCACGCTGGACGGCGCGACCATCGATCCCCGCTCCACCCGCGAGGCGCAGGAGCTGGGCATCGGCACCGTCTATCAAGAGGTGAACCTGCTGCCCAACCTGACCGTGGCGCAGAACCTGATGTTCGGGCGCGAGGCCCGGCGCTTTGGCATGATCGACCCGCGCGCGACCCGGGTGCAGGCGCGCGAGACGCTGGCCCGCTACGGGCTGGATCTGGACGTGGACCGCGATCTGGGCAGCTTTTCAGTGGCCATCCAGCAGATCGTCGCCATCGCGCGGGCGGTCGAGATCTCGGGCAAGGTGCTGATCCTGGACGAGCCGACCGCCAGTCTGGACGCCGCCGAGGTGCGCATGGTCTTTGACGTGGTGCGGTCCTTGCGCGACCGGGGCATGGGCATCGTCTTCGTGTCGCATTTCCTCGATCAGGTCTTCGATCTGACCGACCGCGTGACCATCCTCAGGAACGGGCGCAAGATCATCACCACCCCCACCAAGGGCCTGGCCCGGATGACGCTGGTCGAACACATGCTGGGCCGCGCGCTGGACGAGGTGGCCCACGCCCCCGCCGCCCATGCCGCCGCGGCGCCCGAGCCGGTGCTGTATTTCAACGGCACCGGGCGGGCAGGGGCCATCGCGCCCTTCGATCTGTCCATCGGCGCGGGCGAGGTGGTGGGGCTGGCAGGCCTTCTGGGATCGGGACGGACCGAGACGGCCGAGCTGCTGTTCGGCATCCGGCCCCTGCAGACGGGCACCGCCCGCGACACCAAGGGCCCCTTGGACCTGCGCAACCCGCGCGCGGCCATCGGCGCGGGCTTCGGCTTTGCGCCCGAGGATCGCAAGACCGACGGCATCGTGGCCGACCTGTCGATCCGCGAGAACATCATCCTGGGCCTGCAGGCCCGGCGGGGCTGGGCACGGCCCATCCCGCGCGCCGAGCAGAACCGGCTGGCCGACGACTATATCAAGCGGCTGGACATCCGCACCTCGGGCCGGGAAAAGCCCATCGGAGAGCTGTCGGGCGGCAACCAGCAGAAGGCCGTGCTGGCCCGCTGGCTGGCGATGAACCCGCGCTTCCTGATCCTAGACGAGCCCACGCGCGGCATCGATGTCGGCGCCCATGCCGAGATCCTGCGCCTGATCGCCACCCTGACCAAGGGCGGCATGTCGGTCCTGGTCATCAGCAGCGAGATCGACGAGATGGTCGCCGTCGCCGACCGCGTCATCGTGCTGCGCGACCGCCGCCATGTGGCGGAGCTGACCGGCGAGCAGGTCTCGGGCGACGCGATCATGCGGGCCATCGCCCAGGGTGATGTGCCGCGTGACGCGCCGGGTCACACGCCGCCGGGCGGGGTGGCGGCATGACCGCGTCCCTGCAGCGCATCGCGCCCCAGCTGCTCGCGCTTGCAGCGCTGGTGGCGCTGGTCTCGGTCTTCTATCCGGCCTTCCTGTCGGTGCAGGTCACCGACGGGCGGCTGGTCGGGCCGGTGATCGACGTGCTGAAGCGCGGCGCGCCGGTGGCGCTGCTGGCCATCGGCATGACGCTGGTGATCGCCACGCGCGGGATCGACCTGTCGGTGGGCGCCATCGTGGCGATCTGCGGGGCGGCGGCGGCTTGGGCCATCACCGCGGGCTGGGGCACGGGGGCGGCGCTGGCGCTGGCGCTGGCCGCCGGGGCAGGGGCGGGGCTGTGGAACGGCATCCTGGTCGCGGGCTTCGGCATCCAGCCCTTCGTCGCCACGCTGATTCTGATGACCATGGGGCGCGGGGTGGCGCAGCTGATCACGGAAGGCCGCATCCTGACCTTCAACGATCCGGGCTTTTCCTGGCTGGGATCGGGCACCGCCTTGGGCCTGCCGGTGCCTGTGTGGCTGTGGCTGGTGGCCGGGATCGCGGTCGCGGCCTTGATGCGGCGCACCGCCCTGGGCCTGCTGATCGAATCCGTGGGCATCAACCGCCGCGCCTCGGGGCTGGCGGGGGTGAATGCCACGGTCCTCCTGGTCGCGGTCTATGTCGCCTCGGGCCTCTGCGCCGCCCTGGCGGGCATTGTCGAGACCGCCGACATCCGCGGGGCCGACGCCAACAACGCCGGCCTCTGGCTGGAGCTGGACGCCATCCTAGCGGTCGTCATCGGGGGCAATTCGCTGCTGGGGGGGCGGTTCTCGATCGCGGCCTCGATCCTGGGGGCGCTGATCATCCAGACGATCACCACGGGCATCCTGCTGGCGGGCTTTCCGTCGGAATACAACCTCGTCATCAAGGCCGGGCTGGTGCTGATCATCCTGGTGCTGCAATCGCCGCGCATCTCGGCGGAATGGCGGCTGATGCGCGACAGCCGCCGGGTTCAGCCCAAGCCGTCACAGCCCGAACCCGCCGCCGAGGACCGGACATGAACACCCGCGCCCTGCCGCTTTACGCGACCATCGTGATCTTCCTGCTGGCCTGCCTGCTGGCCTGGACGCAGTTTCCCAACATCATCTCGACACGGGTCTTCGGCAACCTGCTGACTGACAACGCCTATCTGGGCATCGTCGCGGTGGGCATGACGCTGGTGATCCTGTCGGGAGGGATCGATCTGTCGGTGGGATCGGTCATCGCCTTCTCGGGCGTGTTCATCGCGGTGATGCTGCGCGACACGGGGCTGCACCCGCTGCTGGTCTTTGCCGCACTGCTGGTCCTGACCAGCGCCTTCGGAGCGGGAATGGGCTTCATGATCGACCGGCTGGCCATGCCCGCCTTCATCGTCACGCTGGCAGGGATGTTCCTGGCGCGGGGGGCGGCCTACATGCTGTCGATCCCCTCGGTGCCCATCACCCATCCCTTCTACCAGACGCTGCAGGGCGCCTATGTGCTGATGCCGGGCCGGGGGCGGCTGACACTGATCGGCGTCCTGATGGTGGTGGTGGTCCTTCTGGGCATGATCCTGGGCGCCATCGCACCCGCTTTGGCACATCTGTTTACGCCTTGGGCGGGGGCGAGCAGACCGCCCGGCTGATGGGCGTGCGGCAGGGGCGCACGACGGTGCTGGTCTATGCCTTCTCGGGGCTGATGGCCGGGCTGTCGGGGATCGTCTTCTCGGTCTATACCGGCTCGGGCTATTCCCTGGCGGCGGTGGGGACCGAGCTGACCGCCATCGCGGCGGTCGTGATCGGCGGCACGCTGCTGAGCGGCGGCGCGGGCTATGTCTTCGGAACGCTGGTGGGGGTGCTGACCATGGGGCTGATCCAGACCTATCTGGTCTTCGACGGGTCGCTGTCCAGCTGGTGGACCAAGATCGTCATCGGCCTGCTGCTCTTGGCCTTCATCCTGCTGCAGAAGGGCCTGCTGCGCCTGTCGCGCACCCGGGCTGGCGGGGGGCGGGGCATGAGCATCGCATCGGCCGGCACCCTGCCCGACGGGCGCGAGGTTCAGCGCATCACCCTGCGGGACGGGCGGCTGACCGCCCATGTCCTGACCTTGGGCGCCATCGTGCAGGATCTGCGGCTGGACGGCGTGGATCACCCGCTGGTGCTGGGCTGCCCTGACATCGCCGACTACCTGGACCGGGGCAAGTATTTCGGCGCCATCGTCGGGCGCTGCGCTAACCGCATCGCGGGCGGCCGCTTCCGGCTGGACGGGCAGGATCATCAGGTCGACCTGAACTTCCGCGGCCGCCACTGCCTGCATGGCGGGTCGCAGGGCACCGACCTGCTGCTGTGGCAGGTGGTCGAGCTGACGCCCGGCTCGGTGATCCTGCGGCTGATGATGGAGGACGGGCATATGGGCTTTCCGGGGCGGATGCGGATCACGGCGCGGATCACGCTGCGGGACGACACGCTGCGCTTCGACCTGACGGCCTCGGCGGATCGGGCGACGCCCTGCAACATGACCCATCACGGCTATTTCGCGCTGGACGGGCAGGGGGGCGTGGCGGGCCAGACCTTGCGGATCGATGCCGACCACTACCTGCCCGTGGACGACGACCTGATCCCCACCGGCGCCATCGTCCCGGTCGAGGGCACTGCCTTCGACTTTCGCACGCCCCGGCCCCTGCAGCCCGGCAGCTATGACCACAACCTGTGCCTGTCGGACGGCCCGCAGCCCCTGCGCGAGGTCGCGCAGGTGACCGGGCGCGAGGGCCTATCGATGCGCATCCTGACCACCGCCTGCGGGCTGCAGATCTATGACGGCGTCCATCTGCAGGACGTGCCGGGGCTGGACGGACAGCTCTATGGCCGCCATGCGGGCCTTGCGCTGGAGGCGCAGTTCTGGCCAGATGCCGTGAACCGCTCCGACTTCCCCGACACGGTCCTGCGCCCCGGGGCGACCTGGTCGCAGACCATCGCCTATCGCTTCGCGAACTAAGGCGCCGTCCCGAAGCCCGTTCCTGAATAACCTTAGCGCAGCTGACGGAACTTAGATCATGAGTTTGGGACTGGGCAGGGAGGCTAATTGAAGGTCATTCCGCCGATTTAGACGATAAACGGCATAATCGGGGGTGTCTCTGCAATTAAGAATAACGTTAGTAAACGACCGTTTGTAGACGTGAGCAAGTGTGCCGGCATCGTTCTTATGCCGTGCGTCACTAGCGAATGAAGGCCGCTTGCGGGGTATTTGAAGCGCACGTAGCCAAGCAGGAAGATCCTGCAACCGACCCTCAAAAAATACATCGGTGCTCTTCATAAAAGTGCTAAGATGATGGCTGAGGTTATCTAGACACTGGGTTTATACCGAAAAAATAGGCTTCGCCCATCGATCAGATGCCGTTTTTAGCTGATCCCCAGCCCTGGCTTGCCGCACAGGCGGCGCAGGCCTCTGCACTGGCAGATGCAGCCCGCGATCTCGGGCGGCTGGAGGCCACGTTGCTGGCGCTGCCCGCAGCGGAGGCCGGAGGGGCCCGCGAACGCCTGGTCTACATCGAGGTCGAGGCGATGCTGCGGGCGCAGGGGCTGATGCTGGGTCGGGACGAGATCGGCCGCGAGTTGATGGAGGCCCGCGCGGCATCCGACCCGGAGGCGTTGCGTCTGGCGCGGTGGGCGGTCCGCCGGCTGGAAGGGCAGGGGGCCTTGGCGAACCTGCCGGCCTTTCTGGGACTACATCGCCGCGCCGCATCCGATGAGCCATCGGCGACCAGCATGGACCTGCGCCTCCAGGGCAGGGAATTCGATGGCGCGGCAGCCGAATTCCTGGCGGCCGTAGATGCCTTCACGGCGTTACACCCGCTGGCGCGCGGCCCTGCGGTTCTGGCGCTGTGGCGCATGGCCGAGCTGTCGCCGCCGGGGCAGGTGGCCGAGCCGGCTGTCTGGTCAGCGCGCCACATGGCGGCAGGGGCCGAGGGGCTGCGCTTCGTCCCCTTCGGCCGGCATGGGCGGCGGGTCTGGACCGGCTATGGTCCGCCCGCGGATCGGCTCGCTACGCATCTCGCCGCGCTGCGCGCTGGTGCGCAGGAGGCGCGGGCCCTGATCCTGCGCATCGGTGCCTGGTCCGAGCAGGCCCGGGCCGCCACTGCCGGCATCAAGGGCGACAACGCCGCCCGGGTCATCGCCGTGCTGGCAGCACGCCCCTTTATCTCGGCAATGGAGATGGAAACGCGCGCTGGCATCAGCCGCCCTACGGCCGAGCGCATGCTGAAGCGCCTGAACGATCTCGGTCTGACCCACGAAGTGACCGGAAATCGCAGGTTCAGGCTGTGGACCACCGAAATATGATCGTATCATGCCTTTGCGCTGCAGCACCTCGACTGCAGCCTGGGTGCAGATCCCGCCACGGGATGGCAAAACACCGGAGGGCCAGATGACACGCAAGCCGGACGCGAAGACGCCCCCGGATCAGAAGCCACCTGTCCTGAAAAGCGACAGTCGTCAGACCAGCTGGCGCCGAGCCAATCTTTCCAAGTACCGCGCCCATCTCGCTGTGCAACGCGCGCTCATGTCCGGCCAGCTCCAGAAGCAGCCCTGCGAGGTTTGCGAGGTGCGTGTCGTCGACGCCCACCACGACCGCTACGACCAGCCTCTCGATGTCCGCTGGCTGTGTCGGACCCATCATGTCAAACTGCACTTCTACGGCGAGGACATGTTTCCGATTGGCGGCATGTCTTCAAAGCAAGACTGACGGCAGGGAGGTCTCGTCATGGTCACGGGAAAAGTCCCGGCGACAGCGTTGTTTGGACAGGCAAGCGGTAGGTCTGGAACGCAGACCAAGGTGACCGTGGCCGCCTCGGTCTTCGAATATCCTGAAACCCGTTTCCGTGCCTCGGCCGCAGGGTCCCACACGGGCTTTTCAAGCAGGGGTAGAAGGTTTCACCATCCTGCAAGAGTGCCATTTCCTCGTTGCGCTGGCACATCCTGAGCTGCCCCTTCCATGCAACGTTGCGAGCTACCTGAGGCTACGCCTCCAGCCGGGTAAGGAGCTTCGAGCAGACGCGGGCCTGCATCCGGCAGCTCCAGGCGCCCTCGATCAGCGTGCGCCGGGCAAGACCGCTGCCTTTCGCCGCACCGGCGGGCAGCGCTACCTCCAACTCCATGATCCGGTCGGCCGCAAAGGCCAGCATCTCGCGCACCAGATCCGTGTCGGTTAGCTTCCCGATCAGATCATCCCGCCGCTACCGTGGCCGATTTTTGCACCGCCGTTCTCACGCACTCCGCTCATCTTTCTCCTCTTTGAACGCGCTTACGGCGGGAGCCGAAAGTTGATGAAATCTGTGTGCTTGAGTTTGTCGCACGCATCTCCCGAACCGGACTTGGAAGGCTTTTTCGGAACAGGGCGTCGTTTTATTGGTTGGGACCCCAACAGTTTGTGTCGATGCGCCATTCATCGCGCCCGGCCCCGAACGATCCAAACCGAAGGAGATCCCAGATGACCGTCGACGATCCGCACACCAAGGCGACCGGCACCTCCGCCAAGGACAGCATCGCGTCCGAGGCCACGGACCAAGCCTCGCGCCTCGCAGGCAGCGTCAAGGACGAGGTCACCCGCCGCGAGAAGGACCTGCGCTCGGGCATCGCCGAGCGCGCCGAAAGCGTGGCCGCGGGCCTGCGCAAAGCCGGGTCCGAGATCGACCCGGACTCGTCCATCGCCACCATGTTCGACCGCGCCGCCGACAGCGTCAGCGGTCTGGCGGGCAGCCTGAACGCGACCGACCCGGCCCAGATGGTCGAGGATGTGCGCAGCTTCGCGCGCCGCCAGCCGGGCGCCTTCCTGGGCCTTTCGGCCCTGGCGGGCTTCGCCGCGATCCGTTTCCTGCGCGCGGGCTCCGTCCCGTCCTCGACGCCCATGAACACCAGCGGCTTCGGTGACGCCGGCATGACCCGCCGCCCGTTCCCTGACGCCCCTGCGACGGTCGGCCCGGCCGGTACCGCCACCGTCACCCCCTCGGCCGCCGGAGCCGCCCGCGCGGTCCCGACCGGCACCGTTCCGACTGGCCCCGCCCCGACCGGCCCCGTCCCCGGCGCCGGCGGCCGTAACGACGGAGGCTCGCATGCCTGATCCCGTCCGCTCGCAGAACCCCGCCTCGCTGGCCTCCGACGCCCTGCGCCTCTCGGGCGATCTGGTCCGCAAGGAGATCACCCTCGCCAAGGCCGAGATGCGCCAGAACCTGACCCGCGCCGGTGCGGGCCTGGGCATGGTCGCGGCCGCCGCCGTCTTGGGCATCGTCACGCTGAACGTGCTGACCGCAGCCCTGGTCGCCGCCTTGGCCGAGACCGACCTCGGCCCGATCTGGAGCGCTGTGATCGTCGGCGTGATCCTGGCGATCCTGGCCTATGTGCTGCTGCGCAAGGGCATGGCCGATCTGAAGCCTGAAAACCTCATGCCGACGCGCACGGCCGAGAATGTCCAGCGCGACGCAAGCGCGGTGAAGGAAGCCTATCATGACGCATGACGCCGACAATCCCGACCATATCGAACGCGAGATCGAGAAGGACCGCGAGGCCCTGCGCCGCACCCTCGACGACCTGCAGAGCGAGCTGTCGCTGGACGGCCTGTCGCGCCGCCTGACCGGCTCGGTCCGCAGGAACGGCGCGGAATGGGCCGAATCGGCCAGCGCCGCGGCCCGTGCCAATCCCGTGGCCCTGGGCCTGACCGGCATCGGTCTGGCCTGGATGATCTTCGGGCGCGGCCATGACCCGGTCCACGGCTTCGGTGCGTCCTCGGACGACCGGCCCGTGCGCCACGACCGCCCCGCGACCCCGGCCCCCGCGCCGACCCCCACACCGGCACCGACCCCCGCCCGCGCGCCCCGGCCGATGGCGCAGCCCCCGGGTTGGGCCTCGGACCAGGGGCAGACGACGGGGCGCACCTCGGGCATTTTTTCCGGCCTGACCACCGGATCCAGCAAGGAGCATGGCATGACAGACAGGGCAAAAGACAAGGCGCGCCATCTGCGCGACCGCCTGAGCGAAGGCACCGAGGGCCTGGGCGACGAGGCCCGCCAGCGGATCGAGACCGCGCGCCGCAAGGCGCTGGATGCCAGCGACGCCGCCCACCGCCAGATGGCGCAGGCCAACCGCAAGGTCGCGCGCAGCTATGACAGAGAGCCGCTGCTGTTCGGCGCGCTGGCCCTGATCGGCGGCGCGGCCCTGGGCGCGATGCTGCCCGGCACCCGGCGCGAGGACGAGCTGATGGGCGACTATCGCGACCAGCTCTTCGACGAGGCCGAGGCCGTCTATCATGAAGAGAAAAGCCGCGTCGGCAACGCCGTCTCGGCCGGTCTGGACGAAGCCAAGTCCGCCGCCTCCAACGTGGTCGCCGCCGCCAAGGACGAGCTGACCGACGACAAGGCAGGCAAGCCGACCTCCGGCGCGACACCCTCGGGAACACCCGCCGCGACCGGGACGACCGGCGCCTCGGGCACGACGGGAACGCCGACCGCGACCGGAACACCTAAGGTCTGAACCGACAGCCCCCGCAATGCTGAAAGGCCCCGCACCTGCGGAGCCTTTTCTATTGGCGCTCGGCTTTCCTCGGAACTCCCGGCGCGGCTTGCCTTGAGATGGAGATTGTTAGCGCCCCTGTCACTCAAGGGTAACGGCACTGCCGCCCTGCGGATCCGGCACCGGACCGCCTCGCCGCGCGTTGCCGACATCGCCCCCCACGCCTTGGACAAGGAACCTGCCCATTGGACACATCGGACATCAAGGATTGCGTCGTCATCGGGGGCGGCCCCGCGGGCCTGACCGCCGCGCTGTATTTGGCGCGGTTCCTGCGCAGCGTGACCGTCTTTGACGGACAGGACGGACGGGCTCGGATGATCCCCCGGACGCACAACCTGACCCCGTTCCCGGACGGCATCCCGGGGCAGGAGCTGCTGGACCGGATGCAATCCCATGCCCGTCGCTATGGCGCGGTGATCCAGACCGGAACGGTCGAGGCGGTAGAGCGGCAGGGCAATGCATTCCAAGTCAGGACCGACCGGCAGGCCGTGCTGGCGCGCAACGTGATCTTCGCCACAGGGGTCTTCAATCACCGGCCGCCCTTGTCCGCCAGGGATCACGCTCTGGGGCTGGCCCGGGGCTTGCTGCGCTATTGCCCGGTCTGCGATGCCTATGAAGTCCGCGACAAGCGCATCGCGGTTCTGGGCAGCGGCACGCATGGCCTGAAGGAGGCAAGCTTTCTGCGCCATTACTCTCCCTCGGTCACTCTGGTCTCGCCCGACGGCGCCCCCGGCACCGCGCGGAACGGCATCCGCGTGCTGCAGGCCGCGCTGACGGGCATCGCCCTGTCCGAGACGGAGATCCTGATGACCCTGCAGGACGGGGAAACCCGGCCTTTCGACACGATGTATGTCGCCCTGGGCACGACCCCGCGCACCGATCCGGCGGGTTGTCTTGGCGTCGAGCTGGATGAAGACGGTCATATCGCCATCGATGCCAAGCAGAAGACCAACCTGGACGGTGTCTACGCGATCGGCGACGTCACGAACGGGATCGACCAGATCGCCGTCGCGATGGGACAGGGCGCCGTGGCCGCGACCGCGATCCACAACGACCTGTCCGCATCCAGATCCTGACCGCCGCCGCGCCGAATGCTTGGGGGCAAGCGACCCGGTCAGGCCTCCGCGCGCGCGAAGGCCTCGGTGATGGCCCGCATGACGGCGGGCGCATCGGTCTGGTGGACCATGTGACCGCTGCCCGGGACTGGGTGATAGCTGCTGTCGGGAATGGCAGCGTGCAGCCGCCCGGACTGCGCGTCCGGATCGATCAGGCGATCCTCGGACCCCGCGATGATGACGACCGGCATAGTCAGGGTTGGATAGCGGGCCGCGGCGGCGGCGGCCATGGGGATCAGCAAGGTGGATTCTGCCGCCGATGCCTGCAGCTGCGACGGACGCACGGCCATCTCCATGGGAAAGCCGCCGAACTTCGCGGGCACGGGCGCCGGGCCGAAGATCTTGCGCATCAGCAGGGGCCAGGCCAGCCGGCTGGTCAGCGGGGCCACGGCGTGGCGCAGGATGTCGCCTAGGACGGGCACGGCCGGACCTGCCATCAGCAGCATGTCCAGCCGCGGCGTCGGGTAGTAATAGCCCGATGCCAGCACGAGGCCGCGCACGATCCCGGGATGCCTCAGCGCAAGCGCGACCGCCACGGACGCCCCCCAGGAATGGCCCAGCACGACGGCCCCGGTGACCCCGATCTGTCCCAGAGCGGCGCTGACAAGATCCGCCTGTGCATCCGCGCTCCAGACCCGCCCCCTTGGCCGGGTGCTGTGCCCATAGCCGGGGCGATCGAAGACGATGACGCGATGCGTCCGGGCCGCCAGACCCACGAGCCCGCTGGAGACGAAGTCCGCGATCATGCTGCCATTGCCATGCAGCAGCACAAGGGTTGGACCGTCGCCGACCTCGACATAGTGCAGACGCACGCCGTCCACGTCCAGAAAACGCCCGGTCGGTGGGTTCTGCGCCTCTGCCCGTCGGGCCAGGCAATGATTGACCAGGGCAGACAAGGTCAGGACGCCGGCGATCGCAGTCACGCGCCTTGTCCCCCAACGCGGCCCGGACGGGGAATGCCGGTCAGGTGCGGCGGTCGGCGGCAAATGTCTGGTCATGCTCTGTCTCCGTCAGCAGGAAGGGACCGCCGCCCCGTTGGCCGGGCAGCGCAGATGGGATCAAGCGTCATAAGGACGAAGACACCGATACACGTGACTGTTCCCGCCGGGTGACTAGGCGTTTTACAGAAGCGTGTTCATGGGCGGTCAGAACCAACATGCGAAGGCTTTGTTCCGCATGCCCCTGCCGACAAGAGCAGAAAAAAAAACCTCCAGATTGGTCCCCTGACATTTCGTTCTGGACCCTGATCGCGCCTGAACCCTTCGCAAAGTCCAAGCGTTGATTTTTGTAGCGAGGGGAAAAACACCTATGGCCTATTTGGGTTTTCACGCGTCGCATGAGCAGATCGATCCCAGATCCTTACTGGATGCTGTGCAACTGGCAGAGACGGGTAAGCGTTCTCTGCCCCCCACCTTCCGCGCGGCATTCTGATCGGTTCATTGGACCGTGATGATTGTTGGGACGGAGTTTCTCCATGGAGTCTGCATTGGAGCTTCTCCCGGCTGGCGGCCGCGGCCGTCGGAACCGGAAGTGGCCGGATGAGGTAAAGGCGCGGATTATGGCGGAGACGCTGATGCCGGGCGTGACCGTGAATACCGTTGCGCGGCGGCACGGGGTGCCGGCGAACCATGTCTCTTCTTGGCGGACGCTGGCGCGGAAAGGGCGACTGGTGCTGCCTGCTCCTGAAGATCCGGTGGAGTTTGCGGCGCTGTTGCTCGGCCCCGCTGAAGATGCGCCGCGGGCCGATGTCGGTGCCGTGGCCCGGCCGGAGATCGTCGCGGGCGCGGTGGTGGTCCGTCTAGAAGCCGGGGCCTCGGCGGAGCGGATTGCCATGGTCGTGCGCGCCCTGGCGGCTACCCCATGATCTTCCCCTCCAACCGCGTGAGGATCATGGTTGCGACCAAACCCGTCGATTTCCGCAAGGGGCATGATGGCCTGGCTGCACTGGTGTCGTCGGTGCTGCGCAAGGATCCGTTCACCGGCACGGTGTTCGTGTTCCGCTCGCGCCGGGCGGACAGGCTGAAGCTTTTGTATTGGGACGGCACCGGTCTGGTAATGGCTTACAAGCGGCTGGAGGATACAACCTTTACCTGGCCGGCCATCAAGGACGGGATCATGGCGCTGAACCATGCCCAGTTTGAGGCGCTGTTTGCCGGGCTCGACTGGCGCAAGGTCAAAGCTCTGGAAACCCGCCCCCCTGCTGCGGCAGAATGAATCAGTTGCCTGATTTTCCATGTTTTTGCCGGAGATCCTTGATAAAATCAGAGCATGTTCGCAGCCTCTGTTCTCGATCTTTCCGCCATTCCCAACGCGCAGCGCGCGGCGGTTCAGGCGTTGCTGGAAGAGGTGGCGGCTCTCAAGGACATCACCAGACGCCAGGAGCATCTGATCGCCGAGCTGAACCATGCCCTGCATGGCAAGCGGTCGGAAAAGCTGACCGAGGATGAGCGGCAGCTGGCTTTCGAGGACCTGTCCATTGCGTTGGCCGAGGTCGAGGCGGAGAAGGAAACGCAGGCCACCAGGACGGACAAGGGGGCGACCAGGCCCGCGCCGAAGCGCAATATCGGCAACCTACCGGCTGCACTGCCGCGTATCGAAGAGGTCATCGAGCCCGCCAGCCTGATCTGCCCCTGCGGCTGCGGCATCATGCACAAGATCGGTGAAGACCGCAGCGAGCGGCTGGACATCGTGCCTGCCCAGCTGCGCGTCATCGTCACCGTCCGCCCGAAATATGCCTGCCGGTCCTGCACCGACGGCGTCACTCAGGCACCAGCACCTTCCCGCCTGATCACGGGCGGGCTGCCAACCGAGGCGACGCTCGCCCATGTGCTGGTCAGCAAGTATGCGGACCATCTGCCGTTGTATAGACAGAGCCAGATCCTGGCGCGGGCGGGCCTTGATCTGCACCGCGCCGTTCTGGCCGATTGGGTGGGCAAGGCCGCGTTCCATCTTACGCCGGTGGTGGACCGGCTGGCCGAGCATCTCAAACGGTCGGGCAAGCTGTTCATGGACGAAACAACGGCCCCGGTGCTGGACCCGCGGCGATAAGCCTTCACACAAGATGGCCCAACTGGCGCAGGTGCCATACCTTGGCAAGGACAAGCTTAAAAGCGGCGCTCAGAACGAACAGTTGTAATGCGACACCAGTGACATTGTGCATAACACATCGTCTTGTGCTCTGCAGCAGCCGCATGGGAGTTTAGTCCCGTGCGGCTTGCTGAAGCGCTTTGGCTCATGAGAATGGGAACGTCTGAGATTGGGGTATTCGCCTATAGTTTCTTTACAGGGAAAGGAGCTGTGAACGATAGAAGGCATCGAGGTTTAGAGTAGCGCAGCCGGCTTCCAGCTCGCTATTTAATCCAACTCTTTCAATGCCGATGATGCACAGTCCGTGAGCTGATCATAACACGTCACCGTGTCAGCCTGATAGGGTTGCTGTTTCATAAACCGTAGGACACTTTGAGCATGGGCGGGATGATCGGAGCTCACAGTTTTGCTCGACGCCATGAAGTTGAACAACGAACTGACTTCGGACGCACTGGCTGCCATTGACCAACCGTCAAATTCGCGCACTGCAGCTTCGCCCCGATCAAGGATGGTCACGTCACGGTGCATTCCGTCGGCCAGGATGATCTGCTCGACGATAAGCAGCATTTCCGCGGGTCCTTCGATCCACTGGTGGAAGATGCGATCTTCCCAATGAAGGTACCCCGTCACGTCCAACTCTGCATTGCGCAGCCGCGATCGCATCAAGATGTGCGAGTAACTAGCATCGGACGGCGTCAGATCAGTAAGGCTGCGATATATCAAGTACTGGATCATCGGACCCTTTCCCAAATGGCCTAAAGAATGGCAGTGCAACAGATGTTGCGCCAAATCCGACTTTAGCCTGAGGAAGCCGAATTTCCTACTGATCCGAGGAAGTTATTTTGGGCGTCCTCATGTCATACAACCTTAAGGATCCTTTGAGACGAATTACACCGCTGGAGTTGATCTCGGGCATTTGAAGTTGTCCGCTCCTTGGCAATCGGCATTAATGGGGGCAGGCTCTTTGGTCATCTTTTCAAATATTCGCAAGTAGTGTTCGTTAAAAGGCTCGATATTCGAGGCCAATTCAGGAAAGGCAATGCCTAACCTATATCGCTAATATTTTATAAAACCGCTTAAGGTTGTATAAAAATTTTATTCTCTATCACGTGTCGTTTGTCCAAGATGAAGCGTTCTATAGAAAAGAAAACTCAAAATAGAGGAAGGTGCCCGTGGCCTCTTTGCGAATTCTCGTCTTGGAAAATAACTTTATTCAAACAAATCAACTTGTTGGTGAAATCGATGCTAGCGGCGATCAGGTTGTTGGACCATTTTCCAATGCCTGCAAGGCGATCTACCATATTGACATCGTGCAGGCGGCGATCTTGGATGTGAAGCTACTGGACGACACCTCATTCGCTGTTTCGGATGAACTGTCGTACCGTTCAATCCCATTTATCTTCTTGACAGGGTGCGAAAAACAAAACGTTCCCGTACGTTTCAACCAATTCAATGTTTACCAGAAGCCCAGTCTGGCCGCTCCCCTTTTACACCACTTGCATTATCAATACCATCAACGCCACAAAAACGGTCCCCCGGGGGGGCTAAATATTGAAGATATTGTTAGGGAGATGATCAAGACGGCCCGACAAATGATGCCGGATCACCTGTCCGCCGACCGCCTTGTAGAAGGCGTACTGCAACGGGCCATAGCGCAAGCAACAAGTGGCACATTTACGGAGAATAGCGAAGAGGGACTTAGCAGACTGTTGAATGAAGAATATCGCTGCCGCGCAGCCCAATATTTGAACTAAGGCTTTCGTAGGAATGACACGTGATCCGCTGTCAAATTTAAGTCTACTAATAGAACAAGAGATCAACGGCTCCAATGTACGACTGATACCTCCCAGATGCCCTCCTTCGAGCTGGGGCTGTAAGACTAGATCCGCAGTGGGTACCCTTTGCGTTTTCTTCCGCATTACCCCCACTCCTGGCCCACAGTGCAGGAGCAGAAATTGTCGTGGGTGGGCATCCGTCTGGCGGCCGACTTGGCCATGGATACGTTCGGGAGGCGTGCCACAGGCCCGCCCCTCCAGAAAATGCCAGATCATCATCGAAAACAAAGGAATTGCTTTATGATCCGTTCTGAGTTGGTTCGCAAACTCGCGCGAACCTATCCGCATCTGTCGCCGCAGGTGGTGGAAACCGCCGTCGAGGCGATCCTGAACCAGATCACCGAGGGTCTCGCGCAGGGCAAGAGGGTCGAGTTCCGGGGGTTTGGAAGCTTTGCGAGCAAGATGCGGAAGCAGAGGATGGGACGTAATCCCCGAAACGGCGACCCTGTGCAGGTCGAGGAAAAGCAAGTTCCGACGTTCAGGGCGTCGAAACAGCTGCTGACGCGGCTGACGGCTGCGGGGAACATACAAACGTCCAAACCGTTTGCTGATCCTAAATAGCGAGGATCATTACGATGACCTATGATAATGCTACCGCCGCCACTGGACACACGTCCGCCTCCGCTTTGTTTGACAGCCACGCCGATGCGCAAAGCGCCGTCGATCGGCTGGTGCAGGCCGGCCTTCCTATCGCCCGCATCCGTGTCACCGGTGGGTCCGGCACTGACGCCACCGCCGGCACAGATAGTGGACATGAGAAGGGCTTCTGGGACAGTCTGAGCGACTTCTTCATGCCCGATGAAGATCGCTACACCTATGCCGAGGGCCTGTCGCGGGGCAGCTACCTGGTAAGCATTAGCGACCTGAACGCCATCGAGTATGAGACTGCCCTCGATATTCTTGGTGACGAACAGACCGTGGACCTTGATGAACGTGAGGCAAGCTGGCGTAACGAGGGGTGGGGCGGCTATGAAGCGAGTTCCTATGCGGCGGAACGCCCGGCTGCCAGCGAGCAATCTGCCGCCCCCTCGGGTGACTCGATCCCGGTCATTGAGGAGAAATTGCGTGTTGGCAAGCGCGACACCAGCCATGGACGTGTGCGCGTCCGCGCTTATACGGTAGAAACGCCGGTCAGTGAGACAATTGAATTACGCGACGAGCGGGTTGAACTGGTCCGGACGCCGGTAGATCGCCCTGCAGAAGTGAACGCAGACTACCGCGAGCGGACGCTGGAGGCAGAGGAGCATCGCGAGGAAGCTGTTGTGTCCAAGGAGGCGCGCGTCGTTGAGGAGATCGCACTCCGCAAGACCAGCGACAGCCATCAGGAGACAGTGTCCGACACCGTCCGTCATACTGAGGTTGAGGTGGATGACGAGCGCACTGGCCTTTCTGGCGACGATCTGACCCGCACCCGCGAGTGAGGCCGTTCCGGCCCGACACACAGGGCCTTTTGTTTCTGACGTAGACAAAAGCGAAGGCCCGCGTAAATGCGGGCCTTTTTTTGATATTCCTGCCCATGTAGCAGCTTTCAGAAGGCTGCAAACAGCCATCTCGACACGCGTATCCTATTGATTCACCTTTTAACCTTCGGTGGTATGAAGGACTGGCGCCGCATCGCGATCCGCCATGAGCGATGAGGTGACATCTTCCTCGACACAATCATCCTCGCCGCAATCATCATCTCTGGATCGGATATTTTTAGGGATGTGGCTTAGGGAGCAGAAAACAGCGTCTGCGCCACAATCACCATGTCGATCGGCTTTGCGACAAGCGGCACGTCTCCATACCTTTCCGGAATGGTCGCCCTGTCCTTGCTGCTTGCGAAGATGATAGGAACACCTGCAGCGAGGAGATCATCCGCCAAGGGATAGGATGTGTCACTGCCAAGCCGGATGTTGAGAATGCCGCCATCTGGCAGAGGCTTCTCCCGAAGAAGCGCATAGCCACCATCCAAAGTGGGTGCTGGTCCGACCACCACTCCGCCGCAATCGTCGATCAGCCGGCATATATGAAGGCTCAAGATGAACTCGTCCTCTACTACCAAGATGCGCCGTCCGGCGAGGTCAGGTTTGTTCATGTATCACCTTCAAAGTTGGCAAACAGGTGAGTTGAGCGATTGTTCCCGCTGCCTCAGGGCTGCCACTGCTCATGGGCGTTCCGGTTCACCGACCCACGAGGGTTAAGCATACAAAACCGTAAACCACCGGACTTGACCGCAGGGAGGAGAGGAGCGGCAAGCCCGATGGCCTTCAAGGTCTTTGTGACCGATCCCGCAGGGAGGAGGAGGGCGGGTCCGGCGAAGGAATGAAGCGGCGAGCTCCATACAATCAGACTGCCGATCATGAAGATATGTGTCACGAGTTATCGCTGCGTTGCAGCATTGCTTTTTGACACGGCTCAGAAACGCGGCAACCTGGCCGTCTATTGCCCCCTCAAAAAGCGCGTCTGCCCACGGCGTACTCAACCCGCGGCCTGCCTTTCTGCCCGTTACGGGCGTTATGTGCCGGAGCGGCTTTGCGAGAAAGGCCGTCGATCCCTACCGATGCACGTTGCATCGCTATAGGATCTCTCGAAAAAGGGATTGAAGAAGCAGAGTGTAAACGGGCCATAGTTCCCAGTTGAGGAGACGCGCATGAACTGGACAGAGATGTTTTTTCAAAGCTGGAGCGGGATCGTCCGCACGATCATCGTCGGTACGCTTGCTTATGTGTTCCTCGTACTCTCGCTTCGGGTCTCGGGCAAACGGACACTGGCCAAGCTCAACGCTTTCGATCTCGTAATTACCGTCGCTCTTGGTTCGACGCTGGCGACCATCCTTCTCAGCGAGAGCGTCGCGTTAGCCGAAGGCATGACAGGGCTCGTTCTGCTTATCGTGCTCCAGTATATGGTGACATTCATTTCGATCCGTTCCCCGTCTTTCTCGCGGGCGGTGCGCTCGGAGCCGACGCTCCTCCTCCGCAACGGTGCGATGCTATCAGAGGCGATGCACCGGGCCCGGGTCACCGAGGCAGAACTCGAAACGGTAATCCGCACCAGCGGCCAACGCGGGTTTACGAACATCGAAGCGGTGATTTTGGAGTCGGACGGCTCGTTTTCGATCATCGACGCAGCGCAGAAAAGACAGAGTTCGCAGTCAGACGCCGGGACCTAGGCCGCTTTGACCGATAGACGGCAAGTAGCACTTTCCGCACTTTGCATATGGGTTTGGTGAATGGGCAAAATGGGCTCTTACCTTGCGGTCATCAGTGCTTCCATCGGCTGCCGATCGAAACGCTGGCGCGACCGGGTGAGATGCGATGTCGAGGGGATGCTCCTCGATCTGCGAAAGCAGCAAATGATGGCTTGTCGCACCTCAGAAGAGGAACCACCCCGCCTGCACAAAAAATTCTATAAAGGAAAGTTATGGAAGAGATCATAGACGTTCGGGCAGATATCGGGACGATCCTCGACAAGGTGGAGGGTTGGATCAACGGCCTGATCCGCCTCGTGCCAAACCTTATTGCTGCGGCGCTCTTGCTTGTTGTTTTTTATCTCTTGGCTCGCTTGCTGAGTTATGCAGTTACGCAAACCCTGGCCCGTCGCGGACGACCGGCGCTTGCGAATGTCGGGGCTGCGCTTTTCCGGTGTGAGCTATGCGGGATTTTGGGTGACGCGGCCTGATCAAGCGGCGCGGCTTTCGTTGGCGTCCTGCTCGGCGACACCGTCAGTGAACTTGACGCCTTCGACGACGAGAGGCAACTGGTTTGCGCCCTTCAGTCGTCGCCATTTCTTCGCTGCGGCCTGAACCAGCTTGAACACCATCAGCTTCGCTGTCTTCTGAGACAACGCGCCTTTGGTTCGGACGGTGCGATGGCGGACGGTCGCGAAGACGCTCTCGATCGGGTTGGACGTGCGCAGGTGGTCCCAGTGAGCGGCCGGGAAGTCGTAGAAGGCCAGCAGTGCCTCTCGATCCTTGGTCAGGCAGGCGACGGCTTTCTCGTATTTCACGCCATACTTCTCGACGAAGGTATTGACGGCGGTCTCTGCCGCCGCGCGGGTCGCGGCTTGCCAGATCTCCCGCAGGTCAGTCTTCACCGCCGGGTGCATCGACTTCGGAAGCTTGTTCAGGACGTTGGACACCTTGTGGGTCCAACAGCGTTGGTGGCGCGTGTCGGGGAAGATCTCATCCAGCGCCTTCCAGAAGCCAAGGGCACCATCTCCGACCGCGAGGTCCGGTGGCGCCGAGAGGCCGCGGGCCCTGAGGTCGACCAGCAGTTCATGCCAGCTCTGCGCGCTCTCGCGGACCCCAACCTGGAACCCCAGCAGCTCCTTCTTCCCTTCCGGCGTCGCCCCGATGATCACCAGCATGCACTCGGCCTGCGGCTCCATCCGGGCCTGCAGATACACGCCGTCGGCCCAGACATAGACGTAGCGCCGGGCCGAGAGGTTTCGGCGTTGCCAGCGGTCATGTTCTGCTTGCCACTCGCCCGTGAGCCGCGAGATCGCTCCTGGCGACAGGTTGGGCGCATCCGGACCGACCAGCGCGCTCAGAGCCTCCTGGAAGTCTCCAGTCGAGACGCCGCGCAAGTAGAGGACCGGAAGCAGAGCATCAAGGCTAGGCGAACGGCGCGCCCACTTCGGAAGAATGCGCGAATTGAACCGGATCTTGTCCTCCGGCGGCGCATCAGCTGCCCGGTCGCGCACCTTCTGTCTCTGCACCGGGATAGGGCCGATCCCGGTCTGGATGTTCCGCTCAGGGCCGGTGCCGTGGTGGACAACGCGCTGCCTGCCATCGGGCAGGCGCTCCTCAGCAAACTGCGCGACAAAACTCGCGGCCTCAGCCCTGAGTGCCGCTGCCAGCATCTGCCGGGCGCCGTCGCGTGCAATCTCGGTGAGTGGATCAACGACAGATCCGGGCTGGTGAAGCGGGGTGATCGTGATATCATCTTCCAAGGCGTATCGCTCCTTCGGGAGGTTCTGGCAGGCTTTGACACCCACCACGATACGCCGCCTTCTCAGACCCCATCACCCAAAATCGGCCATAGCTCTTCCGGTGGTCAATTATGGTCCTTGGTTTTCTACTGGCCGCGACTATCGTTCTGCCTTCGCTTCGACCCGGGGACCTACTCTCCGGTCTTGGGATTGGCTCCGTTGCGATCGGCTTTGCCTTCAAGGACATTCTGCAAAACCTACTTTCCGGCGTTCTCATCCTCTTGCGCCAACCCTTCCGTGTCGGAGATCAGATCGCCGTGAGCGGGTTCGAAGGCACGGTCGAAGACATTGAAACGCGGGCTACCTACATCAAGACCTATGACGGCCGCCGCGTGGTGATCCCCAATTCACAGATCTATACGGGCACCTTCACGGTCAATACGGCATTTGATTTGCGTCGCTCCGAATATGATATCGGCATCGGCTGCAGCGATGACTGGGAGAAGGCCATGCAACTCCTCATCAAGGTAGCGAAAAACTGCGAGGGGGTTTTGGCGGATCCTACACCAGAGGCCATCCCGGTCGGTATCGACGCCTATCAAAATACCATCCGCTTACGCTGGTGGACCAGGCCCGACCAAGCCAGCGTCATTAACACTCGAGGGCGAGTCATTGTTGAGGCCTGCAAGGCTTTGAATGCCGCCGGCATAGACATGCCTTTTCCCACCGAGGTGCATTTATGGCACGATCAGACGGAGCAAACCGACGGAGATCGCCGCGCGCAACGAGAGGGCTGGCCTGCCGGATCCGACAAGGCTCCCGGACCTCGATGGCAGCCTGGCGAGAAGCATACAAAGTGAATGTACTGAAACGGGGCCAGTGTCAGCGCGATCGATACATCCCCTCCCTCCCGACCCTTTTTTCAAAGGGTAGTTTTGTGTCCCTTTGGTCTCCCCTTGGCGAGTTCGGGGGATCAACAAGGAGCTTTCTAAATACCCCGTTGCGCCCAATGCACCCCATTTCTTCAATGGTATGATCATGCCGCCGCCTAGCGGGGGGAAACCATCAAGGCATCTAGTCTTTTAGGCCGGGCGTTACAGGTTGCGGCAATGCTGCCGTACCTGCCATTGGCCCTGTGCACACAGTGGGCGTTGCAGCAACTGATTGCGATGACAAGTGTTGCGGACACATTCCTCCCCGGTTCAGTCTCCAACAGGTCGATGCCATAAAGCCACGCGTGTGCCCCGACGTGTTGTCTGGGTTTTTTCCGTCGAGGGCCACTCCAGAGCTCCTTGAATGCCTACATTACGGCGCCTAGGATTAAGCTATGGCCCCCAAGGAACAGCTTGCCGAAGACCGTACGGACCTCGCTGAAGATCGGACGATCCTGGCGGTCGAGCGGACGTTCTCGGGCTGGATCCGCACAGGTTTGGCGACTGCAGGCGTGGCTATTGGCCTCCACGCCGTCTTCGGTCTTTTTCAACCCACTTGGGTTCCAAAGGTCGCCGCAACCGTATTCTTGCTCGCCGCGCAGCTGATCTTCCTGAGTGCCTGGCTGGAGAACCGCAAATCTCGGCGCAGACTGACAACCCACATGGCGCGACTGCAACCCGGTGGTCGGATCACAGTCCTGATCGTGCTTCTCTCGGCGGGCATCACGGCCATCGGGGTTGTGCTTTGGTTGCTCTGAGAGCTGACAGGCGGCCGACACAAGCGGGCACGATTGTATCGGCAAGCGGCCCAGAAGCCCCCCATGATGCGATGATCGATCAGCGGGTGCCGGCGCCCACGGGGATCGGTTGCTGGGCCATGTCCCAGCAGTTGGTGTAAGAGGCCGCGCGCGGAGCTCCGGCGTAGCGTAGCGCGCGGCCGGTGGTGACGCTGGTGGTCACCGTCGATCTTCGGAATGGTTTGGGATCATCCCGCCGCTACCGTGGCCGATTTTTGCACCGCCGTTCTCACCCATCCTTGATCTCGGCGGCATGCTATAGAGGTGACAACCCGGGGGATAATGCTCAAGGCGTAGTCCAGATCCTCTGCAATCGCTCCGAATGCGGCGCGTTCCGGAAGGCGCAGTCTGATCCGCAGCAGCATCGCATGCGCGCGCGCCCGGTCGAGTGGGTCGAGGATCTCACGAGTATTGGCCTCCGACATCCCCCCGATGGCGGCCTTGAACTGGTGGGCATCCATGCTGTTCTCCAGCTTCTCAGTCTGGCTGTTGGCCAGATTGGTGGTCGTGGATGATGCTTGACGGGTGAGCCACGGTGCGGGATGCGAGCTTATCGATGACGAGGATACTGCATCCGGGGGGGCGTCCCAATGTGATTTGTGCATGCGCTACGCGCTGCCGAAGCCCGACATTGTGCCAGATGACCGGGCCTTACGTTTTTTTAATGACGGACATCAGAAATACGCCCAACGCCGGCGCGTTGGACCCAGGAGTAGCGATTAACTTGACTGACAAGATCAGTTGGCTGGAGTGCCGGCAGGATCCTGGATCGGAACGGTTGTCGTCTCCGTATTCGCCCCATCAGCTGCCACCGGAGGTGCTTCACCGGGCTCGATGATTTCCACCGACATATCACTATCGGCATCATTACCCGTCGCGGGAACGGTGTCTTCCACGATCACCGGGGCACGTGATTCCTCGGTTGCGACAGTCGCGTCATCGTCGGCAAACCACCCGAGGAGCCAGCCCAGAAGAAACAGAACGACAAGAACGGCAATTGCTATACCAATCCACTTGCCGATACTGCTGCCCTTTGATCCGGTCGGCTTGGTGACTTTTGGATCGCGATACTCAGCCATGTCTTCTCCTTTCAGATATCGTCAACGAAAAAGGACCGATCAACGCGGCTTTTTAGCCAGACGATTGCTGCGGGTGTATGAGCGCGAATAGGGATCATCATGATCCACGTCGCGCTTCGCGAGAATTTCGGAGTTATTTCGGTCCATTTGAGGATCGCTGTAGGGGTCGATACTTGCATCCTGAAACTCGCTCGATCGTTGACCCAGATTATGTGCTTCTTGCTCCGGACGGCGCATGATGTCTTGCACATGCACAAGCCTGTCTTCATCGACCTCCACGGACACGACATAGTCCCCTTGGCGGACGCTCTGCTGATATGTCCTTAGATCGTCTTCCGGCAGATGCAGGTCATGAAGCTGATCAGAGTATTTCTGATTTGAGCGAGTGCCATCCGCTCCGACCAGATCGTCCTGATCGGGAATGACGTGAATATTGTCGGACGTGATACCCAGATCGATCAACTCCTGCCGCACTAAATCTGCGGTCGCAAATGCACGGTAGATTGTTGTAACGTTGCGGTACATTCCACTCTCCTAAAGATAGTCTTCCAAGCGGTCAGCAGCTCTTTAAACCACCGAAGGTACTTGCGAAGAAAACAATTGTCTTGTTATGGCTACAGCTCTTCTTGGCTCCAACCATCGCCCTGGATATAATAATATGAGGGTCGATTAACGCTGACCCCCCACGCGGACATTTCGAAAAAACCGTTGAGAAAATACCAGGGGATAGTCACACAAAGCTCACCAAACCCATCGTCTGAAACACCGACAGATGCGACGGTGAAAGCGGCTGCTGCGAAAAAAGCGCAGCAGCCATGAGCTCTCTATCAGTTGGCGCCTTCATATTCCGGCATGTCTGCGATTTCCGAGGACTGCGCCGCGATATAGCCGCGCAGTTCGTCACCCTCCACCGATTGCTGGAAGGTAACCTCGTCCATGGTCAAGGCGACGTTACGGTCCCCCACGCCAAGCATGCCCCCCACGCCGACGATGATTTGCTCGATCTGACCGTCTGCCGTCATGACCAGGTCATTCACCTGGCCAACAACTTCATCATCTGCCGAATAGATATCCGTGCCTTCGACGGTTTCTGCGGTCAACATCGCTGTATCTGCTGCCTGATAACCTTCCCGCATCTGCATGCCGGACATACCAGTTCCGGTGACATCGACTTCAGGCTCGCCTTGGCTCACATCGACATTCGCCGCGCCCCCATCCTGGATTTCAACATTTGGCTCGGGTGCTGCAGCAACGGTCACGTCCGCCTCGCCGCCTTCCTGAACATTGATGTTGGGTTCTTCGGTGGTCAGATTGACCCGTGCTTCCTCGGCAGCGTCGACTTCGACATTAGCCTCCGTCTCCCTGATATTGACCTGCGCTTCTGCATCGCTGACAACGATGTTGGGCTCGGGCGCGATGTAATTGATGGTTGGTTCTGGTGTGTCAACCATGACCTGCGGCTCACCTTGGGACACTTGAACGGTAGGATCCGCCATGCGAACCGCGACGCGTGGCTGAGGAATATCTACGGTGACAGTCGGGGACGCCTGCGTGACCGTGATGGTCGGCGCGCATTGCTCGACGGTCACTTGAGGAGGTGCCTGTTGAACGGATATGGTAGGCTCGGGCTGATCCACGGTCACCTCGGGCGCCGGCTGTGTCACGTCCACATCGGGTGCGGGAACGATCACGTCGACTTGGGGATCGGCTTGATCGACAACGACCTCGCCGCCTGCGACCGGTGCCGTCGTTCCTGTGTCCTGAGCCAGAGCGGTGGTCGCAAAAATTGCCGTGGCAGCTACGCTTCCCAAAAGCTTCATAAGCATGTTTCTATACCCTTCCAACGGTTACCAATTTGTCTTGATGACAGGCTAACTAACGTTGAGAAATATTGTTCCTGAAACTGCCAAGAAATTGCGCAGACAGGCTGTCAATAACATTTGTTTCTGATTGCTGATATTTTTGCTTACATAATGGCGCAATTAAAGAAAATCATGCAATCAAACCAATGGCGCTAAATATTGACCGGTTTTTGCGTATTCACGAGTAGATATTGATCGGACGCGCTCGGGGTCGTTTGATACTGTCCCACCGACTGGTGTAAGAGCGCCGACCTCCGGAAAGGTCCGAGTCTGATCAGGTTGCCACGGCGGGCAGCCTGACATTGGGATTGTCGGTAACGCGGGCTAGGGTTTCAAGGCTCATGTATCGTCGTGCGACCGCCCATTCATCGTTGGTTTCCAGCATGAGCGCGCCAACCAAGCGGATGATGGCGCCGTCGTTCGGAAAGATCCCGATAATGTCGGCGCGACGCTTGATCTCGCGGTTCAGCCGTTCAAGCGGGTTCGTGGACGCGATCTGCGTCCAGTGCCCGCGCGGGAAGTCCATGTAGACGAGCACGTCGTCGCGGGAGGCGTCCATCATGGCTGCGAGCCTGGGCTGCTTCTCGCCAAGGGCATCGGCGACAACACCCCACTGGGCCTCGGCCTTGGTTTCCTGGGCGAAAATCGTTTTCAACATCGCGGCGACCGCTGCGCGGCTCTTGGCGGGAGCATGCGCCAGTGCATTCCGCATCCAGTGAACGCGACACCTTTGCTGACTGGCGTTGAAAACCCGGCGAGCAGCGGCCCTCAGGCCCTTGTGATCGTCAGCAATCACCAGCTTGACGCCGCGCAGGCCGCGGTCGGCCAGCGAGCGCAGGAAGTTTGTCCAAAAAGTCTCCGCTTCAGATGGACCGGCGGCGATACCCAGAACCTCCCGCTTGCCGTCTTCATTCACGGCAACGGCCACTATCACGGCACGGCTGATGATGCGGCCACTTTCCCTGACCTTCAGATAGGTGGCATCCAGCCAAAGATAGGGCCATGCGCCTTCCAGCGGTCGGTTCAGGAAGACGTTCACCCGTTCATCGATCTCGCCGCAAAGCCGGCTGACCTGGCTCTTGGACATGCCGCCAGCGCCCATGGCCTTCACCAAGTCGTCCACCGAGCGGGTGGAGATGCCTTGAACATATGCCTCCTGGAGCGAGCCTTGTCCGCCATCGGTTCGAGGACAATGGCGAGCGCCACCAAGGCCTTCTCGGCCGTGCGCCGGGGTTCCAGAAAGCTCGGCAGGTAGCTGCCCTTGCGCAGCTTCGGGATCTCCAGCGCGATCCGACCCGCACGCGTATCCCAGTCCCGCTCCCGGTATGGAAAAGAACATTGCCCACCCAACCGATGCACGTCTCTATGAGAGGGCCCGTCATCAGCTTGTCGCCCTTGCCGATGAAGGCGGGATCACGTTGCGGCAGAACTACAACCGCCTGGCCCCGCGCCTGGCGGTGCGGATTGGGCGCTACGCCCATGCCAGGCAGTTCAAACGCATGGGCAAGGCTCTGAAACAGCTGAAGGGATACACCGGTCGTGTCCTGCGGGATATTCGCCGGCAGTTGGACGGGATTGCGGAGGGGCCCTTCCGCGAACGGGTTCTGGACACTCTCGTGCTCGTCGGTCGTCTGCTGCATCAGTCCCCAAAAAGCCACGGCAAGATCTACGCCCTGCATGAGCCCGAGGTCGATTGCATCTCCAAGGGTAAGGCACGCAAGCGCTATGAGTTCGGCACCAAGGTCAGTCTGGCCACCACCATCGACGAGGGCTTTGTCGTGGGCATGCGTGCCCTGCCGGGCAATCCTTACGATGGCCACACCCTGCCCGAAGCGCTGGAGCAGGTTGCGATCCTGACCGGTCAGATCCCGGATCTGGCGGTCGTGGACCGCGGGTATCGCGGCCATGGGATGTTGGAAACGAAGGTGCTGATCAGCGGCACCCGCCGCGGCCTGACGCAAAAGCTGAAAGCGCTGCTGAGGCGACGCAGCGCCATCGAGCCCGAGATCGGACATATGAAGACAGACGGACGCTTATCCCGCTGCCCGCTGAAGGGCACGTCCGGGGACGCCATCTTCGCCGTGCTCTGCGGCTGCGGCCATAACATCCGCAAGATCCTGGCCCACCTCAGGGCTTTGCTGGCCTTCATTCTCGCCGCTATCTTGCAAGTGATCAGGACAGAAAACGGCTATCTCGCTCATGGGCAGCGTTGTTCAGCCTGAACTAAAGAATAGGCTTTGCCCGTCATGGCGCAGCCTGTTCCAGCCGACCCTCTGGTCAAGCAATCGAGACTTTTTAGATTTCTTTAGCTACTTGCCCCTTCACGTGCAGCGCGAGCTACCTTTCCCAATCTCGCGGTGAAGTCCTCCACCGCGGATTTAACGACGTCCTCGGTAATACCGTTCGCCCGGGCCTCACGAATTGCCTGCGCGAACGCCGCCTCTCCACCTTCCCGGACATCGCCGATCCGCTCCGACGCCAAGGAACCCACGCGCCCCTGCAATGCCTCGCTTTGCTCGCCCACGAGGTCTTGCTCGACCTGGGTGCGTGGAAGAACAAGTGCGAGGCCGGCACCGGCGGCAAGGCTCAGAGCGGCGATGGCAAGCGGCCGATCTTCCAGCATCTCGCGGACCGAAAGGCCGAGATCCACGACCTCGTTCCAAGCTGTGTCGGCAGTATTCTGAACGACACGTGAGGTCGCCGTTCCCGCTTCGAATACGGCAGATCCGGTGTGGCTTACGGCTGACGAGATACTCTCCCTCATGGTTCCAGCCACATCGACAGTTGTGCCGACGGCATCTTTCCCCAAGGTCTCTGCACGTCCGACGAGGTCGCCCGTCGTTTCTCCAGCACGTCGAATGGTCTGCCGCGCACCGCCTGCTGCATCCTCAGCGGCGGCCAAGGCGCCCTGAGCATACAGCCCAACGACGGCAGGTGCGTGGGAACCACCGACAGGCTTAGACCGCCTGGAGCGGGGACTTTTCTGGCTGCCCAATATCGAGACTTGGCTGCCGCCGGCGAAGAGCCATACAGCCCCCATAGCGATCAGAGCAGCTGCTGCAGGATTGTCGCGCGCGGCTATGCCAAGACTGCCGACGAAATCCCGCTTCGGTCCATCGATCACGATCGCCCGAGGATTTGTCGGACCTCCTGTCGTTACATCACTCATTGCACCTCCTCCTTCACCATCTGCCGATCACGCTGTAACTGTCGCAATGTCCGCTCCGGCAGCATTTCATCGGCTTTCAATCGCTGAAAACCTGCCCAAGCCAGCCCGGCCGTCCCGCCAAGCCCCAGGAGGAGCGCAAGGAACGCTGCCAGCCAGACAGGAACGCCGAGGGCTGCCAGGACGGCCATGATCGTTACGAGTAGCATCACCACACTTGCTAGCCCCAGGACCACGCTTCCCGCGAGAAGGCCGAGCCCAATACCGGCTTCCTTGACCTTGGACGTGACCTCGCCCCGCGCCAATCGCAACTCGGTCCGCATTAGTTTCGATGCGTGACCGAGGATATTGGACATGAGATCAGGAACCGACGGCTCCGCGGTCGGGGATGACCCTGAAGGTTGTCCCCGGCGCGATGTTTCAAAAGGTTGCATTACGTTGCTCCCTTGGTCTCTTTATTCACTGCACCGAAGCCCGGCGCGGCGGGGTCAACGCCCCCAGGATCACCCGAAGCCGCACCGCTCGGTTTCGGCGCACCTTCAGGCACGAACGTTGTGTTTGCTCGATCCGATCCAGACGACGACGTGTAGCTTTTGCCACTCGACTGCGGAGAGGCCCTGAAAAACCGCACAGCTGCAAAGCCGACAAGTCCAAGGGCGCCTGCGAACAGCACTGGCTGGCGCCGAGCGAAATCTTGCGCCACGTCCAGAAGCTCTCGCGGCTCCCGATCACGAACTGCCTCGGCAAGGTCATCGAGCTCTCGTGCAGCCCGGTCCAGCGCCTCACCGACGAACGGAACTTCCTTTCCCAGTTCATCCCCGGCCCGGCCGATCGCCCCGGCAATGCTCTGTAGACGTTCGACCCCGGCATTCTTTTGTTCGTCAATCGCACCGTGAATCTCGTCTCGGGCTTTTCCAGCGACATCGCCAGCAGCTTGCCCGGCCTGCTCCTTCACGTGAGTTGCGGCCTTGCGGGCCTCCTCTACGACAGTACCGACCTCCTTTTTCACCTTCGTGCCTGTCGACTGTGCGTCTGCTTTCGCCTTTTCAGCCGATTTTTCCAAAGCATTCGTCTTGGCCTTGGTATCTTCTTTGTTTGTACCGCCCGCGCCCTCGGATCCCCGGCTTTTTGCATCGTCCTTTTTCATGTCATCCGGCATCGTTCGCTCCTTCAATTTCGATCGTTTATCTCGTCAGGTTCGCAAAAAATTGCTACTTAGCTGGACTTGCTCTCGGATTTTCCATCCGATGCGCGCCCGGTGGCCCCTTCGATGGCATCCTTCGCGTTATCCGCAGCACTGTGGATCGTCTTACCCACCTTGTCGGCCCCTTCACGGATCGTATTTCGTGCGTCTTTTCCGGTAAGACCTTGCTCTTCCCCCTCGTCGGCAGCAGCATCGATCGCCGCTTCGACTGCCTGACGTCCGGCCTCGACGCCCTCTGCGGACAATGATCGAGCCCGTTCACGGACATCTTTCGCCGCTTCGCCAAGGGTCCGCCCCTCGGCCCGTGTCCGGGGGAGGATTGCTGCAAGCGCCGCGCCGATCGCCAAACTGACGCCTCCGGCGATCGCCGGGTTACGCCGGATCGCCGCAACCATCGTCTTTCCACCTGCCCGGCCGGCCTCGGTCGCACCGTCCCGGACACGGTGAAGAGTGTCGGATCTTGTGTGACCCGCGCTCGCTTTCAGCCCCGATGACGTAAGGTTCGTTGCTCCGACGCTTGTACGCGCACTCACGGGGGTTGACACCTCCAGCTCTGTCAGCTCGTTCTCCGGCACAGACGTCGTCTCTACCGCGCCGGGTGCGATCATGGTCCTGGATTTTTCATGCTCTTCGGACTGCCCCGCATTGAACTGACCGGAGCCACCGCGTCCCGTAAGGGCCACTCCGGCCCCGAGCAGAAGGATAGGGGCCGGTATCTTCGTGACGATGCGGACGACCGGATAAGCGACCACCGCGGCCATCGCGACTGTTTGCAGCGGGTGGTCTTCCATCCGCCTCCAGGCACCTTCCACAGCAGCCGAACGGCGCTCTTCTACATAGCCGCGTGCACGGTTCGAAACAAAGCCGGACAGGCCACCTCCGTCACCGCCAAGACGTCCTTGCAATTCCGCGACGCTGCCGGCGAGTGCAGCTCGATCACGCTCTGCATCGCGCTCGAGATCGTCAAGCGATTTGCTCTGACCTGTGTGTTCTTTCATTGTCATCTCCCGTCAATTTTCTTGTGACCAGTCACTCTCCAAGCCAGCGATAGCTCGAACACTCTGCCTCAATGGGGAGCAGAAAATGGCAAGCTGGAAAATGCCGAGGGAGCGCGATCTCCCCCGGGTCGCGACATCTATATCTATGGTACAACAGAATATTGCTATTTATGTTCCCGGACCTAAACGATGCGACGATACGATCTTCGATCGATGAGGGATAATGCTCAATTACTCTACTTACAGATACAACTGGCAATAGAATGAGTATTGATCTGAAAATGCCATATCATAAGGATGCTCCTTGGGCTTGTCCTCCACGCCAGAACGAATGAAGCGAAATACCTGCGTCACCGAGGTAAACAAGATCGCGACCTGAATGCCCGGCCTGCATTAGCGGGATCGCCCTTTCCTATTATTTTTGAGCCATTGTTCAGATACGATCCCGACGTGGTGGATAGAGGATGGTGCTCAGTTAAAAGCACCCAGACCTCGTGAAATCACGGACTGACGCGGGAGAACGATGTTCCTGACAGAAGCTCGCAAGACCCGTCCTCGCTCTCAAGCGTGAAGCCTGCCGCGTCTGCCACAATATTGCAGCGCATTGGAAAATTGGCGTTTCCGAGGTCACCTGTGGCATCGCTTAATGTCAGCATTTCCTCTTCAAGAGAGTAGTCACCCGACACTTCTTCGCCTGAACTAGCATTGGCCATTTCAAACGTACCTTGATCAGAAAACGTGGCCAGCACTGGGCCGGCTTCATAACGTTCCCCGAGAATGAGGCCGGATGCGGCAGCGCGCGCTGGCTGAGCTGCTTCTTCTTGCATGTCAGCAATACTTGTCTGCAACTCGACAAGTCGCTCGCTTCGATCCGCCAAGTCCTGGGTGAGCTGGACGATCTGTTCCTGCAGATGCTGCATCTGGCCTTCGGCTTCAGCGGTCTGGGAGGCCAACTGGTCTCGACGCTGAACCAGCGTCTCCGTTGACTGCTCGACTGTATTCCGCGCAGTCTCGATTTCTTCCAGATCCTGGCGGGCTGCAGCTACCCGCTGCTCCAGCGCGGCCTCAGCTTCCCGTGCCGCCTGCACCCGGCTCTCTGCCCCAGATGCCTCTTCGGTCAATCTGGCAACGTCGGAGGTCAGATCAGAAACGCTTCCCTGAACATCGACCTCCTGACGTCTGGCTTGCTCCAGCCGCTCGCCGACATCGGCAAACTCTTGCGACGTCTCTGCGACCTGAGCCTGTGCCTGCGCGATATCATCCTGCAGAGTGTTTTGCTGGCTGGTCATTTCGGCGATTTCTGCTTCGAGAGCGTCACGCTCTTCCTGCATTGTCTGAGCCTGGTCCTCCGACGAGGCGACGGCCTTTTGCGCTTCGATCAACCGTTGCTGCAGGTTATCCAGCTCGCTGCTGCTTTCCTCCCGTGTCGTTTCAGTCTGCGTCACCTCAGACCGAAGCGCAACGATGCGGGCATCCAGTTCCGTTGCCTCGCCGTTAAGTGCGATCTGCCGTTCCAGTTCGGCCTCTGTCTCCGCCGATGCAGACCATAAATAGAGGGCGAGCAGCCAACCAAGCAATGCCACCGCGACCACGCTGATCCCGATCCAGCGATACCCCGCCTCTCTTTGCGCATTCTGAGCCAAACCTGTTCCTCCTGTACATGCATTTATGGAAGTGTAGAATTTCTATTCGGACCAACCAGTTGACCCGGCGAATGTTCCAATGTTTGCGGTCTTCGTAAAGGTGGGCAGCGCACCGACACAAGTTGCCCTTTTTAAGTTAGACTAACCCGCCGCGGGCCGACTTCCGACGTCACCTCCAAAAACCTTGCGCAGATCGAACGAATATAACGCGACCAATCAAAAAGGTTTGAGCCTGTTAAATCTAAAATAATTTTTAACTCTCTGGAAACAAAAGGACTGGATAGAATATAAACTATATAGCTTGGCCTGAATAACTCTAAAATATATGAATTTGCTCGTCGATTGTGCCAAAATGGTAGCGGGAAATTGCAAGGTTTCGTATGTTGGTATTCGAAACCTTGCGAATTCTGGAGCCGTGATGAGGCCTCGCCCCCGCGCTGAAGAGCAGGATGATCTCCTGGGTCCCCGCCTGACCGAGATGATGCCGAAGCTCTGGTCAAACGCCTGATTGGCCAAGTTGGCGACCTGCTGCCGAGCTGGAACTTGGTGCCGGTGTTAGAAAGCCGTACAGGCCGGGCGCGGGGTCGCGGTCATCGTTGCTGTCTCGGTGGTGGCCGAGGTCGGGGACTTCCATCGCTTCAAGAACTCCCGACAGCTGATGGCGTATCTGGAGCTGACGTCGTCGGAACACTCCAGCGGTTCCCGCATCCGGCGCGGGGGGATCACGAGGGCCGGCAGCTGGCTCGCCCGACGCGTGCTGATCGCAGGCGCCTAGAGCTACCGGATGCAGGCACGTGTCAGCCGCAAGCTTCCCGACCGTATCGAATCTTTGCCTAAGGCCGTGCGTGACATCGCATGGAAGGGACAGCTGCCAATGTGCCAACGCTATCGCCACTTGGGCGCGTCGGGGAAGAAACAGGTGGTCGTCACCACGGCGATCGCCCGCGAGATGGTCGGCATCATCTGGGCCATTGCCGTAACGGTGATGCCTACGCCTGCACACGGGCACCACGGTAACGCCCAAAGTTGGGAAAAGAAGAAACCCCTTGATCAAGCCGATGCGCAAGGTTGGGGACGGAACGCGGTGGGGGATCCTCGGGAAATGCTCGGAGCCGACACGTTCGACGCTCGCTATCTAGAGCAAGGTAGCCCAGAGACAAAACCACGGCCATGCGGTAGCCAATCTGCGTATGGAGTTGCCAACCGTCGTCTCAGTTCCGTCTCCAACCTTGCGCATCCACACCCTACTGCGCCCGGCTTGACCGAGACATTTTCTGTGGAACAGGAATGCGCTAATCAATGACGAGCTTATCATCGCAAAGATCACGGAACCGCGCCCGGCAGGGGACGTTGCCGAGGCACCTCTCCAGCGTCAGCATCACGATCAGCCCGTTGCCAGTGATGCATTTCCGCTCCTTAAAGGTCCGCACGCCATGTATAATTCGACCGTCGACACGGCGAGGGCCGCATGACTGAGCCCCTGATGATCACGGTGGGCATCGCACTGGTCCTTGTCTCCTTTTATGATTTCCTGCGCACGACGATCAGCCTGAGCGGTTTGGGCTTTATCAGCCGCACACTTGCCAGCGGGTTGTGGCGCGCTGGATCCGGTTTTAGTGCGATCCTCGAACAGCGTACCGGGCTGTCTCTGCGCGGAGTGCTGGGCCCCGCGATCCTGATTGTTCTCGCAGGGGCCTGGGTGCTGATGCATCTGGCGGGCTATGTGCTCATCTTGCGGGGCGGCCTGTCGCTGGAGCAGACCAAGACGGGCGACCCTGCCACCTGGCTTCAAACGGTAGCCTTTGCGGGATCGACCCTGTCGACCCTTGGCGCCTCTACGGTTCGGGTGACGGGGGAATGGTGGGACGTCCTGTCGATGATCGCCGCAGTAAACGGGATGGTCCTGTTGACTCTGTCTGTCAGCTTTCTGCTGAATATCCTGCAGACGACGAACAGCGCCCGGACCTTTGCCATCCGCTTCCGGATCATCAGCGCTCGTGGTCCCGACAAGGACACCGCCGCGCGCATCGAAAGTCTAGGCCCGGACCTGTCCAGTGTCGTGGTCATGCTGAGTGCTTCTTCCCTGCCCGGGGTTTTTGTTCCCCATGATCCCGCGATGGATTTCCCCAGTGCTATCGCCAAACTATGCGATTTGGCCCGGGACGGCACACTGTCGGAAGGTTCAGAACTGGTTGCCGCGCTCGCTATACTGGGGCGACATCTGGGCGATGCGTCCCACGGGGACGATCTTAGCGCCGCTCGGGCGTGGGCGGAGCATTACACGCTTGAGCGGGCTTGATGCCCTTATATCGAAATTCTTTGTTATCCTTCTGATCGTGGCGACCGCTAGCCGTCCCGCCCTCGCGCAAGGTGCGATTTTCGAGACCCCCGCGCTGAATACCGGCCTGGGCTTCATGCCCGACCGGATCGACCGCAACACCCCCGGAGCCACGATGGTCAGCTTTCTGCGGGCCGCCGATGCCGAGGACTGGACTGCCGCCGCGCATCTGCTCGATTTGGGCGACCTGCCGCCCTCGCGACGGGCTGCCGAGGGCCGCGCCTGGTTCACTACCTATACGACTTTCTTGACCGCAACGCCGTGCTGGACTGGTCGGCCGCCGCTGATCGTCCCGACGCTCTGCAAATCCAGGGCGGCGACACCGAGGCCACTGCCGGCAATCCCCGCCGGTCGCTGCTTCTGCGCGACCTGCCCCTTGACGTGGCCCCGGTGGAGATCCGGCTAAACCGACCCCCATTCAGCGCGGAGTACAGGCTTTCGCCAACCATCAGATGCTGTAGCTGTGGACGACGGTGGTTAGACTTCCATACACGCTGGATCACACTCCGCAGAGATGCAGCCTGTAAATCTACTTATGCGTGTGCTATATTAGGCGTCGTACGTTCAGGTCAGAGGAGGTGACCATGACGATCATCAATAAAGACATGTGTAGGTTTTTGCAAAACCTTGCCAAGACTACTCATACCGAAAGCAGCGCAAATCCTGGTCAGGTTCTTGAGGACACACTCAAGCGCGCTCAGCTTGCCATTGGCAGGCAGAGATAGACCAAAACCAGTGTATCCGCGGAAAAACCTGAGCCTAAAAGTGACTTGACCGGAGAAAATTTCTCCGATCAAAATTTTCAGGGCCACGCGATCATTTGTGCCCAAAAGATCAGTCAGGGACGTTAAACCGGTGCAGGCAACTTGCCACCTTAGAAGAATAAGGGCGCATATGGAGCAAGCCGGAGTTTCAACGATCAAACGCAAAGGTCTCCACCCCGGCAACGTCCGCCAAAGCCGATAGGGTAATGCAGCACGAAAGGGGTCGCTACACGACCACCGGTTGCCAGAACCCGTATTTGCGCCCGTACTTTTGCTTGAGTGTTGATCTCAAATCTTAGACCGCCTGCATCTGAGACCAGTGGAAAATTAGTAAAGAACGCGAACACGCCCTGCTTCCTTGGCACGGTAAAGCAATTTGTCCGCATCCCTGATCGAGCAGTGAACATCTTTGTCCTTACGCACTCGGACCAGCCCGCCAGAAAACGTGAATGTGACAACAGTGCCTTCGGAGCAGTGTTTCGGATGCAAGATCATCGACTGCAATAAACTGAGCCGGAGCTGGGCGACCTCGGGAGAGCAGTTTGGCATAAGAAACAGGAACTCCTCTCCGCCAATCCGACCAAAAAGGTCGAATGGACGAATGCTCTTTACAGAATGCTGACAAAATGACTGGAGAACTTCGTCGCCCACATCATGTCCGTACAGATCGTTTATTCTTTTGAAATGGTCCAGATCGACAACCGCAAGAACATGCTCGCCGAACTCAGCCTGGCTCGACTGGCTTTCATGCCACTCCTCCAATCGGTCCATGATGTAGCGGCGGTTAGGAACCCCTGTCAGCGGATCGGTCCATGAAGCCCGCCGCGCCGCGTCCCGCTCCAATCGAAGTTGACGACTCGACGTGCGAACCGTCGATATGTCGGTGGCATAGAAAAGCGTCATGCCCTCATGGGAGACGGTTTCGGTAATCCAAATCCACTTACCTCCGTGCAGCTCTGCCTCGAAGGATCGATATGTCTGAATGGCCCGTCGCGCTAGAGCTTCGACGAGCCATGCGTCAATGTCATCGGTGACGACAACCGGTCCGCGATTATTTAAGTAGTTTGCGCGCATAATATCCGGCCAGAATACTACTGTGTCCGGGTCGCAATAATATGCTTGGCAGTAAGCTGAATTCGCCACTCTAAGGCGATAGCTTCCGTCAAAAATAGCTATCAGATCCTTCGAATTATGAACGAGTTCTGGAAGGTTATTCCATTTCCCGTGCAACAGAAATTTTTCCGCCTCTGTCATTTGCTCTACCCTGCGATAAGCAATCAGCCACTGACACAACTATAGACTGTACCAGACAGCTTTACTTCACTTAAATGGCCCGCGAAGCGGCCGTGTCCCAGCAGTTGGTTTAGGAAGCCGCGCGCGGCGCCCCGGCGTAGCGCGCGGCCGACGGTGACGCTGGTGGTCATCACCGGTCTTCGGAATGGTTTGGGTTGCGAGACCTTGAACCAGATGGAGATGACGATGACCGTCGAGAGAATGGCACTGATTGATCGATAAATAAGCAGGCCAACATGGATCTGGTGCGAGATGCTGGCCTTTGCGGCCGACTGGATCATGGAGTTGGAGGTGGAGCTGTGCACCGGTGCGATGAAGGGCACGCGCTCGCCGTTGCGCGAGATACAGCGCAATGGATTTCGAAACTGGACGTGATCGCTTGGTCGATGCTGGAAACGATGAACATGGCGGTGGTGGGTGTGGCCTATCGTCGAGGATCACTAGGGCATGCCGACCGCCTTTCGCGAGAAACCGCGCGAAGGCGAGGCGCACGAGGAAGGCGATCTTCTCTTGCGTACCGGCGGACAGGATGTCGACAGGCTCCTCCTGCCCATTCCGGATCAAGGACAGCGGCAGAAGCGTGTCGTCGGCCCAGTTCAGCTGGGCAGCGGGCCACAGCAGTTGCAGCCCCTTTCTGGCAACCTGAAGGACCAAAAGTAATGGCTAAGATCCCAACCTCCCGCGTTGACAAGCTTTTGTCCTCCATGGGGTATGGCTCGCGCACCGAAATGGCGCGAATGGCTAAGGCTGGCGGTATTACCCTGGACGCGGCCGACCTCCTGGACGTCAGCAAACGTATACCTATCACGCCAGATTTGCCGCTCCGAATGGAGATCGGCCGCCTGGCGCTCGATCCCCTCGCGGGAATGGTCATCCTTATGAACAAGGGCATGACCTGTTCACACAATGAAGACGGCGCACTGGTCTATGACATCCTGCCCGAGCGTTGGAGAGGGCGTGATCCAGCGATCTCCACCATTGGCCGTTTGGACAAGTAGACGTCCGGCCTTCTTTTGCTGACTGACAATGGTGACTTGCTGCACCGTGTCATCAGCCCCAAGTACCACGTTACAAAGACCTATCGCGTCAAGCTGGCCCGTCCGCTCAAGGGCTCCGAAGGGGCGCAGTTCGCGTCAGGCCATTTGATCCTGGAGGGCGAGGAAAAGCGCATCGCCTGACGGAGCCGGGTTCATCGACGATCAAGCTGGATCAGACTGTGACAGCTTCGCCGTCTGCCGGTATCAGCAGCTTCTGTTCGAACCCTTCCCGAACCGAGAAATCGCGCAGAACCTTACGGCTGAGGATGCAGTGGTTGATGGCCTCTAGATGGCTCGCGATCAGAATAGCTTCGGGTGCGGCACGATGAACGGACAGCACATCCTCGGTCCCCATGATGATCGGGTCGAACCCCATCAAGACAGCGTTTCCGGCATTCAACACGATGGCGGCGGGTTTGTGGGTGTCGATGGCAGCCTGGACTTGCGCGTTCCAGATGGTGTCGCCGGCCACATAGACGGTTTGAAACTGGGGGTGGCTAAACACCACGCCACAGACATCGCCCATGGTTGGGAATGCCTCCAGTGTCGCGTCTGTGCCGTGCTGACCGCCGGTCTTGATAAGGCGGACGCCGTTGAACTCCGTCGTCTCGGTCAGGACACGCACGTCGGTGAAGCCATCCGCACGGATAAGCCCCGCATCATGCTCGCTTTGCGCAAAGATCGGCTTGTCGCGTGCAATCGCCGCCTTTGCGGCATCATCCCAGTGATCCAAATGCAGATGCGTGACGATGACCGCATCCGCAGCAGCAAGGTCTTCCTGCGGAAGGGGCAAGGAAACCAGCGGATTGCGGAGATGACTGCTGGCCGAAGCGGGGAAGCCAGGCAGGCTACCCTGCTCGGCGAACAACGGATCGATCAGGAACGTTACGCCGGCGACTTCGACGAGGATGGTCGCATTGCGGACCTGAGTAATCTTAACGGTTTTTGATGCGCTGGCAGCATTGGCGGTGCCTTGTGTCGCGCTCATTAAAGAGGCTGTGGCGATCGCGCCCCCCGTCATCATAAACGCCTGGCGCCGCGTCAGTCCGTGTTTTGTTTTATAGTCCATAATCCAGTTCTTTCGCTGCCTTGTCCGCTGGCAGATGGCAAGGTCCGGTGAGGGTTGGTGATAGGAGGGTGAATAAGATGGGCCGACGCGGGCGGGCACTTTCCCGCCGCATCGCACTGCCGTCAAAATTCCTGATCAACAGAAGGTCTGCGCATGCAGTCGCCTAACCCGCCGCGGGTTGGCTGACCGCATGTGCCGGACGACAGTGTCAGCTGCGAACGAAGTCCTCGGTGCTGATGACGTCGCCATAGAGGAAGGCTAAGGCCCCCATAATCGCCGTATGAACATGTGCGGCGGGGGCAGTCTGCCCGCCAAACTCGATATCCCGGGTCGCACAGGCGTCGTGGATCGTGGTCGTGCTGAAGCCGTGGTCGTTAGCAGCGCGCGTGGTGGCATCGATGCACATATGGCTCATTGCGCCGATCACGATCACATCCTTGATCCCCTCTTCGTCAAGAAGGGCTTTCAAACCGGTCTCGCGAAACGAGTTGGGGAAGTTCTTGGTGATGACGACGTCGTCGCCCTGGGGCGCAACGACCTTGTTGATCTCGGCACCCTCGCTGCCCGGTACGAAGATTGGTCCGCCCGGCACTTCATGGCGGATGTTCACCACTAGGTCGCCCTTGGACCGCGCATGTTCGATCACGCGCGCGGCGTTTTCCGCCGCAGCCTCGATCCCCTGCAGGGGAAGGTTGCCGGACGGCCAGTATTCATTCTGAAGATCGACAACGAGAATGGCGCGATTGGACATGAGAGCCTCCATGGGTTTGGTTCACGGTTGAATTGAATATTGTCCCGCGCGATAGCGCTGACCACTGGCGCGATGGACATAAACAAGGGCAATAACGACAATGACACAAGCGACGATCGGGATCGTTCTGTATCCGGACGTCCAGATGTCGGCCGTTCTCGGTCTGACGGACCTTTTCGCCCTCGCCGAGAATGGCAGCGCGGGGCTGCCACGCCTGCGCGTCCGCCATCTTCGTTTCAATGCCGCCGCAGAGCCCGAGGTCTTGTTTGACAGCGACAAAGCATCCGGTGATGAGGGGTCGACCCGCTGCGACGTGCTGCTTCTGCCGCCCTCTCTGGAGCCACCAATTGTTGCCAAGGCCGCCGCGCCCATCTCGCGCTGGCTATACCAGCGTCATGCGGAGGGGTCAGTGCTGGCTTCCGTCTGCGGCGGCGCCTTCGTCCTTGCCGAAACGGGACTGCTTGCCGGGCGGACCGTCACGACGCACTGGACCTATGCGCAGGCGCTCCAGGATCGTTGCCCGGATGCGCAGGTCGATGCGGACCGGCTGATCATCGATCAGGGCGACATCATCTCCGCCGGGGGCCTGATGTCCTGGATCGACCTTGGTCTGATCCTTGTGAACCGGTTCCTCGGCCCTATCACCATGGCCAGGACCGCACGGATGATGCTCGTCGACCTGCCAGGGCGCGAGCAGCGGTTCTACAGCAGCTTTGTGCCGCGCCTGTCCCATGGCGATGCTGCCATCCTCAAGGCGCAGCATTACCTGCAGGCGCAGGAAGGCAAAGAGGCTCGTCTGGCTATTCTGGCAGAGCAGGCAGGGTTGGAGAAGCGGACATTTCTGCGCCGCTTCCAGAAAGCCACCGGATTGACAATGACTGATTACGCACAGCGCCTGCGGGTGGCCAAGGCGCAGGAGCTGCTGCAGTTTGGCCAGCAACCTGTGGAGCGCGTGGCTTGGCAGGTCGGCTATTCCGACCCGGGAGCATTCCGGAAGGTCTTCCACCGCATTGTCGGTTTGACGCCGGGAGAGTATCGGAAGAGGTTCTATGCCTGATCCATTTTCTCTGCTGAGACCGTCCTTTTTCTTCAGCGAGGACACCAGCCTTGAGGCGGTCGTTACAACGAATTTAGCCTCCTGCTGCGAAGGAGTTACTAAAAACTCTTACCATTTAGCAAGTTACGATAAACAATTCTGAGTTGAATTACTTCATTTATTTGCAGGACACCGAACAATGCGCAATTGGGGTCGCGGTGAAGTCAAATGCTCGGCGATACGCAGGGCTGCGGTAAGCTTCAAATACACCGGCTCATAAATTAAGGCATACAAGAGCAAAGAGCTAAGCAACTTGACTGCCAGAATAGTTGACGACAGTCGAGCACCGCGCCACTTTTCGCTACCGGCGGATCAGATAACCAGTGAGACCACCTGCCGCTGCTGACAGCACCGACTGAGCCCACCTCTGCGATTCAGGCGGCTGGCCTGGCGTGATGAGCGTGACGATACAAAACCATGCGATGAAACCAATGAATGCAATCGCAGAAAGGAATAATACCACGTCCTTAAACAGTCGAATATTTCGTTCGGCACGTGATTCATCCGGCTGCACGCTAACTTTATAGTTGTGCCCGGCAGCCGGATTGGAAAGATCGATTAAGTTTGTCACAGACCAACAAACTCAGTCTGCATCCGCTCGGTTTTTGGCTCAACGAGCCCTAGCTTTAAGCCCCGCTTCTTGCCGTCTTGCGCCGCAATAAAAAGCTGCAGCGACTTCCGAATAACTTCTGATTTGTTCGTCTCATTTTCGCTCACAAGACGTTCGATCTCACGATTTAGATCGTCAGATAGAACCAGGTTCATGCGCACGCTCATCTTATGCCCTCCATGGTCGATGTGCAGATAGTGTGTATATTTCGTGCATCATATGGCTGCTGTGAAGATGAACTAGGGGGTGGGGTACATCCACGGAGGCCTTTTGCTCTGCTTCTATTGCTTTGAAAGGATTTCGTTTCTTTTAAGCCTTTTTTTATTTTGTTCATGGGTTGGGGAATTTGCTTTGAAGCAGTTGGACCACCGGCGGTGGTCAGCCCCCCAACCGGCTTCTGGGGCCGGCGGTGATTGCAATGCTTCCTCCACTTGTAGATGCCGGTGCGAATTTGCTGCCCTGTTCGTGAAACAGCATGCAGCCATTGTCGAGCAACGAGGTAGCGTACGCAAAACCGTTGACAGGCACCCCAAGTGTATAACATATTGCCGATGCTGTCTGACATCTCGGGAGGATCGGGTGATCAGAAGATTTGGGAGGATATGATGACCAAACTCGTGCGTCTGCGCTTGATCGCCACTGTCTCGGCTGCTGCCTTGGGCCTGTCGGCCCCGGTGGTGCTGGCGGAAACACCTGACGACCAGCTGGTCGTCGGGTTTTCCATGACCAACATTCTGACACTGGATCCCGCTGCGATCACCGGCAAGGAAACGGTGCAGGTCCTTGCCAACGTGTATGACGGGTTGGTCCAGCTGGACCCCGTGAACCGTACCGAAGTGCAGCCTGACCTCGCCGAAAGCTGGGAAGTCGCACCCGATGCCATGTCGATCACCTTCACCCTGCGCGACGGGGCCGAGTTCGCGTCGGGCAACCCGGTCCGGGCCGAGGATGTGGTCTGGTCGTTCCGCCGCCTGCTGACGCTGAACCTGGCGCAGGCCAGCTTCCTGAAGACCTATGGCTTTACCGCCGAAGGGGCCGAACAGGCATTTGCCGCACCTGATGACCGCACTGTCGTCGTGACCCTGCCACAAAAGATCAACCCGCAGCTGATCATCGCAACGCTTGGCATCGTTGGCCCCGGCTCGATCATCGATTCAGTTCTGGTGACCGAAAACGAGGTGGATGGCGATCTGGGAGCGGCATGGCTGGCGCAGAACTCAGCCGGGTCGGCGGCCTTTACGCTGCAGCAATGGCAGTCGAACAATCTTGCCCTGCTGACCCGCAACGACAATTTCTGGGGCGAGCCTTCGACCATGCGCCGGATCATCTGGCGCCACATCCCCGAATCACAAAGCCAGCGACTGCAGCTGGACCAGCACGATCTGGACATCGCCTTCCAGCTGGCGCCTGCCGATCTGGCCGCGCTGGAGACGACCGAAGGGGTCCAGATCCAGACCACACCCTCGGCCGGGTTCTATTACTTGGCCATGTCGATGGCGGACGAGCGGTTCCAGAACCCCAAGCTGCGCGAGGCGATGCGATATCTGATCGACTATCAAGGGGTGAACAACGCGATCCTGCCTTATTTCGGCGAGATGCATCAGCGGCCCATCTCGGGCGGGTTCTTCGGCCTGTTGGACGATCCCGGTTATACGCTGGACCCCGAGAAGGCCAAGGCGTTGCTGGCAGAGGCGGGATATCCCGACGGCATCGACGTGACCCTGCGCGCGCTGTCGGACGATCCGTTCCTGAACCTGGCCACCGCAATGCAGGGATCGCTGGCTCAGGGCGGGGTGCGGGCCGAGGTCATCACCGGATCGGGCGAACAGATCTATGGCGCCATGCGGGAACGCAATTTCGAGATGATCGTCGGGCGCGGGGGCGGCGGGCAGTTGCCCGATCCGGACAGCAATATGCGCGCGCTGATCTATAACCCCGACAACTCGGACGAGGCGCGGCTGACCAATTTTCAAGGCTGGCGCACCAGCTTCAGCGATCCCGAGCTGAACCAGATGATCGACGCCGCCGCCGCCGAGGCCGATGACGAGGTCCGCCGACAGCTCTATGCCGACATCCAGAACCGTATCGAAGAGGTCGTGGCTCCGATCATTCCCTTTTCCGAGGTGGTGACCTCGGTCGCATATCGCGATGATCTGAACGGGTTCGTTCTGAACCCCTCGTGGTCCACAGATCTGGCGACCGTGACCAAGACCCGCTAAAGGACCGGGGCCTTTCTGGCCCCCGTCCACAACCTCTGGAGGGAAGGCAGGCATGTCACCGACATCGCGCATGACCGGGTTCGCCCGGCAACTTGGCACCATCGTCATCACATTGCTGGGCCTTCTGGTCCTGACCTTCGCGATCGGACGGCTGATGCCTGCCGATCCGGTCCGCGCCATCGTTGGCGAAGAGGCCACGCAGGACACCTATATGCAGGTCTACACCCAGTTGGGGTTCGACCGGCCCCTGCCGGTGCAGTTCCTGATGTATCTGCGCGACGTGCTGACCGGCGATTTCGGGACCTCGATCCGGACCGGCCAGCCGGTCATCAACGACATCATGGCGGTGATGCCCGCCACGCTGGAGCTGGCGACGCTGGCCATCCTGATCGGCGCTGGTCTGGGGATTCCCCTGGGCGTGCTGGCGGCGGTCAAGAAGGACCGCTGGCCCGACCATGTGATCCGCATCTTCAGTCTGATGGGCCATTCGATGCCAATCTTCTGGACCGGGATGATCGCGCTGCTGATTTTCTATGCGGCGCTTGGCTGGGTCGGCGGTGGCGGGCGGATCAGCGATTATTACATCGGGCTGGTGCCGCCCGTCACGAACTTTATCGTCATTGACGCAATGCTGGCCGGGGAATGGGATGTGGTGCGATCCGCGCTGAACCACCTGATCCTCCCGGCCAGCCTGCTGGGTTATTCCTCGTCGGCCTATATCACCCGGATGACGCGCAGCTTCATGCTGGATCAGATCAATCAGGAATACATCACCACCGCACGGGTCAAGGGCCTGTCCCGGCGCCAGACGATCTGGCGGCATGCGTTTCTCAACATCCGGGTGCAGCTGGTGACCATCGTGGCGCTCGCCTACGGCGCCCTGCTGGAGGGGGCGGTCCTGATCGAGACGGTGTTTTCCTGGCCAGGTTTCGGACAATATCTGACCTCGAACCTGATGACCGGCGACATGAATGCGGTGATGACCTGCGTGCTGCTGGTGGGCGTGATCTTCATCGCGCTGAACCTTTTGTCCGACGTGCTCTATCGCGTCTTTGATCCGAGGACGCGCTGATGATGACCGACGACCTGCCCAAGGCCCGCAGCGTGCCCTTTGCCGCGTTGGCCCCCCTCGGCCGCATCCTGCGCTTTCTGATGCGCCAGCCGACCTCCGTCTTCGGGCTGGCGGTCATCGCCCTGCTGGTTTTGGCGGCCATCGCGGCGCCGCTGCTGGCCACCCATGCGCCCTATGCGCAGGACCTGTCCAACACGCTGGCGCCCCCCTCGGCACAGAACTGGTTCGGCACCGACGAGCTGGGCCGCGATATCTGGAGCCGCCTTGTCTGGGGCAGCCGCATCACTCTGTCGATCATCGCATTGGTGACGATCGTGGTGGGGCCCATCGGTCTGGCGGTGGGCACGGTCGCGGGTTATTACGGCGGGCGCATCGACACGGTGATGATGCGCATCACAGACATTTTTCTGTCCTTTCCTAGTTTGATCCTGTCGCTGGCCTTCGTGGCCGCCCTTGGCCCGAACCTGAGGAACGCGATCATCGCCATCGCCCTGACCTCGTGGCCGCCCGTCGCGCGGCTGGCGCGGGCCGAGACGATGACCTTCCGCAACGAGGATTACGTGTCCGCCGCCCGCCTTCAAGGCGCGTCCGATCTGCGCATCATCTGCAAGTCCATCGTGCCGATGTGCCTGCCCTCGGTCATGATCCGGCTGACGCTGAACATGGCAACGGTGATCCTGACGGCGGCAGGTCTGGGCTTTCTGGGGCTTGGCGCGCAGCCGCCGCTACCGGAATGGGGCGCGATGATCGCCACAGGCCGGCGCTACATGATCGACAGCTGGTGGCTGGTGACCTTCCCCGGCGTGGCGATCCTGTGCGTGAGCCTGGCCTTCAACCTGATCGGCGACGGGCTGCGCGACGCGCTTGACCCCAAACAGATGAACCGGAGGTGACATGAGCGTGATCCTGGACGTCCAGAACCTGTCCGTCGCCTATCGCGGCGCCCTGTCTCCTGCCGTCAACCGCGTCTCGTTCCAGCTGGGGCAGGAACGGTTGGGCATCGTCGGCGAAAGCGGATCGGGCAAATCAACCGTGGGCCGGGCGCTGCTGAAGCTGCTGGACAGCGCCGACATAACTGCGGACCGGATGCAGTTTCAGGATGTGGACCTGCTGGCCGCATCGGAGCGGCAGATGCTGGGCATCCGCGGCAAGCGGATGTCGATGATCCTGCAGGACCCGAAATTCTCGCTGAACCCGATCCGCAAGGTGGGCGATCAGGTGGCCGAGGCTTGGCTGGCCCATAACCGCGCCTCGCACAAGGAAGCCCGCGCCCGGACGCTGGAGATGCTGACGAGCGTGTCGATCCGCGATCCTGAACGGGTCTATGACATGTATCCGCATCAGGTTTCGGGTGGGATGGGGCAGCGGATCATGATCGCCATGATGCTGCTGACCGACCCGCAGCTGGTCATCGCGGACGAGCCGACCAGTGCGCTGGACGTGACCGTGCGTATGCAGGTCCTGTCCATTCTGGACCGGCTGGTGCGCGACCGGGGCATCGGGCTGATCGTCATCAGCCACGACCTGAACCTTGTGCGCAATTTCTGCGACCGGGTGCTGATCATGTATGCGGGCCGCGTGGTCGAAAGCCTGGCGGCCTGCGATCTGGATCGCGCGCAGCATCCCTATACGCAGGGCCTGCTGGCCGCCCAACCCCGCATCGGAGGGCCGCGCCGACCTCTGCCAGTCCTGCAACGCCGTCCCGAATGGGCCGAGGAGCCATCATGAACCCCATCCACGTCCGCGATCTGTCCATCACGCTTGGCGCTGTGCAGATCCTTCATGGCATCAGTTTCGACGTCAGGGCGGGGGAATGCTTTGGTCTTGTCGGCGAAAGCGGATCGGGCAAGTCCACCATCCTGCGCTGTCTGTCGCTGCTGATGTCCTCCTGGCAGGGCGAGGTGCTGATCGGGGGCGAAAACCTGCGCGCCATGCCTCTGGCCCGCCGCTGCAAGACGGTGCAGATGGTGTTTCAGGACCCCTACGGCTCGCTGCATCCGCGCCAGTCGGTCCGCACCACCCTGTCCGAGCCGCTGCGCATCCACAGCATGCCCGACCGCGAGGCGCGGATCACCCGCACGATGATCGATGTGGGCCTGCCATTGGCCTTTTTGGACCGCTTTCCGCATCAGCTGTCGGGCGGCCAGCGGCAGCGTGTGGCGATTGCCCGCGCCCTGATCCTGGAACCCGAGATCCTGCTGCTGGACGAGCCGACCAGTGCGCTGGACGTGTCGGTTCAGGCCGAGATCCTGAACCTGCTGTCCGATCTGCAGGCGCGGCGGGGCTTCACCTATATCATGGTCAGTCATGATCTGGCGGTGGTGGACCATATGTGCGACCGGTTCGCGGTCATGCAGAAGGGCCATCTGGTCGAGACCCTGACCCGCGGCGCCCTGACCGGCATCCCCGAGGAACAGGCCCGCCACCCCTATGCCCGCGAGCTGATCGACGCCTCGATCGCCTATGACCGCGCCATGTGACGACTGGCCTGAGGACTGGCGGCGGCGACTGAAGGCTCCGCTGCCTCTGGCGCATGGCGCGCCGGACTGGCGCCGCCGCATCCGCGCGGCATGGACGGCGGCACTGCCCGCCCCCGACCCCGTTGCCAATTTTCAGGACGGCACGCTGCATTTTGCCAGCGGCAAGCAGGTTCGCGGTATCGTCTTGGTTCCGGACCGCATCACCGGCTGCGCCGTCCTGCTGCTGCACGATCATGGAGGACGGTTCGATCAGGGCTGGCGCAAGATGGTCACCGACCCGCAGGGGTTCTATGGCGGAGCGCCGGCGCAGCGGCTGGTCGCGGCGGGGCATCCGGTCTTCTGTTTTGATACATTGGGCTGGGGGGACCGGCAGATGCCGGGGGATCAGCAGGCGCTGGCCTGCACGGCGATGGGCCTGGGCACCAGCCTTGCCGGGCTGGTCGCGGGCGAGGATCGCGACATCGCCGCCTGGATCGCCGCCCGCCCAGAGGCGCGGCGTGGCCTTGCCGCATGGGGGTTTTCCTTCGGCGCGTTCCGAGCCTGGCAGGCGCTTGCCACCAGCGATCATGTCACGGCGGCGGTCGCGATCTCGTGGATGGCGTGGCGGCGGGACTTGCTGCGGTTGGGGGCGCCCCTCAGCGCGGGGCAGGCCGCCTTCTGGATGCTGCATCCGTCCCTGACCGGGCTGGCCGATTTGCCCGATCTGGCCATGGCGGGCGCGCCGAAGCCTCTGTTCCTGCGATCCGGCGATGCCGACCGACACCTGCCGCTGGCGGCCGTCGCCCCGGCATTCGCGCATCTGCACGGCATTTGGGGCGGTCGGCTGGATGCGGAGATCTTTCCCGGCGGGCATGTCTGCCCGCCAGAGGTTCAACAGCAGGCGATCGCCTTTCTCATGTGACGCGGTTGTTCTCGATGAAGTCGAAGTTGATATCCTCGCCGATGCCGGGGCGGTCGGGGACATGGACCCAGCCTTGCGCATCCATGGGATCGGACAGCTGGTTGAGGTAATCAAAGCCGTCGTCATATTCCAGGAACGGGTGCAGCAGCCCACGCTCGTACCAGCGGCAATTGCGCGAGGCGGCGCAGACCGCAAGGTTCATCGCCGTATTGCCATGAACCTCGCAATCCATGCCGAAGCTTTCCGCCATGCGCATCGTCTTCAGCGCGGGCGTGATGCCGCCGACATCGTTCACCCCGGTCCGCAGGATGTCGCAGGCGCCTTGGCGGACCCATTCCGCCCGGTGCCAGTGTTTGCCCCCCGCGCTTTCGGGGCCGACCACCGGAATGTCCAGATTGTCCGCCAGCCATTTGTAGGAGGACATCGACTGTTCGTCCAAAGGCTCTTCGATCCAGTCGAAGCCCAGCTTTTCCAAGCCCCGGCCCAGCTCAAGCGCATCGACGCGTGAATACCAGTGAAAGGCGTCGATCATCAGATGAATGTCGGGTCCGACCGCCTCGCGCACCGCGGCGCAGGCCTTCAGGTCCATGCGGACATCGGGCGCCCAGCTGACCGGCGGCATCCAGGTGTGCAGCTTGATCCCGGTATAGCCGCGCGCCACCAGCGTCTCAGCGAAGCGGCCGTAATCCTCGGGCGTTGCCAACCCGCCCTCCAGCTCGTCCCCGCACATGATCGAGCCATAGGCCCGGACCTTATCGCGATAGGCGCCGATCAGCTTGTATACCGGCTGGTTCAGTGCGCGTCCGGCCAGATCCCACAGCGCCACATCGACAGCAGCCAGCGTGCGGTCACTCAGCTGGGCGGCCGATCCGCGCTGCCAATGCGCCAGTTCCTGCCACAGGCGTTCGCGGTCCCGGTGATCCTGGCCGATCAGGACCGTGCGGACGAACTTGTCTATCAGGTGCGGGCGGACGATTTCGGGAACGGTAAAGCTGTGGCCTTCATGGCCGTCCTCGGTCCGGATCGTCAAGATCGACGTCTTGACCTGATGCGGCGGACCGGGATGGGCGTGACCGGCACTGTCGGAATGCCGTCGCGTGGTGCTGAGAAAATGGCGCACCTGCACGTCTGTGATGATCATCTTGTCCTCCGCTGATTGCGAGGACCATAGAAAAGTTGTTCTACATATGTCAAGAACCTGTATGATTGGTATCGTGAAGAAGGGCTCGATACCGGGCAAGGCTACCCCTCAGGTGGGTGCGCATCGCCTCGCGCGCAGCGCCTTCGTCGCTTGAAAAGATGGCGCGGCAAATGGCGTCATGTTCGCCCTGCAGATGAACATTGTAGTCGCGCGGGCGCACGTCATCCTGTCCGGTCTGCAGTTTGCCTCGCGGAATGATCCCGATGCGGATCAGCGACAGAAACTCGGCAAAACGGGGGTTGTTGGTTGCCTCTGCGATAGCCAGGTGAAAGGCAAAATCCAGGTCCCGGGTAGGCTGCCCGGCCTCCAGGCAGTCAATGACGGCGCGATTGGCGGTGGCTATTCGCTCTTCCTGCACTGGGCTACGGCGTAATGCGGCAAAAGCCGCGCTTTCCACTTCGACCGCGATACGCAGCTCCAGCAACTCGATAATCGAGGAGACACGCCCGGCATCCAAATTGACAAAGGGGCCGGACCGCGCCTCTTGCGCGAAGACGCCAGCACCCTTGCGGGCCTCAACCAGTCCCTCGAAGGACAGTGTTGCGATGGCCTCGCGCACGACGGTGCGGCTGACGCCATGGATCTCGGTCAGCCGGGATTCCGAGGGCAGGCGGTCGCCGGGCTTGACCCGTCCCTCGGCGATCTCGCTGCGCAGTGCATCCGCGACTTTGGCGGAAAGTCGTTCCTTGGGTATGGCCATTAAAATATCTCCACCTGTCCAACATGTCTTATACAGGGTAGCCAGATATGGCAAATCGTCTGATGGCCTAGTGGCGGGCATCATTCGGGGTCCGGGATGTCCCCAGGCACGCCGTACGATGTTCCGGTCGCACGACGTAGGACCGACTTGCCAGCACGGCAAGTTTCGATGCGCCCCCGCAATGTGGTCTGGCAGGCTGGAAGGACCGGGGCCGGCGTCAGGATGTTGTTGGTTGGGGTGATCAGATTGCCCTCCTCGGCGCTCATCTTCAGATAGGCGGTCTGTGCGGTTCTGTTGCAAACCGTACGGCATGACACAAATAACCGGTGAGTTCTTAGGCGGCGAGCTGGCAGCACTACTGAGAGGGCCGCAGCTTGGGCCAAAACTGGAGCTTGCAGATCATTCCCACCAGCTCCATGCAGCGGCACCGGAAGTATGCGGGTGAAGACTGCGGTCGGTTCTAGGATCAAGCGACGGGGTCATCGCGTCGTCGTCGAGCCGGACCTGCGAGAGCGCTCGCTGCTTATCCCGCCAAGTCCTGCCATCAGAGAAAGATAGCCGCCACGATCGAGGCGCATCCCCCTGAAAGCAATGTGCCGGAGAGCGGCAGCTTTTGCAGTTACTTAATTTGGTATATTAGCATTTTAAATCATCCTGTTTTGAGTGCCGCTGTCGAGGAGTAATGCCAGTGCCGGTTCAGACAGACGGGCGTGCCGTTCCGATCGCGGCGGCACTTATGGGGGTTGCGGCCGTACTGAACGGGGCCGATGCGGTGATCGTGCGGCTCCTGGCGGGTGAGGTGCATCCGCTGATCATCGGTTTCACCCGCGCTGCCTTTGGCCTTGCTGTAGTGCTGCCCTGGATCCTGACGCGGGTGGACCTTGCCGCCTCGCCGTATCGCTGGCTGCATTTGGTGCGGGCAGGGCTGAAGCTGGCCTCGCTGGTGGCCTTTTTTGTGGCCTTTGCCCATGCGCCGCTGTCGGATGTGGTGGCGATCAACTTTACCATGCCGATCTTCCTGACGTTGGGGGCATGGGCGGTGCTGGGAGAGCGGATGACGCTGCCCAAGCTACTGGCAGTGGTCGCGGGCTTTGCAGGAATGCTGATCGTGATCCGGCCGGGGGAGGGCGGGATGAACCCCGCGCTTTCCTTTGCACTCGCGGGGGCGGTTCTGACGGCGGTGATCCAGCTGATGCTGCGGCGCATGGCGCTGCGCGACACGACTGACCGGCTGGTGGCGTGGAACCTCTTGACGATGGCCCCGCTTGGCCTTCTGGCGGCACTGTTCGTCTGGCAGACGCCGACGCCCGTGCAGTTTGGGCTGCTGGCACTGCAAGGCGCACTTGGGGCGCTGAACATGACGCTGCTGACGCGGGCCTTCGCACTGGCCGAAGCCTCATTCCTTGCACCGCTGGATTTTCTGCGACTCCCGGTGGTGGCGGCGATGGCCTTCGTGTTCTTCGGCGAGGTTGCCGGGGTCTCGACCTGGATCGGTGCGGCCGTGATCTTCAGCGCCACGCTGATCGCCGCGGGCGGGGCGCGTTACGGGCGCCATCGGATGCCGCCGGACGGTTCCTAAACCGCCAACAGCAGTAAGATCCTGCAAATAAGTAGTTCACAAAAATCTCAGATGAACTAATATTTCAATTGGGCCCTAAGAGATGATTCGTCTTTTCGGTCCGTCGATTTGCCCAAACGTGCGGGCGGGCCGGCATTTACCGGAAGTTTTGGGGAGGAAACATTCCATGACATGTGAACTGACATGTACTACAAGCCTGCTGCTGGGGGCCTTTCTCGGAACGGCGGCCTTCGCGCAGGACGATAATGCCGTGACCATCGTGCTCAGCGAAGAGCTGGAGCTTATCGATCCCTGCATGGCGTCGCAGTCCAACATTGGCCGCGTGCTGCTGCAGAACATCTCGGAAACGCTTACCGTGTTTCAGCCGAGCACGGCCGAGCTGTTGCCTAAGCTGGCAGAAAGCTGGGAAGAGACCGAGGCCGGCACCTGGCGCTTTAAACTGCGCAGCGGTGTCAGCTTCTCGGACGGCACCCCGTTCGGTGCCAGCGATGTGGTGCATTCGCTGGAACGCTCGATCAGCGACCAGATCAGCTGCGAGATCGGCGGCAAGTATTTCGGTGGATTCGAGATCAAGGCCGTCGCGGTCGATGACACCACCGTCGACATCACCTCCGACCCGGCGCAGCCGATTCTGCCGCTGCTGATGTCCTCGCTGACCATCGTCCCGGAAGAGACCCCGCTGGAATATGTGCAGACCCCGGTCGGCACCGGCCCCTACGAGATGACAGAGCGCAACATGGGCACTAATATTGTCCTGGAACGGCGCGAGGAATATTGGGGCGAAATGCCTGCGGTGGCCAAGGCGACCTATGTGTTCCGCAGCGACAGTTCAGTGCGCGCTGCGATGGTCGAAGTGGGTGAGGCCGACATTGCCCCGGTGATCAGCGAGCTGGAAGCGACCAACCCCGACACCGATTTCGCCTACCCGAACTCGGAAACCACTTATCTGCGGCTCGACCATGCCACGGCCCCCCTGAATGACCGCCGGGTGCGCGAGGCGCTAAACCTTGCCGTCGACCGCGAGGCCTTCATCGGCACGCTGATGGCACTGGAGGCGATCTTGGCCACGGCCGTAGTGCCGCCCTCGACGGCTGGCTACAACGCCGATCTCAAGCCCTACGCCTTCGATCCGGATCGCGCCCGCGAGCTGCTGGCCGAGGCCAAGGCCGACGGGGTGACGGTGGATACGCCGATCCGCATCATCGGCCGCATCGGGCTGTTCCCGAACGATGCCGAGGTGCTGGAGGCGCTGATGGCGATGTTCCAGGACGTTGGCTTCACCGTGTCGCTCGAGATGCTGGAAGTGGGTGAATACAACTCCTACTACAACCGCCCTTTCGCCGAGGATCGCGGTCCGCAGATGGTCAGCGCGCAGCATGACAATGCAAAGGGCGACCCGGTCTTCTCGATGTACTTCAAGTATGGCACCGAGGGGCAGCAGTCCGGCCTTGTCTACCCTGAGCTTGACGAGATGATCGCCAAGGCCACCGCGGCGACTGGTGAAGAGCGTACGGCTCTTTGGTCTGACGCGATGACCAGCATCCATGAAGAGCATATCGGCGACGTGCTGCTGTTCCACATGGTCGGCTTCAGCCGCGTGAGCCCGCGCCTGGACTTCAAGCCCACCATTGCGACCAACTCCGAGCTGCAACTGTCGCAGATCGGCTTCAAGTAAGACCCGGGACGGGGCGGCATCTGCCGCCCCGTTGCCATTGGTGGGAGGGACAGGCATGAAAAAATTCATCGGACAACGGGCCGTGGCCAGCGCAATCTCGCTGGTCGGGTTGGTGATTATGGTCTTCTTCCTGTCGCGGCTGACCGGCGATCCGACTGACCTCTACCTGCCCGTCGATGCCTCGCTGCAGGCCCGCGAGCAGTTCCGCGAGCTCAACGGTCTGAACGATCCCATGATGGTGCAGTTCGGCCGCTATGTTGCCGATCTTGCGGTGCTGGACCTGGGCATGTCGCTGCGCCAGGCGCGCCCGGCTATCGATGTGGTGCTGGAGGGATTTGCGTGGACCTTGCGGCTGGCCTGCGTGACTATGCTTCTGGTCACCTTCTTCGCCATTGTCATCGGCTCGCTGGCGGCGTTCCGCGTTGGTGGCATCTTCGACCGCATCGCCACCTTCTTCTCGCTGATCGGCGCCTCGGCCCCCGATTTCTGGCTGGCCATTGTCGCCATCGTCGTCTTCGCGGTGAACCTGCGCTGGTTGCCGACATCTGGCACGGGCACGATCTGGCACTGGGTGCTGCCGGTGTCAGTGCTGTTCATCCGGCCGTTCGGGCTGATCTTGCAAGTGGTGCGCGGCTCGATGATTGGGGTGCTCTCTTCGGCCTATGTGAAGACTGCCCGTGCAAAGGGCGTGCGCAACCGCCCCATTATCTTCGTGCACGGTCTGCGCAATGGGATGCTGCCGGTGATCACGGTGCTCGGCGATCAGGCTGCCGGCATTTTGAACGGCGCGGTGATCGTCGAGACGATCTTCGGCTTTCCCGGCATCGGCAAGCTGATGATCGATAGCATCCTGCAGCGCGACTTTAATGTGGTGCTGGCCGCAATCATGGTCTCGGCGCTGGCGATTTTCCTCATGAACCTGCTGATCGATCTGGCCTATGCGCTGCTCGATCCGCGCATCCGGTATTGAGTAATGACCATGACCCAGACTGCCCCGAATACCGGCCAGCCGCACCGTAAAAGCGGCCTCGCCATCGTCATCGGCCTGCTGTGGCGCGATAAGTTCGCTTTCTGCGCCGTGCTGTTTCTGCTGATGGTGGTTGCTTGCGCGTTGATTGGCCCATTGCTGCTAGAAGATGCCGCGACCAAGCAGAACCTGCGCGGCCGCAATGCGCCGCCCTTCGACATGGCCCGCGACTGGACGTTTGTCCTTGGCGCCGATGCGCTTGGCCGGCCGCTGCTCGTGCGGATCATCGTCGCCGCGCAGAACACCATGATGATCGCGGCAGGGGCGGTGTTCTTCTCAGCCCTGATCGGCTCCACCCTCGGCCTTGCGGCGGGCTGGCTGCGCGGGCGGGCAAGTCAGGTGATCCTGCGGTTGGGGGACGTCATCATGTCCTTTCCCTCACTATTGCTGGCGGTGATCGTGCTCTATATGCTCGATCCTTCGGTCTTTAACATCATCATCGTGCTGGCGATCACCCGGATCCCCGTCTACCTGCGCACCGCGCGTGCCGAGGTGCTGGAGGTGCGCGAGCGGATGTTTGTGCAGGCGGCCAAGGTCATGGGCGCATCCGACATGCGTATCGTGTTCCGCCATATCCTGCCGGTGGTGCTGCCGACGCTGCTGACCATCGGCACGCTGGATTTTGCCTTTGTGATGCTGGCGGAAAGCTCGCTATCGTTCCTCGGTATCGGCATCCAGCCGCCAGAAATCACTTGGGGCCTGATGGTTGCTCAAGGCAGGCCCTACCTGACAAATGCGTGGTGGCTGTCGTTCTGGCCGGGCCTGGCGATCATCCTGACAACACTGTCGCTGAACCTGCTGTCGAACTGGATGCGGATCGCGCTGGACCCGGTGCAGCGCTGGCGGCTCGAAATGGGGGGGCGCAAGAATGACTGACCATTTGCTGGAAGTCTGCGATCTGTCGGTGGAGTTTCACACCGCAGGCGGCACCGTGAAGGCGGTGCAGGATGTCAGCTGGCACCTTGGCCGCGGCGAGACGCTGGCGATCCTGGGGGAGAGCGGATCGGGCAAGTCCGTTTCTGCGTCGGCGATCATGAACCTGATCGACATGCCGCCCGGCAAGATCACCAGCGGGCGCATTCTGCTGAACGGCGAGGACATGCTGAAGATGACCGCTGAGGAGCGGCGGCGCATCAACGGCGCGCGGATTGCTATGATCTTTCAGGATCCTCTGGCGCACCTGAACCCGGTCTATACGGTCGGTTGGCAGATCGCCGAGATGATGACGACGCATGGCACCCCCGCCGCCGAAGCGCGTGACCGGGCACTGGCGCTGCTGGACCGGGTGGGCATTCCCCAGCCCGCCGAGGCGATGGTGAAGTACCCGCACCAGTTTTCCGGCGGGCAGCGCCAGCGGTTGATGATCGCCATGGCACTGGCTTTCAAGCCCGACATCCTGATCGCTGATGAGCCCACGACCGCGCTGGACGTGACTGTGCAGGCGCAGGTTCTAGCGTTGTTGGAAGAGTTGCAGGCCGAAACCGGGATGGGGTTGCTGCTGATCACGCATGACCTTGGCGTGGTGGCAGAGATTGCCGACCGCGTAGTGGTGATGAACAGCGGCCGCATTGTTGAAACGGGCGATGCGGCCGAAGTATACCGTAACCCACAGCATCCTTACACCAGGAAGCTGATCGGTGCTGCCCCCGGCAAGGGCACGATGCCGGTAGAGCGAGACCGCGGCGGCGAACCGCTGTTGCGGGTGGAGCGGCTATCCAAGCATTACGGTTCATTCCATGCGCTAAAGGGTGTCAGCTTCACCATCATGCCCGGCGAGACAGTGGCAGTGGTCGGCGAAAGCGGCTCCGGCAAGTCGACGCTTGCGCGGGCGCTGCTGCGGCTGGAGGAGCCTTCGGGCGGGCAGGCCTTCTACAAGGGCCGCGATCTGGTGACGATGGCACCCAAGGAGCTGTTCGGGCTCAGGCGCGAGATCCAGATGGTATTCCAGGACCCTACTCAGTCACTGAACCCGCGGATGTCGGTTTATCAGCTGATCTCCGAAGCCTGGGCGATCCATCCGGAGATCCTGCCGCGGAGCCAGTGGCGCGCGCGGGTGGCGGAGCTGCTGACCAAGGTTGGTCTGTCGCCCGAGATGGCGCAGCGCTATCCGCACCAGTTTTCCGGCGGGCAGCGCCAGCGCATCGCCATCGCCCGTGCGCTGGCGCTGGAGCCGCGACTGATCGTCTGTGATGAGGCGGTCTCGGCGCTGGACGTGTCCATTCAGGCGCAGGTGATCGAACTGCTGGAGGGCCTGCGTCGCGAGTTTGGCCTATCATACCTGTTCATTGCCCATGACCTGCCGGTGGTGCGCGATTTCGCGGACCGCGTAATCGTGATGAAAGAGGGTGAGATCGTCGAAGAGGGCACTGTCCGGCAAATCTTCGATGCGCCCCGTGAGCACTATACCCGCGCGCTCCTGGCTGCGAGCCTGGACCCCGATCCCGAGGTGCAGGCACGTCGCCGCGAGGCACGCCATGTTGAAGGATTGCTGACCGCATGAAACCCGATGTCCTTATTGCCTACCCGGTCCGTCCTCGCCAGATGGCGCAGTTGGAAGAAGCTTATACCCTGCACCGGCTTGACCTTGCCGAGGACAAGGCGGCAATGCTGGCCGAGGTCGGCCCGCGCTGCAAGGCGATGGTCTGCAACGGCCATGTGACGGTGGACGAGACGTTTCTGGCGCAGCTGCCGAACCTGAAGATCGCGGCCTCCTCCTCGGTTGGCTACGACACGATGGATGTGCCGGCGATGACCCGCGCCGGGGTGCGGCTGACCAATACGCCCGATGTGCTGACCGATGATGTGGCCGATACCGCGCTGATGCTGCTTTTGGCGGCGCGGCGCCGGCTGGTGCAGGGCGACCGACACGTGCGCACGGGGGAGTGGGGCCGCAGCGGCCCGATCCCGCTGACGCAGAGCACGGCTGGCAAGACTGTGGGTATTGTCGGGCTGGGGCGGATCGGCAGTGCGATCGCTAAGCGCTGCGCGGCGCTAGGGCTGGTGGTCGGCTATTATGGGCGTAGCGAGAAGCCGGACACAGGGTATCGCTACTTCGCGGATGTGGTGGCGCTGGCAGAGTGGTGCGACATTCTGGTGGCAGCGACCTCGGGCGGGGCAGGGACCCGCGCCATCGTGTCCGCCGCGGCGCTGGAGGCCTTGGGGCGCGAAGGCAGCTTTATCAATATCGCCCGCGGGTCAGTGGTGGATGAACCGGCGCTGATTGCGGCGCTGAAGGAGGGGCGGCTTGGAAGCGCCGGGCTCGACGTGTTCGAGAACGAACCGAACCCGGACCCGGCGTTCCGCGAGCTCGACACTGTCGTGCTATACCCCCACCACGCCAGCGGTACCGAGGAGACGCGGGACAAGATGGCGCAGCTAGTGGTGGACAATTTGGCCGCGTTCTTCGCCGGGCGCGCGCTGCTGACGCCAGTCAACTAAACGCAGGGGGCGCGGCCCTGCCGCGCCTGATTAGGCGAAGTAGTCGGGAATTTCCCGGCGCAACTCTTCCACCCGGGCGACGGTGCGGCTCAGATGGTCGCGGATCGCGACAATGGCGGCCTCGGGGTCCTTGGCGACGATGGCGTCGATGATCCGGCGGTGGCCGGAGAGGATGGTCAGGATCTTGCCGGCCTCGGGCAGATGCAGCCGCCGCACCCTTTCAAGATGCCCCGAGCGCTCGCGCACCAGCTGGTGTAGCCCAGAGCGGCCGAGCCCGGCGAACAGGGTCTGGTGGAACAGCTCGTCCAGTTCCTGAAAAATCGCCACTTGGCCAGGATCTTCGGCCACCGCCTCCTGCATGCGGATGATCGACCGGGCGCGGGTGAGGGTAGCGGCCTCGCAATCCTCAGCTAGCCGACGCACCACCTCGGTTTCCAAAGCGACGCGCAGGAAATGCGCCTCGTAGATTTGTGGCACGTCGATGCGGGTGACGACGGTCTTGGACTGCGGGTAGATCTGTACCAGCCCGTCTTGCTTGAGCCGCTGCAAAGCCTCGCGGATCGGGGTCTGGCTGACATCGTAGGTGTCGGTCAGATCGGTGCGCGACAGGGTAGTCCCGGGCGGCAACTGCAGCGTGATGATCTGCTGGCGTAGGCTGTCATAGACCCGCTGCACCGTGCTGCCGCCCTGTGGTGAATGGCCGGTATCGGCCAGACCGAATGTGGCGGCGAGCGAGCTGTTCATGGCACCATCCTCTTTGTGCGAAGCGTAGGTCGTCTACCTTCTCAGCACAATGGCTATTGATATACCTGAACGTCTGAAATATTAGTACTAATACAGGTGTGGCTCCGCCGAATCCGCGCCAAGACTTGTCGGGAGGATCCCATGAGCACTAGGAGAACCTATGCAGAGCTGCGATCCGCTCGCTGGACGGGCCCCTCTGATATGCGCTTGTCCGGGCATCGCTCACGCACCGTGCAGACGGGCTATCGGCCGGAAGACTGGAACGATAAGCCGACCATCGCGATCCTCAAAACCTGGTTTGAGGCGCAGCCCGGCCGCATGCTCTTCCGCGACCGGGCGGGATGGGTGAAGCGGGGGATCTTGCACGCGAGCGGCTTCCTGAAGAAGCTGCCAGCGCTTTCGCTGTCCAAGAAATTGGTGAAGCCCGACGAGCCAGACGCAGCACGAAGTCATCGACATCAACGTGCCGATCGGGTGCGGTGACGTGCCGGCGTTCCTTGGCGATATCGTGGTCGGCGACGATGACAGCGTGATCGTGATCCCGGCGGAAATTGCCAATGAGGCGGTGGAGATGACCGCCTTATGAAGATCTCGGGGTGGAGCGGGTCAAGGCGGCGCCACGACTATCAGTCTCTATCACGCGACTGATGAGAGCAACCTCGCTCTCATTGCCGAATGGCGCAACTCCAACGGGCACTGAACGGCGCCCAATAGTTCTAAAAACCGAGAAGGAATGCCCGATGACACAGGACTTCACCCCCCATGGCAAGCACCTGATCGCTGGCAAGTGGGTTGCCGGCGCGGCGACCTTCCGGTCGGAGCCCGCTTCCGGCCCGGTGCATGACTTCGCTGTCGGCACGCCGGATTTGGTCGATCAGGCCTGCAAGGCCGCTGCTGCGGCCTTCACAGCCTATGCGGCCATGACACGCGCTGAACGGGCGGCGTTCCTCAACGCCATCGCTGATGAAATCGAGGCTCGGGCTGCTGCCATCACCCAGATCGGCACACAGGAGACCGGCCTGCCCGAAGCCCGCCTGAACGGTGAGCGGGGCCGCACCACCGGACAGCTGCGCCTTTTCGCCGAGCATATTCTCAAGGGTGACTACCTCGATCGCCGTTATGACACGGCGCAGCCGGACCGCACCCCGCCGCGGCCGGAATTACGGATGATGCAGCGGCCCATCGGCCCGGTCGCCGTTTTCGGCGCCTCGAACTTCCCGCTCGCCTTTTCCACCGCCGGGGGCGACACCGCCGCGGCGCTGGCGGCCGGCTGCCCGGTGGTCGTGAAGGGCCATTCGGCGCATCCCGGCACCGGCGAGATCGTGGCCGAAGCCGTACTGGCGGCCATCGAGACCTGCAACATGCCTATGGGCGTCTTCAGCCTTATCCAGGGCGGCAAGCGCGACGTCGGCACCTCGCTTGTGCAGCATCCGCAGATCCGCGCCGTCGGCTTCACCGGCAGCCTGGGCGGCGGGCGCGCGCTCTTCGACCTCTGCGCGCAGCGGCCTGAGCCGATCCCGTTCTTCGGCGAGCTTGGCAGCGTCAACCCGATGTTCATCCTTCCCGAGGCAGCATCGGCGCGCGGTGCCGCCATCGGAGCTGGCTGGGCCGGATCGCTGACCATGGGTGCGGGCCAGTTCTGCACCAACCCCGGTATCGCGGTCGTGGAGGTGGGCCCAACCGGGGACGCTTTTGTCAAGGCCGCCGCCGAAGCACTGGACAAGGTCGCGCCCCAGGTGATGCTGACCGACAGCATCGCCAAGGCCTACTTGGGCGGCAAGGCGCGCTTCGATACTCGCAACGCCGTGAAGCCGGTGCTGGTGACCGAGAGCGAGGGCCGCACCGCCGCACCGAACCTTTATGAGACCGACGCCGCCAGCTACTTGCAGGACCATGCTCTGGGCGAGGAAGTCTTTGGCCCCCTTGGCCTCGTCGTCCGCGTTAGCGGCGCCGATGAGATGGAGACGCTGGCCAAAGGCTTTGAAGGCCAGCTGACCGCTACGCTTCACATGGAGGACGCTGACATCGACCTCGCCCGCCGCCTGCTGCCGGTGCTGGAGCAGAAAGCCGGCCGGGTGCTGGTGAACGGTTTCCCAACCGGCGTCGAAGTGGCCGACTCGATGGTCCACGGTGGCCCGTACCCTGCCAGCACGAACTTCGGTGCCACCAGCGTCGGCACCCTCTCCATCCGCCGCTTCATGCGCCCGGTGTGCTTCCAGAACCTTCCCGAGGCCCTGCTGCCGGAAGACCTGCGCGGCTGACCCCCTTTTCCCCTTTCTTCAGGAGTATTCCCCATGATCGCCCCAGATGCACTGCGCGAGATCATCCGCCACGGCCTTCTGTCCTTCCCCGTCACCCCGTTCGACGGCGAGGATAATTTCGCCCCCACGCCCTTTGCAGCGCATCTGGAATGGCTGTCCAGCTTTCCTGTCGCGGGGCTGATCGTGGCGGGCGGCACCGGCGAGCTGTTTTCGCTGACCCCCGCCGAAGTGGTCCAGGTGGTGCGCACCGCGCGCTCCGTCTCGGGCAGCGCGCCGGTGATTGCCGGCTGCGGCTATGGCACCAGGATCGCCTGCGACATGGCGCGTGAGATCGAGGCGGCGGGCGGCGATGGCATCTTGCTGCTGCCCCATTATCTGACCGAGGCCCCGCAGGAGGGCGTGGCGAACCGCATCCGCGCAGTGTGCCGGGCCACAAACATGGGCGTCATCGTCTACAATCGTGGGCAGGCCCGGGTCTCAGCCGAAACGCTTGCGCAGTTGGCGGACGAGTGCCCTAACCTCGTCGGCTTTAAGGACGGCACCGGTGATATCGACATGGTGCGCCGGGTGACCGTGATGCTGGGGGACCGGCTGTCCTATATCGGGGGGATGCCGACGCATGAGCTGTTTGCGCAGGCTTACAAGGGTGCGGGAATGCCGACCTATTCCTCAGCCGTGTTTAACTTCGTGCCCGAGACCGCGCTGGCGTTTCACGGTGCGCTGATGAAGGGCGACGATGCGACATGTGAGCAGCTGCTGCGCGAGTTCTACTATCCCTTTGCCGCCATCCGCGACCGCCGGGCCGGCTATGCCGTGTCGGCGGTCAAGGCCGGCGTCGCGCTGCGCGGTTTTACCACCGGTCCGGTGCGCGCCCCGCTGACCGACCTGACCGGCGAAGAGGTCGAGATGATGCAGGACCTGATCGCCGGGCGCAGCTGATGGCCCGGATCGAGCATGGCGCGCTGGTTGTCTTTGCGCAAGAGTTGCTTGCGCAGGGGGGGATGGAGGCGGACAAGGCCGCAGCCACCGCCACCGTGCTCGTGGAAGGAGATATGATCGGGCATGACACCCATGGTGTCGGCCTGCTGCCCTGGTATCTCGACGAGCTGGCCGAGGGCCGAATGGCCCGGGCTGGCACCTATGACGTGGTCACCGATCGCGGCGCCAGTTTCGTGTGGAACGGCAACAGCCTGCCCGGAGCCTGGCTGCTGACCGGGGCGCTGGATCTAGCCTGCGCGCGGGCGCGGGAGTTCGGTGTGGTGACGGGTGTGATCGGCAATGCCCATCACACCTGCGCGTTGTCGGCCTTCATGCGGCGGGTGACTGAGCGTGGGCTGATCGTGCAGATGAATGTGTCGAACCCCGCCGCCTCCCGCGTTGCGCCCTATGGCGGGACAAAGCCGGTGCTGACGCCGAACCCGATTGCGGCGGGCTTCCCGACTTCGGCTGATCCGGTGCTGATTGACGTCTCCTGCTCGATCACCACCACCACCATGACTCAGAGCCTCGCCGCGCGCGGCGAGCGCTTCCCCGAGGCCTGGGCGCTGACCGCCGCGGGCGAGCCAACCGACGATCCGCGCGAAGTGACCGATCGGGGCGGATCGATGATGCCGCTCGGCGGGGCTCTCAAGGGCCACAAGGGCTATGGGCTGGGGCTGATGGTGGAACTGCTGGGGCAGGGGCTGTCGGGCCGCGGCCGGGCAAATACGCCGCCGGGGCCGTTAGCGCAAAGCGCCTATCTACAAGTCATTGACCCTGAGGCCTTTGCAGGACTTGATGCTTTTACCGCGCAATCTGACCATCTGGCGGAGGCTTGCCGCAGCAGCCCGCTTGCAGCGGGCAATAGCGGGCCGGTGCGGGTGCCGGGGGATGCAGCGGCGGCGAAGCGAAGGCGCGCACTGGCCGAGGGCGTGCCGGTTTCGGATGCCCTGTGGCAGCGGCTGGCAGGGCTAGCCCATGCCGCAGGGCTCCCGTTACCGGCCGCCGCCTGAGCGGCCACGGCGGCATCTCAGCAAGCAGCGCGTCCCGATGCATCAGCAGGGCCGCAGCATCTCGCGTGTCCGGCGCAGGACGGGGTTGTCATTATCGCGTGACCAGCTGGCAAACATATCGGCATGGCAGGCGAGAGGACGCGCCAGGGGACGGAACACGATGTTGTCGAAGCTGGCATTGCGCGCGCACGCTGGCACCATGGCCAGTCCGATCCCGGTGCTGACCAGCGAGAGAATGGCCTGCGAATGGGTCATCTGCAGCACTACCCGCGGGGCAATGCCGGCCTTCTGCAAAAGCCCGGTCAGCATGTCGTGCAGATAGCGAGCGGCCGGGGCGAACATAATGAAGGGCTCACCCTCCAGCGTCTCGGCGGGCGGGCGGCGACGGATCGAAAGGGGGTGGTCTTGCGGGATCGCCAGCATCATCGGCTCATGTGCGATGCGGATGCAGTCGATCATCGCCCCGCTCTCCAACGGGCGTGAGAGGGCAAGGTCGATGCGCCCGGCGCGCAGGGCCTCGTTCTGCTCTGCAGTCTCCAACTGGATCAACTCCAGCTCCACCCCGGGCAGCTCTGTCCGGGTTATGTGCACCAGCTGCGGCAAGACTTCGTAAGTTGCCGCCCCGACGAAGCCCACGGTCAGCTTGCCCAGCACGACCCGCGCCGCCCTCCGCGTGGCGATGACCGCGGCATCGGTCTGAGCCAGAAGGCGCTTCGCTTCCACCAGGAAGGCCAGACCGGCAGGTGTCAGGGTCACCCGGCGGCTGGTGCGTTCGAACAGGCGGACGTCCAACTGCTGCTCCAGCTGCTGGATATGCCGGCTGAGTGGTGGTTGCGAGATGTTTAGCCGCAGAGCCGCACGGCTGAAGTTCAGCTCCTCGGCCAGAATCACGAAGTAGCGGACTTGCAGGAGTTCGATCATCCATTCTGTATCCGTATAGATTCTTGCTAAAAATGATCTTGGACATAGAGGAGTGGATCGCAATAGCCTCTGCCGAAATCAGATCGTTAAAGGCTCGCGCACATGACCAGTCACCTTGCCAACCTCTCGGCCGCATCGCAGACATCGCAGGGCGATAGGATCGCCTGGATCCGCCTTTCGGCGATCCATCTGCCGCTGAAAACGCCGATCAGCGATGCCAAGGTACTGAATGGTCGGCAGAAGCCGCTGACCGAAGTCGCCTGCCTCTTTGCTGAAATGGAGACGGTGGACGGGCATTCCGGCATCGGCTTTAGCTATTCCAAGCGGGCTGGCGGGCCGGGGCAGCTCGAACATGCAAAGGAGATCGCGCCGGTGCTGCTGGGGGAAGACCCCAACGACATCTCTAGGCTGTGGACCAAGCTGGCTTGGGCCGGTGCCTCGGTGGGGCGCAGCGGGCTGGCGGTGCAGGCGATTGCGGCCTTCGACATCGCGCTGTGGGACATGAAGGCCAAGCGGGCCGGGCTTCCGCTGTCCAAGCTGTTGGGCGCGCATCGCGAATCCGTCCAGTGCTATAACACCTCAGGTGGGTTCCTGTCCTCGCCGCTGGAAGAGGTGCTGGACAATGTAGAGCGGTCCATCGAGCAGGGGATCGGCGGCATCAAGATCAAGGTCGGCCAGCCCGACATGGCCGAAGACCTGCGGCGCGTAGCGGCGGTGAACGACCGGATCGGCGGGCGGGCGTCGCTGATGGTCGACGCCAACCAGCAATGGGACCGCCCGGCCGCAATGCGGGCCTGCCGCCAGTTGGAGGCCTTCAACCTTGTATGGATCGAAGAGCCGCTGGACGCCTATGACAGCGAAGGCCATGCCGCGCTGGCCGCAGCGCTTGACACGCCGATTGCCACTGGTGAGATGCTGGCCAGCGTCGCCGAGCATATCGACCTGATCCAGAAGAACGCGGTCGATTTCATCCAGCCCGATGCGCCGCGCGTCGGCGGTATCACCCAGTTTCTGCGGATCTGCGCGCTGGCCGAGCAGAAGAAGCTGAAGCTCGCCCCGCATTTCGCCATGGAGATCCACCTGCATCTGGCCGCCGCTTATGAGCTCGAACCTTGGGTAGAGCATTTCGACTGGCTGGACCCGCTGTTTAATGAGCGGCTCGAGAACCGGGACGGCCGGATGATCGTGCCTAACCGTCGCGGGCTCGGCTTCACCCTGTCGGATCAAGCTCTAGCCTGGAAGCGCGCCGATGCCGAGTTCGGCAAACGCCCGTAAGCCGCAGCGTCAACAGCATACATCGGTGCACGGTCTTGGGATGCCGCCGGTGATCGGAAGATGACAACGAGGGTTCCCACCGGGAAGGCCCCACTCGCAGGCACCTGTGCTGACCCAATTAGGTTAGTTCGCCATGGAGTGGCTGTTTTGAGAATCGTGTTCGCGATTGTTACCAGCCTTCGCGCGACTGCAATGATGACCATCTTGTGGCGCTTTCCGCGCTTTTTGAAGCGCTTCGCCAGTGGCTTGAGGATGAGGTTGTGAGACGCGGCGGCGATTGTGGCTTGGAAGAGAACATGCCGCAGAGTTCGCCGTCCTCCGGCGATCTTACGCTTGACGCCCATTGTGCCACTGTCATGCGGCATGGGAGCAAGACCTAACATGGCTGCAGCCTCTCCTGCGGTCATCCCGCCGAGTTCCGGCATTTCAGCGATCAACACGGCCGCCGAAACCGGACCAATTCCGGGGATGGACCACCTCTAGGTTGTCACGGAAGCGCAACGACCACGCGCGGCGTCAGAGCTGCAATAATGAGGACTGGCTCGCTCTCGGCTTTTTTGATCTTCTAGAAACGGGTGACGGAAGCCGTCGTGATTTCGGCCAGGGTCGAGGGATCGGCCTGCTACCGCGCGGCGGACGTGAAGTATTGCGGATCCTGAGCGGTCAAACGTTCACCGAAGAGAATAGACTGCGAAAGATGTTGGCGCATCGCTTGGGCTGCTCCTGCCGGGTCTCCTTGGCCAATTGCCTGAGCGATACTGCGGTGATCGGACAGAATTTGGCGCGCTTTCTCCGGTTGCATAAGGTGCAGCGCGCGAAGGCGGTCTATATGGATGCTCTCGCGCCGGATCATCCGCTGCACCTGCATCAGCCCGGCGTGGCGGAAGAGCGCGTCGTGGAGGGCCTGATCCAGTGTGCCGAACGCCTTCAGCCGGTCCTCCGCCGCCTCGACGGCTTGCAAGTCGATCAGCTGCCACAGTTCGTCGGCCAGTCCCGCCGGCGGCCTTGCCGCCAGTTGCGCAGCGATCTCGACCTCAACGGCGCTGCGCAGGAAGTGCGTCTGCCGCGCCAGATCCAGATCAATCCGGCTGACCGAGGTGCGAGCCTGAGGGTGGATCTGGACCAGCCCCTCGTCCTGGAGCCGCAGCAGGGCGTCGCGCAAGGGCGTGGAGCTGATGCCATAGCGCGCCGACAGGTCCGCCCGCGACAAGGCCGCGCCGGGGGCAAGGTCAAGCGACAGGATGCGGGCGCGCAGATCCTCGATGATCCCCGGGCCGGGCTGAACATTCATGGTTTGGTTCTCATGGGTCGGTGCAAAACACGATGGCGACGATCAATCCTAATCCCTCGGGCCTCATCGCTCAAGATCCGGCTGCCCGTCGGGGCCGGGGCGGAACAGCTCGGGCCGTTCTCGCAGCTGGCGTTCCATGAACTCCAGCGACCCCGCGACATGTGCGCGCAGCAGCGAGGCCGCGCGATCAGCATCGCCCGCGGCCACTGCTTCGACGATGGCCTCGTGCTGCGCCAGGGGGGCAGTCACTCCGCCGCGCAAGCTGCCCTGAAGAAAGCGAACCCGGTCCAGATGCCCTTTCTTGGCATGGATCACCCCCCACAGTTCGGCCAGGCCGCAGGCGTCGAACAGCGCCTCGTGGAAGAGGTCGTCCAACAGGATGAACCCCGCCCGGTCGTCACGCGCGGCCAGGATCTTCTGGTCCAGCAGGATGGCGCGCACCGCGTCCAGATCGCGCCGGGGCTGCAGCGTCAGGCGCCGGATTACCGGGACCTCGAGGTTCTCGCGCAGGAAATGCGCCAGACGCACGTCGCGCGGCGAGATCTGAGCGACGAAGGTGCCATGCTGGGGCGCCACCGTGATCAAGCCATGTTCGGCCAGCCGCAGGATCGCCTCCCGCAAGGGCGTCCGGCTGACGCCGAAGGTCTCGCACAGATCCTTCTCGATCAGCGGTTGGCCAGGCTGGAGATCTTGCGTCACGATCATGTGGCGCAGGTGGTCATGGACCAGATCCGCCCGCGTGCGTCGCCGTGCCTGCATCTGCATCTTCGTTTCGTGCTCCCGTCCAACACTCCGACCGCTGCCAGCATTCCGTGCGCTGCGCAACGTTGAACACGGTTGCGCATCACGCACAAATATACTAGTGCGTTATCTGTGGGGAGAGGCCCATACGATCTTCAGGGAGGAAGTTGCGATGAAAACCACTGTTCTTTTGGCACTCACGACTGCGGCGGCAGGCGTCATGGCAACTGGCGCCTTGGCGCAGACGGCATGGCCCGAGCGCACCATTAACGTCATCATCGGTGCTAGCCCCGGCGGCGATACCGATTTCAACGCCCGCACCATGGCGCGGTATTTCGAGGAGATCACCGGCACCGGTATGGTCATCACCAACATGCCCGGCGGCGGCGCGACCATCGCGACGTCAGCCGTGCGCGAGGCCGATCCCGATGGCTATACCATGCTGTTCGGCCATACCGGCCACCTGATCGTGACCGAGGTCTCGGGCCTTGCCGATTACGGCATCGACGAATTCGAGATCTGCTGCATCCCCGCCATCGACCAAGGCGCCGTCTTCGTGGCCAGCGCCGCGTCGGAACTGACCTCGGTCGCCGACGTCACGGCGCGCGAGCCAGGCAGCGTGACCTTCGGCACCGAATTCGGCGGCTATTCGCATCTGCAGGGCCTGATCTTTCAGGAAGGCACAGGGGCGGAGATGACCATCGTCGACACGGGCTCGGCCTCCGAAAAGATCGCCTCGCTGCTGGGCGGTCGCATCGATCTGGCGGGCATCGCCTATGGTGCGGTGCAGGATTATGTCGAGGCGGGCCAGATGGTCGTGCTGGGCCAGCCCAACGAAGAGCGCAATCCGCTGCTGGGCGATGTCCCGACCTTCGCCGAACAGGACGTCGATTTCATCATGAACAATCCGTATATCATCGCCTTCCCCGATGGCACCGATCCGGAGATCGTCGCCAAGATGGGTGAAGTGATGGCCCAGATTGCCGAAGTTCCGGAATATGCGGAGGATCTGGAGCAGGGCTTCAAGCAGCCCGTGGCCTTCCTGCCCCAGGACGAGGCGATGACCCGCCTGAACGAGATCCGCGACGCCTACATGCCCTATCGCGAGGCGCTGCAGGCCGCACGCTGATCCGCAGGCTGCGGCGCGGCAAGGTCTGCGCCGCAGGCTGATGTACCATTTAGGGGAGGGCAGCCGCATGCGGCTCAAGGATGTGATCGTGGGCGCCGCGATGACCGGCGCGGGCATCGCCTATCTGCGCATGGCGGGCAACCTGCCTGAACGCGAGGGGGTCGATGCGGCCACCGTGCCGGGCATGCTGGCCTGGATGATGATTGCGCTCGGGCTGATCGAGATGGTCGGAGCGTGGCGGCGCCAGCCTTCCCCGACCGCGCGAACCGGGCGCGAGGGGATCGTGACCGTCATGCTGACCCTGCTGCTGATCGCGGGGTTCATCGCCGCGCTGCGGCCTTTGGGCTTTCCGCTGGCCACGGCGCTTTACCTGTTCCTGCAGTTCCTGGTCCTGACGCCGCGCGAAACCCGTCCTCCGGTGCCGCTCTATGCAGGGCTGGCCGTTGCCTCTGCCGCGGTGATCTTCATGACCTTCCGCTTCGGCTTTGACCTTTTGTTGCCCGCCGGCCCGCTGGTCGCGTGGCTGAACTGAAAGTGGACCCATGTTCGATCTTCTGATCCAGGGCTTCGCGGCCGTCCTGTCGCCGCAGATCTTCGCGCTGATGGTTGCGGGCACCGTGGTGGGCATCATCTTCGGGGCCGTGCCCGGCCTGACGGCCGTCATGGCCATCGCGCTGTGCCTGCCCATGACCTATGGGCTGGGGCCGGCTGCCGGCATCAGCCTGCTGATCGCACTCTTCGTGGGCGCGACATCCGGTGGTCTGATCTCGGCCATCCTTTTGAAGATCCCCGGTACTCCGTCGTCGATCGCCACAACCTTTGAGGGCGGCCCGATGATGGAAAAGGGCGAGGGTGCCAAAGCGCTTGGCGTGGGCATCGTGTTCTCGTTTCTGGGCACCATTGCCTCGATCGCCGCGCTGGCCTTCATTGCGCCGTCACTGGCGCGGATCGCGCTGACCTTCGGGCCGCATGAATACTTCGCCATTGCGGTGTTTTCGCTGACCCTGATCGCCACGCTGTCCTCGGGCTCGATGGCCAAAGGGATCTTTGCAGGCGTGCTGGGATTTGCGGTGTCCACCGTAGGCATCGCCCCGGTCGATGCGACGACCCGGTTCACCTTTGGACAAGTCGAGCTGAACGCAGGCTTTTCCATCCTGACCGTGCTGGTGGGCATGTTCGCCGTGGCCGAGATCATCAAGGTGGCCGAGACCTCGCGCAGCCAGATCGCCGGGACCGCGCCGATGATCGTCAAGATCAAGGGCTTCGGCTTCACGATGGCCGAATTTCTGGGCCAGATCCCCAATGCCACACGCTCGGCCCTGATCGGCATCGGCATCGGCATCCTGCCGGGCATCGGGGCGGGCACGTCGAACATCATCGCCTATATCGCGGCCAAGAAGCGGTCCAAGACCCCCGAGAAGTTCGGCACCGGCACCATCGAGGGCATCGTGGCCCCCGAGACCGCGAACAACGCCGGCATCGGCGCCGCGATGATCCCGCTGCTGACGCTTGGCATTCCGGGCGACGCGGTCACCGCGATCATGCTGGGCGGGCTGATGATCCACGGCATCCAGCCGGGACCGATGCTGTTCATCACGCAGGCGCCGCTCGTCTATACGATCTTCGCGGCGCTGATCGTTTCGGCCTTCCTGATGCTGGTGCTGGAATTCTGGGGCCTGCGCATCTTCATCAAGCTGCTGGCCATCCCCAAGCATATCCTGTTGCCGGTCATTCTGGTCCTGTGCGCGGTCGGCGCCTTCGGCCTGGCCAGCCGCATCTTCGACATCTGGACGATCCTGGCCTTTGGCGTGCTTGGCTTCGCCTTCGTCAAGGCGGGCATTCCGACAGCGCCCTTCATCATTGGCTTTATCCTTGGCCCGATGGCGGAAACCAGCTTCCGCCGCGGGCTGCAACTGTCGCGCGGCGACTACACGGGGTTTCTGACCAACCCGATCTCGGGGGTCTTCCTCGTGCTCGCGGTGCTGTCGATCCTCTGGCAGCTCTATGGCGAGTACCGCATGTCGCGGCGTCCGGATGCCGACAATCCCCTGAAACTCGGCGGTGAAGAATGACCGCCCCCGCCACCTCCGGAGATGACATGACCCAGAAGACCCCCGCCGACCTGCGTTCCGCCCGCTGGTTCGCCCCCGACGACCTGCGCAGCTTCGGCCACCGGTCGCGGATGATGCAGCTGGGCTATTCCGAGGCCGATTTCATGGGTCGCCCGATCATCGGCATCCTGAACACCTGGTCCGAACTGAACAGCTGTCATTCGCATTTCCGCGAGCGCGCGGCGGATGTGAAGCGCGGCGTGCTGCAGGCGGGGGGTCTGCCGGTCGAGCTGCCCTCTCTGTCAGTAGATGAAAGCTTCAACAAGCCGACCTCGATGCTCTATCGCAATCTGCTGGCGATCGAGACCGAGGAACAGATCCGCGCCCATCCGCTGGACGGGGTGGTGCTGATGGGCGGCTGCGACAAGACCACGCCGGGGCTGGTCATGGGCGCGCTGACGGCGGGCGTACCGATGATCTATCTGCCCGCGGGCCCGATGCTGTCGGGCCATTATGCAGGGGCGCGTCTCGGGTCGGGCTCGGATGCGTGGAAATACTGGGACGAACGGCGCGCGGGCAATATCGGCGCCACCGAATGGCAGGGGCTGCAGGGCGGCATTGCGCGGTCCGCGGGCGTCTGCATGACCATGGGCACGGCCAGCACGATGACCGCCATTGCCGATGCGATGGGGCTGACCCTGCCCGGCGCCTCCTCGGTGCCGGCGGTCGATAGCGGCCATCAGCGCATGGCTGCCGATTGCGGGCGCCGCATCGTCGACATGGTGTGGGAGGATCTAACGCCGGACCGCATCGTCACCGCCGCCGCCGTCAGGAATGCCGCCATCGTGGCAATGGCCACGGGCTGTTCCACCAATGCCGTGGTCCACTTGATCGCCATGGCACGGCGCGCGGGCGTCGATCTGACGCTGGACGATCTGGACGCACTTGGCCGCGAGACACCTCTGGTCGCCAATGTCCGCCCTTCGGGCAAGGATTACCTGATGGAAGACTTCTTCTATGCGGGGGGCCTGCGCGCGCTGATGAAGCAGATCGAGGAGCGGCTGGACCTGACCGCCCTGACCGTCACTGGCAAGACCATGGGCGAGAACCTCGAGGGCGCCGTGGTCCACAACGACGATGTGATCCGGCCCCTGTCGAACCCGGTCTATCACGAGGGCTCGCTTGCGGTGCTGCGCGGCAATTTGTGCCCCGACGGTGCGGTCATCAAGCCCGCTGCCTGCGACGCGAAATACCACATCCACGAGGGCCCGGCGCTGGTCTTCGACAGCTATCCCGAGATGAAGGCGGCGGTGGATGACGACGATCTGGACGTGACGCCCGACACGGTGATGGTGCTGAGGAATGCCGGGCCCCTTGGCGGCCCCGGCTTTCCGGAATGGGGCATGCTGCCCATCCCCAAGGCGCTGATCCGGCAGGGCCACCGCGACATGCTGCGCATCTCGGATGCGCGCATGTCTGGCACTTCCTACGGCGCCTGCGTGCTGCATGTCGCCCCCGAGGCCTATATCGGCGGCCCGCTGGCATTGCTGAAGACCGGCGACATCGTGCGGCTGGATCTGCCCGCGCGGCGTCTGGACATGCTGGTTCCCGAGGAGGAGATCGCGGCCCGCCGCGTCGCCTGGACCCCGCCCAAGCCTCATTACGAACGTGGCTATGGCTGGATGTTCTCGCAACATGTGACGCAGGCCGACAAGGGCTGCGATTTCGATTTCCTCGAGCGTGGCTTCGGCCCCTCGGCAGGCGAGCCGGAGATCTTCTGATGATGACGCTGGATCAGGCCCTGACAGGCATCTCGGGCATCCTCGTGACGCCCTATGACGCGGCGGGCGATGTCGCGCCCGCGCGGCTGGCGCCCCTTCTGGACCGCGCCCTAGCGGCGGGCCTGCACATGCCGGTCGTGAACGGCAATACGGGCGAATTCTACGCCCTGACCACGGACGAGGCCTGCACGATGGTCCGGGAGGTCGCCGGGCTGATCGACGGTCGCGCGCCGCTGCTGGCAGGCGTGGGTCGGGGCTTGCGCGATGCGCAGCGGCTGGCACGCGCCTCGGCCGATGCGGGGGCTGCGGCGCTGATGATCCATCAGCCGCCCGATCCCTTCGTGGCCCCGCGCGGCGTGGTGGATTACCTGCATGCCATGTCGGACGCCTCGGGCGGGCTGCCTATGATGATCTATCTGCGCAACGATGCCATCGGCACCCGCGCCATCGCCGATCTCTGCGCCGTGCCCGGCGTGCGCGGCGTGAAATGGGCCACGCCGAACCCGCAGAAGCTGGCCGAGGCCCGCGCCGCCTGCGATCCGTCGATTGTCTGGGTCGGCGGGCTGGCCGAGGTCTGGGCGCCGACCTTCTATGCGGTGGGCGCGCGGGGCTTCACCTCGGGGCTGATCAATGTCTGGCCCGAACATTCCGTGGCCATCCATGCGGCCTTAGAGGCCGGCGACTATCACGCCGCCAATGCCCTGATCGACCGCATGCGTGTCTTCGAAGACATCCGCGCGCAGGAAATGAACGGCACCAATGTCACCGGCGTCAAGGCCGCGTTGATCGCGCAGGGCCATGATTGCGGCCCCACCCGGGCCCCCTCGGCCTGGCCCCTGACGGCCGGGCAGCAATCCGATTTGGATGGCTTTCTGGCCGCCAATCACCTGATTTGAAGGACAGACAATGAGCGATTACATCCTCTCTGACGACACCCGTGACAAGCTGAAGAAGGTGTCGACAGCCTCGGTCGCGACGGCCCTGTTCAAGCGGGGCTTGCGCAATCAGTTCGTGCAAGGCGTCCTGCCGGTCGAACGCAAGCCTGTCACCATGGTCGGTCAGGCCTTTACCCTGCGCTATATTCCGGCGCGCGAGGACCGCAATCCGCTGACCGTCTTTCGCGACCGCGATCACAAGCAGCGCGTAGCGGTTGAGACCTGCCCGCCGGGCCATGTGCTGGTCATGGATGCCCGCAAGGATGCCCGCGCTGCCACTGCGGGGTCGATCCTGATCACCCGATTGGCCCTGCGCGGCGCGGCCGGGGTCGTCTCGGACGGCGGCGTGCGCGATGCGACGGGCATCGGCGCGCTGGACATGCCGGCCTATTTCGCCCGCCCCTCGGCGCCGACGAACCTCACCCTGCACGAGGCCATCGATATTAACGTGCCGATCAGCTGCGGCGACGCACCGGTCTTTCCGGGAGACGTGATGCTGGGCGATGGCGACGGGGTGATGGTGATCCCCGCCCATCTGGCGGACGAGATCGCGGACGAGTGCAGCGGAATGGAGTCCTTCGAGGACTTTGTGCTGGAGCAGGTGAACAACGGCGCGGCGATCATCGGTCTCTATCCGGCGACGGATGAGGCAAATCTGACGAAATACGCCGAATGGCGTGAACGGACAGGACGTTGAACATGACCCATACCCCCCATGGCGACCATTTGATCGCCGGCGAGAAGATCCGAAGCGAGACCCGCTTTTCCTCGGCGCCCGCTGAAGGGCAAGCGCATGAGTTCTCGGTCGGCAATCCCGAACTGGTCGCGCAGGCATGTGCTGCCGCACATGCCGCCTTCGAGGAGTTCTCAGCCACCACGCGCGAAGAGCGGGCCACGCTGCTGGACGCCATCGCCGACGAGATCGAGGCCCGGGCGGACGCCATTACCGCAATCGGAAGCGCTGAGACCGGACTTCCGACGGCACGTTTGCAGGGCGAGCGGGGCCGCACCACCGGCCAGCTGCGCCTGTTTGCCGACCATATCCGCAAGGGCGATTATCTGGACCGCCGCCACGATGTGGCGCTGCCCGACCGCCAGCCGCTGCCCCGTCCCGATCTGAGGATGATGCAGCGACCCATCGGCCCGGTCGCGGTCTTTGGCGCCTCGAACTTTCCGCTGGCCTTCTCGGTTGCGGGTGGGGACACGGCCGCCGCACTCGCCGCCGGCTGCCCGGTCGTCGCCAAGGGCCACAGCGCCCATCCGGGCACCGGTGAGGTCGTGGCTGACGCCGTCGTCGCGGCCATTTCCCGCTGCGGTCTGAACCCCGGGATCTTCAGTCTGGTGCAAGGCGGCAAGCGGGATGTGGGCGAGGCGCTGGTCACCGATCCGCGCATCAAGGCCGTGGGCTTCACCGGATCCCTAGGTGGGGGCAGGGCGCTCTATAACCTCTGCGCCAGCCGCCCCGAGCCGATCCCGTTTTTCGGAGAGCTGGGCAGCGTGAACCCGATGTTCGTTCTGCCCGAGGCCGCTTCCGCGCGCGGGGACCAGATCGGCCAGGGCTGGGCCGCCAGCCTGACCATGGGCGCGGGCCAGTTCTGCACCAATCCGGGCATCGCCGTCGTGATCGATGGGGCCGACGCCGATGCCTTCGCCAACGCCGCAAAGGAGGCGCTGGCGGGCGCGGCTCCGCAGGTCATGCTGACCGACGGCATGGCAGAGGCGTATCGCAGCGGTGCCGCGCGCGTGGGGGCGGGCAAGGGCGTGCGCTCTCTTGTGACGACGACCTGTGAGGCCCGTCAGGCCTCGCCCTATCTCTTCGAGGTCTCGGCCGAGGACTGGCTGGAGAACCACGATCTGGCCGAAGAGGTTTTCGGACCGCTCGGTTTGATCATCCGTGTGCGCGACGCGATGCAAATGGAAAAGGTCTCTCGCAGCTTCGGGGGCCAGCTGACCACGACGCTGCAGATGGATGACGGCGACACCGTTCTGGCCCGCAGTCTCCTGCCGGTGCTGGAACGCATGGCCGGCCGCGTGCTGGCCAACGGTTTCCCGACCGGTGTCGAGGTGGCCGACAGTATGGTTCACGGCGGCCCTTATCCGGCCAGTACCAATTTTGGCGCCACCTCGGTCGGCACCCTCTCAATCCGGCGCTTCCTGCGTCCGGTTTGCTACCAGAATTTGCCTGAGGCTTTGTTGCCGGAAGATCTGCACTGACAACTTATGGGCGATCCGGGCTTGCTGGCTCGCCCTGTTTTATAGAAACAAGGGCTGCGAAGCAGTCTTTCTGCAAACCGTGATTATCGCCAATCGCTATAGGGCATCGGCGCGGAGAGCGTTGATAAGGGCGCATATGGAGCAAGCTAGAGTTTCAACGATCAAATGGCAAGGCCTCCAACTCCGCAACTTCACGACAAAGCCGGTAGGGCAACGCAGCACAAGAGGGGTCACTACCCGTCTACCAGTCACTAGAACCCATATTTGCGCCCGTGCTTTTGATTTACTGTTGAGCGCAAATCGGATACGGCATGCATCTGAGACAGGTGAAAATTAACAGAGCACGCGAACACGTCCTTCTTCCTTGGCACGACAAAGCAATTTGTCCGCGTCCCTGATCGAGAAATGAATATCTTCATCCATACGCATTCGGATCAACCCGCCAGAAAACGTGAATGTGAAGACAAAGCCTTCGGATCAGTGTTTTGTACGCAAGATCATCGACTGCAATAAAAAAAGCCGAAATTTTTGGGAATTGTCTTGGTCCCGATTGCGGTATCCGTACAGACAATTATAAATCAGGATGCTAGCAATCACTTCTACTTGCGAATGATATGTTCATCTGTACCACTGATGAACGGGTAACGCTTTCCCGAACCGTCCCATTGGGCTAGCCCCGAGAAGGGATCCATCAGTGAGGGTTCTATGCATAATGCCACGCCTGAAGCACAGCCACTTCCTTCAGACCACAATACTTTAAGTCCGGTTTCGCCTCACGAAAAGACCTGGGGCTGGTTCGCCATATTTAACGTATGGGCAAATGACGTGCAGTCGTTGTTCGGCTACAGCCTAGTCGCATCCCTATTTATTTCATATGGCGTCAGCGGGTGGACAGCCTTCGCGGCCCTGATTGCCGCCGGCTTATTGGTTATGTTTCTGGTAAATCTATCCGGGGCTGCAGGCGAAAAATACGGCATACCATATCCCGTATTTGCTCGTGCCAGCATGGGGATAAAAGGTGCTCGACTACCTGCGTTACTTCGCGCGATTGTGGCAGTTTTCTGGTACGGTGTGCAGGTCTATTTTGCTTCCACCGCTCTGGCCCTGCTAATAAAGTCGTTGACCGGAGTAACGGACGGTGCGCCGATCATGGGGTTAAGCAGCATCGACTGGATATCGTTCCTCTTGGTATGGATCTTTCACATTCTCATCTTCTGGCGAGGCATGGGCTGGGTTGAGACATTCCTAAACATCGCTGGACCCTTCGTCTATCTGGTGATGATCGGTCTTGTCATCGTGCTTTGGAACCGGTCGGACGGACAACTACTTGCGCAGACCCAAACCATTTTCTCGAACCCCGAGGGAACATGGGGGACAGAGATCGCGGGGTTTATCGCCATCGTCGGCACAATGGTAGCCTACTTTGCAGCGGTGATGATCAATTTTAGCGATTTTGCGCGCTTTGCTCGGAACAAGCGGGCGATGACCTTGGGCAACCTGACCGGGCTGCCCCTGAACATGATCCTGTTTTCCGCCCTTGCACTGCTCACAACGGCAGGCGCTGCGGTTGTCTATGGAGAGGCTCTAATCAATCCGACCGAGATCGTCGAGCGCACCGACAGTGTCGTCCTAGCAATCGTCGCAGCAATCACGTTCTTTGCCGCCACCGTCGGGATCAATCTTGTCGCAAACTTCATTCCCGCAGTGAACGGTATCGCGAACCTGGCCCCCACGCGCATCGGCTTCAGAACTGCCGGAATGATCACATCCGTCTTCGCCTTAGTCATCGGTGGATTCTGGACCAGCTTTATCAGCCAAGTCGGCATCGACGGTTTCGTTAACACGCTTGGGGCAACTTTGGCGCCTCTTTACGGGATCCTGATCGTCGACTATTATCTAGTTCGAAAGCAACAGCTGAACCTAGGCGACCTTTACCGCACTGACGGCGGGCTTTATCATTATGGCAACGGCTGGAACGACAATGCGCTGGTCGCATTTGGGGTTGCCGCGATCTTCTCGGTAGCAGCGGTCTGGATGCCGTTTCTAAGCCAGCTTTCCGGCTACGCGTGGCTTATTGGTGCGATCCTTGGGGGGGTTATCTATTTAGCGCGGACCCGAACCCCACAGTAGTCGAAATCGCTGGAAATAGCGTCATTAGAGATCCCGGCTACTTGGCCGGGATCATTCATTTCCGAGTTAGTCTAGTATATTTAAGCCCTTGTGCCCGATCAGCAATTTTACTTTCTAACGATGACATCATATGGCTGTAATTTTGTTCTGCGAGAAAAGCTATCCTAGATAGTTATTTCCTAGCCTGATGTAAAGTCTGCAACCGGTATTATAGATGAGGGCGCATATCGGATTGGCCGACATCTTATAGGTCGCTACGTTAACAGCTCTATGCCGAGTTGACGTGTCTTGGCACTCTTAAGGTGAGTTTCGACACCAAGCAAAAAATGAATTGAAAGATCCACTGAAAATTCATGACCACTAGGCGACAGTTGCATTTCCAAACGTGGCTGGCCCAATGTTGATTGCTAGCCCTGCTGAAGACCTCACGGCAGCTACCACAGAACGAGCATTTGTAATTGCTGCTGCACCTTTGCAGCTCTGCAAAAATCTCCTTTGAACAGTTGATCCTGTTTTGCATTACCTTTGGAAAACCGAACAGCACGTTCCAGCACTTCCCAACGCCCGCTGCAATATCAAGTGATGTCGCCCAGAGTCACGACCGCCTCCCATGGGTCGAGAACGATAGGGCCGGCCGGAATTGCCTCGCGTGGGTGCACGGTGCAGATCAGGCATGTCTGGCCGCCGGCGAGGCCTGGCGGGATCTCTGCGTGAGCTGGCTGGGACGAGATGTTGCACAGGACCGACAGCCGCTGGTGTTCCCATTCGCGGGTATAGGCCCAGATCTGCGGGTGATCCTCCAGCCAAGGCACGAAACGGCCCCGCACGATCACGTCGTGTTGCTTGCGCAAGGCGATGAGGTGTCGATAATGCGCTAGGACCGACATTGGATCATCGCATTGCGCCGCGACATTGATCGTGGCGTTGTTCGGGTTGATTGCGATCCATGGGTCGCCCGTGGTGAACCCTGCACCCGGCGACGCGTCCCACTGCATTGGCGTGCGCGCATTGTCCCGCGCGGTGACGGCGGCGCCCTCCAGAAACTGATGCTCGGGCAGGCCCTGTTCCCGCGTTTCGCGATGCATGTTGATCAGTTCGATGTCGCGGTAATGGGTGATCCGGGTGAACCCCGCATTCGTCATACCGATCTCTTCGCCCTGGAAGACGAAGGGCGTCCCGCGCATCAGGTGGATGGCCGTGGCGAGGGCTTTGGCAGACCGGTCCCGCCACTTTTCCGTGTCACCATAGCGAGAGACGGAGCGCGGCAGGTCGTGATTGTTCAGGAACAGCGAGTTCCAGCCGTCCCCCTCCAAAGCCTGCTGCCAGTCCGTCCAGACCTTCTTGAAGGCCACCAGATCAAGCGGCTGCGGGCGCCACTTGCCGTGCTTGGCGTCCCAGCCCGCGACGATGTGCTGGAACTGGAACACCATGTCCAGCTCCTTTCGGTCGCGTCCGCAGTACAGCAATGCCGTCTCCCGGGTCACGTTCCAGCTTTCGCCGACCGTCACGACATCGCGCCCTGCCAGAACCTCACGGTGCATCTCCTGCAGGAACCCGTGCAGATAGGGCCCCTCGACGATCAGGTCGCGGTCGATATCCTTGCCGATGAGGTCGATGACATCCATGCGGAAGCCGCGCACGCCCCGGTCCAGCCACCACCGCATCATGGTGTAGATCGCATCGCGCACCGCGGGGTTCTGCCAGTTCAGATCCGGCTGCTGTGGCGAAAAGAGGGTGAAGACATAGCGTCCGACTTCCGGAACGTAGGTCCAGACCGGACCACCGAAATAGGCGCGTCGATCATCGGGGGCGCCACCATCCGGCGCGGGATCGCGCCAGTAGTAATAATCGTGATAGGCGGATGCGCGGTCCAGCTTGGCCGCCAGGAACCACGGATGCTGGTCAGAACTGTGGTTGACCACCAGATCCATGATGATGCCGATGTCGCGCCGATCCGCTTCGGCGACCAGCCGGTCGAAGTCCTCCAAGGTGCCGAAATCCGGCGCGATATCCTGGTAATTCGAGATGTCATAGCCGTTGTCGGCCATCGGCGAGCCATAGACCGGCGACAGCCAGATCAGGCCGATGCCCAGGTCCGCCAGATGATCCAAGCGCCCGATGATGCCCGGGATATCGCCCACTCCGTCGCCGTCGGCATCGGCGAAGCTGCGCGGATAGATCTGATATACGGTGCGGTCCAGCCACCACGGCGCCTGTCGGGTCATTCGGCCTCCTTCGGGAACAGTCCTGCGGGCATTCTGGTCATCGTTCGCAGGGCGATCATCCGCATCGTTGCGCCAGGATGCGGTCGGCATTGAAATGGGCCACGCGTTCCTCGACCGGACGATCGTCTCACCACGGTGAAGACCGGGTGTTCCGGTCCTTCTCCTTGAGATCAAACAGCGTCCTGACGACGCCATAAGTGACGAGGCATGCAATCGCAGCTGCTCCCGCACGCAGGCGGGCCGGGCGGTAGGCTGAGACATACGTCCGCGCAGCCTCGCCAAACCGCCCGGACGCACCGTAGTCGACCTGATCGTCCATCGGCTCGAACAGGTTGTCCGGCCTGTCGTCATCCGGCTCTTCGGTCTGCTGCCCGGAATACGCTTGGCGTGCGAGGACCTTGTCAACAAGCGCAGGCGCGGCGGCATCTGCCAGGATGGCCTGCACGGCCGAACCCGCCAGCCAGACCTCCCTTGGCGCCTCAAGCGCCGCGCGATAGATCGCATGGGCGATTGCCTCAGGGTGGTGGATCGGCGGCACCGGCTGCGCCTTGTACGGCATCTTGTTGCGCGCCCAGTCAAACTGGGGGGTGTTCACGGCAGGCAGATGTATCTCGGTCAGCCGCACCGGGCTGTTCTCGTGCAAAAGCTCGGCCCGAAGGGCATCCAGAAAGCCGCGCGTCGCGAACTTGGCAGCGCAATACGGCGCCTGCAGGGGAATGCCCCGATAGGCCAGGGCTGAACCGATGCTGACGATCGTCCCGCGACCTTGGCGGTGCATGTGTCGCAAGGCGGCCTGCGTTCCGTAGACTTGACCCAGATAGGTCACCTCGGTCACGCGCCTGAATTCGTCGGGCGTGATGTCGGACACTGGCGCCAGCACGGTCGCCATCGCGGCGTTGATCCACAAATCGATCCGCCCCCAACGGTCCATGACGGTCTGTGCTGCCTGCGCGACTGCTTCGGCATCTGCGACATCGGCGGGCACGATCAATGCGGTGCCTCCCCGGCGCTCGACATCCGCCCGTGCGCCTTCGAGGCCCGCGCGGCCCCGCGCCACCAACCCGACGCACCAGCCATGGGCCGCGAATTCCTGTGCTGTCGCTCTGCCGACACCGGCCGAGGCGCCCGTGATGACCACGACGCGGGGACGTCTGCTGCTGTCACTCATGCTCAGTCTCCTGTCTGCCGTTTCGGGCCAACGCCCGGGGCTGGCTGCGGGTTCGCGCATGTCTTCGAAGGTGTCGATGAACCTGTGCTGCGGCGATCGCGTTCACGCAGGGGTGCCGCGCGTCAGGCGTGGCCGCGATCGCACGGAAAAGGAGCCTGCATGGATATCAGCCGCACAGGCGATGTCTGGTGGAAGAACGCCATCTTCTACTGCCTCGACGTCGAGATCTTTCAGGATGGAAACGGCGATGGCATCGGTGATTTTGCCGGACTGACGCGCCGCATCGATTATCTGGCGGGGCTCGGGGTAACCTGCATCTGGCTCATGCCCTTCTATCCGACAGCGCATCAGGATGACGGCTATGACATCACTGATTACTACGGTGTCGATCGGCGCCTCGGGACGTTGGGTGACCTTGCCGTCTTCCTGCGCACCGCCCGCGATCGGGGCATCCGCGTGATCGCGGACCTCGTGGTCAACCATACGTCGGATCAGCATCCCTGGTTTCTGTCGGCTTGCGAAGATCGAACCTCACCCTACCGCGACTGGTATGTCTGGCGGGACGAGATCCCACCGGGCGGCTCTGATGACCTGGTGTTCCCGGATGAGGAAAACAGCAACTGGGAATGGCACGAGGGGACAGGTCAATACTATCTGCATCGCTTCTACCGCCACCAGCCCGACCTCAACATCAGCAATCCCCACGTCCGGGACGAGATCTGCAAGATCGTCGGCTTCTGGCTCCAGCTTGGGCTGTCGGGGTTCCGCGTCGATGCCGTTCCCTTTCTTCTGGAAACACACGGACTGGACACGCCGGTCGAAACGGACTTTCACGACTGGCTGCGTGACCTGCGCAGTTTTATCGTGCGGCGCTGTGGAGACGCCCTCCTCCTGGGCGAAGTCAATCTGCCGTATCAGGACGTCCGGCGCTTTTACGGGAACGACGGCGGGGGCGAGTTGAACATGTGCCTCGATTTCAACATGAATCAGGCACTCGCGCTGGCACTGGTGCGCGAAGATGCAGGGGCCTTGGTCCACTGCCTTCGGGCGATGCCGCGCCTGCATGTCGATGATGGCTGGGCGCATTTCGCGCGCAATCATGACGAATGGTCCCTGGACAAGCTGACCGAGGCCGAGCGTCAGGACGTGTTTCGTGCTTTTGGCCCCAAGGAGGACATGCAACTGTTCGGCCGCGGGCTTCGCCGGCGCATCCCGACCATGCTGAAGGGAAACGACGACCACATCCGGCTGGTTTACAGCCTTGTTTTTGCACTGCCAGGAGCACCGGTCCTGTTCTACGGAGAGGAAATCGGCATGGCCGAAAATCTGGATATCCCTGGCCGGATGAGCGTGCGCAGCCCGATGCAATGGTCCGACGGGCCGAATGGCGGCTTTTCCACGGCACCAGCGAACGATGTATTTCGGCCAGTTGTTTCAGGCCCCAAATGGGGTCCAAAGGCTATCAATGTTGCCGCGCAGGAACACGAACCGGATTCAATGCTGAACTGGATGGAGCGCCTGATCCGTCGACGGCGCGAAATGCCGGAGGTCGCGTTCGGCCAGTGGAGCTTTATCCCGTTTCCCGACGCTGCGATCTTTGCGCTGCGCTATGATTGGGAAGACCGGACCGTCTTGCTTCTGCACAATCTGGGCAAGCGTCCCTGCAAGACCGAGTGCCAGCTTGATGGCGCCGACGCTTTTGATGGCATGACTGCGATCCTTGGCGACGGGGGCTTTGAGATCACCAGGGACGGCACGATCAGCATCGAGTTGCCCGCCTTTGGAACACTATGGCTTCGAGCAAACGCGGCCGCCCAAGTTCCCTCATAGTGTGGAGAGCAACCCGAAAATATCTGACCCGTGCTGGTGGGGATGGATGAAGATGAATTGTTACGCGAAAGCATGATACGACCTTCAGCGCCGGTGCCTCAAGGCAATCTTGCCGGGAAGGCCGGTGACGGTTCGCCGTATCCTAGGAGGTAATGCAGCAGCACGGTGCACTGCAGGATCACGACTAGCTTCGCGCTGGAGGATCTATTGGAATAGCCGTGTGACCGTGGCACGCTGAACTGCAGATCTTCAACGAGAGGCGTGGCTATCCTGCGGTCTGGGCAGAAAAACGGGATGGTTGCGGTGGTAAAGATGGAGTTTCATCATGGATGACGAACGCACACAAAAGGTCCGGGATCGGGCGCACGCTCTTTGGGAGCAAGCTGGCCGTCCACAGGGTCAGGATGCCGAACACTGGTCACAGGCCGAGCGCGAGATTGCGGCAGAAGGAGACGCAGGGGCGTCCGCCCCGGCCGCGAAGGTCAGGGGCCGGGGGCGCAAGGCGACGACAGCCGGGAGCGAGGTCGCGGACGCACCGAAAGCGAGGCGCGGCCGGCCGCCCAAAGCGGCAGCCGAGGCAGCCACCGAGCCCTCTCCAGATGCCCCGAAAGCGACCCGGGGCCGCAAGCCGAAAGCCGTGGCTGAAGAGGGCGATGTTCCCAAGGCAAAGCGGGGCCGTAAACCGAAGGTGGTCGCCGAAGGAACTGACGCGGCCGAATAGGGGAGCCATGGGATGTGCCGCGCATGACGCCGCAGGCCGACAGCGGAACGGAAGTGTTGGCCGGCCTGGTCGAGCGGGTCACGTTCCACAACGCGGAGACTGGCTTTTGTGTCCTGCGGGTCAAGGCGCGCGGGCATCGGGATCTTGTCACCGTCGTGGGCCATGCCGCGATGATCTCCGCGGGGGAGTGGATCACGGCGTCCGGCATCTGGCTCAACGACCGCACCCATGGTCTGCAGTTCAAGGCGCACTTTCTGAAGACCCATGCACCCTCCACCCGTGAGGGGATCGAAAAGTACCTGGGCTCCGGCATGATCCGCGGGATCGGGCCGGTCTATGCCCGGCGGCTGGTCAAGCAGTTCGGCACCGACGTCTTCGATATCATCGAAGCGACACCGGAACGTTTGCGCGAGGTCGAAGGCATTGGTCCTCTCCGGGCGGCGAAGATTACCACCGGTTGGGCGGACCAGAAGGTCATTCGCGAGATCATGGTCTTCCTGCATCAGCACGCTGTGGGGACAGCGCGCGCGGTGCGGATCTTCAAGACCTACGGCACCGACGCCGTGCAGGTGATGAGCGAGAACCCGTATCGCTTGGCCAGGGACATCCGCGGCATCGGCTTTCGCACGGCAGACACAATCGCAGAAAAGCTCGGGATCGAGAAAACTGCGGTGATACGCCTGCGCGCGGGGGTGTCGTTCGCGCTGGCAGAGGCAATGGGCAACGGCCACTGCGGCCTGCCACGCCTGGAGTTGATTGCGCTTGCGGAAAAGCTTCTCGACGTGCCCGCGACGCTGATCGAGAGCGCCCTGCACGAGGAGCTTGCCGAGGGCACGGTCATCGCAGACCGGGTTGGGGATGCGGAGTGCATCTTCCTGACCGGGCTCTACCAGGCAGAGCGCGCCATCGCAGAGCACCTCCAGCGGATCCGGAGGGCGCCTCTACCCTGGTCGGCAATCGACGCTGACAAGGCCCTGCCATGGATCGAGCAGAAGACGGGCCTGACCCTTGCGGCCAGCCAGGCAGAGGCCATTCGCCTGGCGCTGAGGTCCAAGATCCTGGTGATCACCGGCGGACCCGGCGTGGGCAAGACTACGATCGTGAACTCGATCCTCCGCATTCTGGCCGCGAAGGCTGTGAAGCTTTTGCTCTGCGCGCCGACCGGACGCGCCGCCAAACGCATGTCCGAGGCCACGGGCATGGAGGCCAGGACCATTCACCGGCTCCTGGAGTTCGACCCCAAGGCCTTTGGCTTCAAGCGCAGTGACGAGAACCCGCTTGATTGCGATCTGCTGGTTGTCGATGAGAGTTCGATGGTCGACGTGCTCCTGATGCAGTCACTGATGAAGGCCGTGCCGGGCAGGGCAGCGCTCCTGATCGTCGGCGACATCGACCAGCTTCCCTCTGTCGGGCCCGGGCAGGTCCTTGCAGACATCATCGGCTCCGGTGCCGTGTCGGTGGTTCGGCTGACGGAAGTCTTCCGACAAGCCGCACAAAGCAAGATCATCACCACGGCACACGCCATAAACGCCGGCCGGATGCCGGATCTCACACCACCGGACGCAGAGGCTGACTTCTACTTTGTGCCGGCGGCGGATCCGGAGCAGGCCGTACAGCGCATTGTGGAGCTTGTCAGCAAACGCATCCCTCGCCGGTTCGGCCTCGATCCGATCAGGGACATCCAGGTGCTCTGCCCAATGAACCGGGGCGGTGTGGGCGCTCGCTCGCTCAACATCGAACTGCAGGCCGTCCTGAACCCGGCAGGCGACAAAAAAGTCGAGCGGTTCGGATGGACCTTCGCCCCCGGCGACAAGGTCATGCAGATCGAGAATGACTATGACCGAGAGGTCTATAACGGAGACATCGGATCGATCGAGGACGTTGATCTGAATGAAGGCGAGGTGGCCGTCAACTTCGACGGCCGCACGGTCGTCTTCGCCTTTGGGGAACTGGACACGCTGGTGCCGGCTTACGCCGCGACCATCCACAAGAGCCAGGGCTCGGAGTATCCAGCGGTGGTCATCCCGGTCATGACCCAGCATTACGCCATGCTGCAGCGCAACCTCATCTACACCGGCGTCACCCGCGGCAGGAAGCTGGTCGTGCTGGTGGGTCAGAAGAGGGCCGTGGCCATCGCCGTCAAAAACACCTCGGGGCGCCGCCGCTGGTCAAAGCTCGACGAGTGGCTGGCTGCCGCAAAGCCGGGCTGAGCGGAGGGGCGGTGGCGTCCTCTCTGGCGCGGCCAGTGCCCACCCGCGACCAGAGACTGCAGGGGCGGGTGGTCACCCTGAGGCCGGATCGATCTATCCAGAGCGAGATGCGCGGCGTCCGAGTTTAGTCTGCCGTCCGCTCCGGAATAATACTTCCGGCTTGCGATCCTCTGCATGTTGCGTCTCGACAACTGTTCATCAACGGGTTTTCTTGAGAGAAGCAGCTTTGCTGCACAAATTAATCGAGGAAGACAAAATGGCAACCGGAACTGTGAAATGGTTCAACGAAACAAAGGGGTTTGGCTTTATCCAGCCCGATAACGGCAACAAGGACATCTTCGTCCATATTTCAGCTGTCGAGCGCGCTGGCCTTCGTTCTCTGGCAGATGGACAGAAGGTCAGCTTTGATATCGAAGCTGGCCGAGACAATCGCGAGAGCGCGGTGAACCTGTCTCTTGCATGACCAGACGTGCCCTTGAGGCAAGCGGGCGGGGCGGATGCAGTGCAATGTCCCGTTCGCAAGGCCGCTTTGGTCTTTTAACCGCAAGGTGTCGCCGATCTCCTTCAGCCTTCTCAGGATGAGGGTGATTTTACATCAAAGATCCGAGGCCAGAGGGGGGGGACGCGGTGAGGTCGATCGCTACAGTGCCATCCTCTCAACAGATTGTTTTCCTCAGCCATACGACAGTGCCGTCGCAGCTAACGGTTGAGTATAGGGTGCTTTGGGTGCCGTTGCCCGGCCCCCTTTCACGAATTGGAACCTCCGCAGGCAAGCATGAGGCTTCATGTGCGCAGCGTCTGCTTCATGATCCAGTATAAGAACAAGAGGTAGATTGGGATTCAGTCCGCTTGGCAGACTCGCGTAAATCGATGGCTCTGCCCATATGGGCCAGCGCCTTCGCTAGGTCTGAATCCTCAACATGGAACGATGCAAATCCGGCCAGATCGAGCGTGGCAACATGCTCGGCTTCCATGGCGGCGCGATCAGCGCGGGCACCTTGGTCATCATCCGGTGGCGTTGGGCGTCCAGCCCATCGTCCAAGAAGCGCCAGGGCACGCCTCGGGACGGACAGCCGATAGGCATTGCTGACCTGCCGTACTTGCGGTCCCCTGCCTTCGTTTGGCACCGGCTCGAACCGGCGCAACCAATCGAGAAACCCGTGATCGCGCAGCGCCTTCAATGCCCGCACAACCGCATCCCGCGACCGGCGCAACTTCTCGGTGATATAGTCCAGGTATGGGTCCAGTCGCCCAGACTTGAAGTTCACCAGATTGGCAAACAGGGCGAGAACCTCCAGGGCAATGCCGCCGAGGGGCCCGTTGCGCTTGCCAGGTGCGCGGTTCGCCCGCTCATACTTCTGAGCAGCCATAAGCACCTTCTGAATATCCTGGCGTGACGTTCCGCGCCAGAACGACGCTTCACACGATCCTGCCCGGCGCGAGTTACGGCGCAAGGGCGGACGTTCCTTTGCGCGGCCCTCGGCGCGCGTGTCATCAATAACGCTGTCTATGCGTTGGAAAAATCTGCCGCGCGTAGCGGTCATCCCGGTAGTCATCTGTTGCTCCTCGAATTCAAGAAGCGCGGTGTCCGCAGGCAAGCCACATCCGTTCGCACAGATGCGTTTTTGCTCTTGATTTTCGGGAGTTGGAGGGTAACTATAGCACTTGGAACGGTGCTAATTCAGGTCGCCAAACCTGTGTTACCAAAACCAAGCCCCCTCGTGCGGACCCCCGCGCGGGGGGTTTTACTTTTGGGGTCGTGGTTTATCTGGTGATGTTCATTCCTCGTCCTTTTGCAGGCATTTTGCCGGTCGCCTCACGAATGCAGCGGTCCTTTGTGTTGCGGTCGGCGGCGACCTACATGCATCAGTAGCTGACCCACTGCGTGGAGTACGCACCAGTATGGTCCTGCATCCGGAGCAGAATGGCCCGGAAGCTCACATGGTCGGATGTGAAAGTGCTCCCTGTATGCTCCGCAACCGCTGCGCTCACCCAAGCTGGAACATTGCTCTGAGCCTGCCGGACGAATTCGCCGTCACTGTTGTAGAAATTCCGGATCGCAGTCGCGGACACATTGCGGCCACCACTGCTGTTCTCGATCCGCTTGGAAAGCTCCCAGACCTCAACAGCGTCACGATATCGCCTGACCTGGGGCGTGAGTCCATCAGAGCCCAGATTGGGACCGGGCATCGATCCACCCCCACCCATTGGGCAATTCCAAAGCTGCAACGGCGGCTCGATCGGCCAAGGGGTCACGCGCCGGATGACCTCGATCTGGGCCGCTGTGCACTCGGCCGAAGGCGGAAACCCACCGGCCATGCACAGGAGGATCGCACAGTCGATAGGGTAGGGCTGAGCGACGCCACTTGATGGCGCCACGAACCCCGCTGCCACCACAGTCATCACACCCAACATGCCTGGGCTCAGGTTTCGACGCATAGCCACTCTCCCAGAACGGACGAACTTATACGATGACTGTCATCAGTATAAGATCGTATAGGGCCCTGGGGAGCGGTTTGGCAACGCCTAGGAAGTCATTCTTTGACGGATCATCCTGTCAGCAGCCGCAAGGTGCGGAGGCCGCTGCGCAGGATGTAGGGCGGAAGGGCAAACGAATAGTGTCCACAGTTCAGCTCCAGGACGTCAGCCCGGGCTCCTGCCTGCGTCAGCTTTGCTATCAGCGGCTGTGACAGATGCGGCAACACCACCGTGTCTCGTTGCGCCAGCACGATTTGAAGCCTTAGATCGGGCCGCGCCAACTGTTCTGCATAGTTCTCCAGATTCAACGAACCCCATGCTCGGTTGAGCTGGGTCAGATCAATCTGTCCTGCCAGGCTGGCGCGAATGTGCTCTGTGGCGCGCCCGGTCCAGACCATATCGGCGAGACTTCCGGCCGCAAGACACAGCACAGCCTTTTGGACTGCCGAGTCATTGGCTGCGACGAGGCCAGCCACCCAGGATCCCAGGCTCAGGCCCATGACCGAAATCTGCTCATAGCCTCGGTGCTCCAGGACGCGTATGAGCTTCCGTCCATCCAGGACCGCCTGGCGGACTGACTGGATGGTCCGACCCAGGTCTGGACTGAGCATATAATCCGCATGTCGGGACCCCGGGCGACTGCGCTCAAAGTGATAGGGCATCGCGATCTCGACAACCGTGATACCCCGTCTCGAGAAAAATCTGGCGATCTGACGATATCGCGCGCTTGCATTCCAATGATGGAAAATAATCAGCGCGTGTTTTTGTGACTTACTCTCGGTTACCTTGGCCCTGACAAGGTTGTTTTCCGCGGTGTCCGTGGAAATATCGGATGGAAACTCAATCCAACCATTCTGCCACTCGAAGATCAGACCAGACCCTGTAGGTTGATCGAAGAATGAAGCGTCTGCCACGGCTTGGTCTGCAAGATCGCAGAAGCCTTCAATGCCAATTTCTTCCTTTTCGAAAGAAGGGAAAGCGACTTCCGGATCCAGACGGAACGCGGTTCTTTCCTTCACCGCGTTTCCCCGCTGCGCGCGCCGGTCGTCCCAACGATCCAGCCAGCTATGATACAATGACGCGTGCTCCATTGCTCTTGGGCCCTGATCCTAGCCTCGGATCAAGCAGCCCGTAAATTGCAAGAAGAACCGAAGCTCCCAACAGTATTGAGAAACCCTGGAATGCACCGATCGTCATATAAGATACGACCAACAGCGCGATGATTGCCGCCATTTTCATGGAGCTTGCACCTCCGTCAGCAATAATTTTTATCTGGGTAAGGGCAGAGACGAAGACGAAGCAGGTAACCAAAATGATCAGAAGGCTTGTATATTGTGTTGGGGCCGTAAAATCGTGCAAGCTGATTCCATGGCCCTGTCCAATCACCACCGACGTGAAGTCCTGCGTTAGCCACTCCAGAATATTCTCACTATTCGTTAAAAGGTAGATGGCCTGAAGCTTCATGCAAATTGCAATCAGGACACCCGACAGAGTGCATCTGAAAATGCCGCGCATGATCCTCTCCCCGATAGATCTGCCGATATCCGGAAATATCCTGTCGCGTGACGTATTCACCAATCTCCTGATATTCTTGTAATCATACACCATCGTGTAAATCAGAATAAGGCCGACAAAAAAGAGGTAAAAACACAGGCACATATACAGGTAGGCAAGTGCGGTAAATATTGCCTCTGCGGCGATGGACACGACTTCAGGCCTCAAGATACCGATGAATCCCCAATCAAATGCATAATCGCCACCGCCTTCCAACAAGGGGATCAATCGGACGCTGATCCATTGAAAAATACCTGCAAACCCAACACAAACAAGAAAGACCGCCCAGTAGGTGAGGGGGGAAGCCTCGACTTTCGCTCTCCACCCGTCATCGCCCCCTGCGCCGCCATTGGATGCAACGAGCTGCGCCCGGCCCTCGTTCTTCCAGTAGGTCAAAATCTCCCTCGAAAAGCCGAGGAAGAGGGGCATGAAGATCATGAACAGGAGGGTCCAGTTGGGGGCCCAAAGAAATCCGACCTGCCTGAGTGCACCGTTGTCTTCTGCATAGCTGATGCTGTGGACGCCCAGGAAGACAGACATGAATCCAAGCGCAATTGCCCCCGCAAAGACCGATGCCGGCAGATCCAGAAATGATCCCCCGCCAAAGATTGCCTCGGACTTCCGAGCAAGGCTGAAGCCTTTGACTGGCCGGACGTCAGACGACCGATCATCTATTGCCTCCAGGACAATCGTGTCGTCACCGGCGGCTGCTGGTTCCTCGCTGCTGTCCTTGCCTTGATCATCACTGGCCGGTGGCTGTCGCCGCTGCCGCCTTTGGGCGATCAATCGCGTTTGGGAGCTGCTCAGTTCAACTTGCCATGCGCTTGTGGCCTCGGGGTTGTCGCATCCGAAGATGCGCGCCAGCCACCGGATATTGTCCGGGCTGATGCCTTTGTCATTGTCCTGAAACCAGAGCTGGACAGTGCGCAGCTCGATCCCGGCCTGGTTCGCGTCGATCTGTGAGATAGCCTCCGTCAGAAGGTCTGGGGTCCACGGACCTTGTGGAAACCCGTGCTCGTCGACAGGTCGCCCGGCACCGGCAGCTGCGAGATGGTTGAAGAGCGTCTTGAAATCCTTGCCATCACCATCGGGAGGAACATAAAATCTTTGCCTGTTTGACAGTGTGTTACGAGATTTCATTTCGTTGTATTTCGCTCAATTTCGCATCATGCCGTGATCAGGGCAGAAGCCATAGTTCATTAACCAGCAATGAACAAATGGCTTGTCCGAGGCGCGCGCTGTGTCGCCGGACCGCAAAACCCGTAGGAGCTGAAAGATGGGTCTACAAGGCAGCAAGATGATGTCCGCCGAGAGCGACATGGTGGGAGTGCCCGGTGTCCGAGAACAGGCATACCCGATCAAGCGCGTCCTCGATCAGGAGTCGCGGAAAGTCGTGGGATGGCTCTACAGGTGGAACACCGGTCAGGTCGCAGTGATGTGGAAGGGCGAGAGATGCGAAAGCGTCATCTACGAGTGACGGATGCTATGATCTCCAGGGCGTAAGTCCGGACGCATAAGAAGGAGGCTGGTTCTGCGGGCCGGCCTGCTTCGATGCTGTTTCAAATACTTTAACCCTATCCTTCTGAGCTTTTCGCGCCTGCGGGGATCAGCGACCGTCTTCTAGAAAGACCTCAGAGCCGGCACTAGATTACTGAAATTTAATCATAAATCATGTTTCAGAATACCTGCCACCGTCCTTGCCGTCGGGGCATCGATTAGATCGACCCGGCGAAGCGGCACAGGGGAAATCCCAGGATCGTGGCAAGGACGTCAGCGGCAGGAGGCAGGCGTGCCTGCATGCCGCCATTCTCTTTGCCCGCGCAGCCCACGTCTCTCGAAAGAGCTTTGATTTCAGAGTGCTTCACCCTACTGATGGCCGCGCGATCTGAAATTTGCAATCAGTGACTCTATAGGGTTGCTGCCAATATTATAATATCGTAGGACACGGGCACTCGAGAAGGGTGCCGGGTCCTACCAATGGGGGGGCCACCGGCGTGGAAATAGAGTTAGAAAAAGAAACGCCGAATGTGGTTACCGAACCTCGGTTCAGAAAGCTTATCGCCAGCGGCTACCTCGCTGAGGTGGTGTGCCAGGTTGCGGCATATCGCAAAGCGTCCGTCTGGTATGGCGAATGGACCGTCCGTGTCGTCAATCCCGACAGGACGATCGAAAAACTTCTTGTCACCACGCCGCGGCGGGTCGATGACATGGACGAAATCAAGATCAGGGTCTTCAAAACCATTAACGGCCTGTCGTCATTCATGCACGAAGCTGGTTTCACGCATCTGGATATTCCCTTCCTCTCCGGGGGCCGAACGATCCAGGCACTTCCCAAAAACCCTTCGGACAAGAGCGGGAGCTGAAGCCCCAACACGGCGTTTTCTCGATGGCCTCTCCCCGGCGGCATTTGCCTGCCTGTTCGCGGGGCTGACAGTTAATGCATCTGCATGCCTCGGGCAGGGCATGGTCCTTGTGCCGGGGTCCGATGGGACCTTTCAATACCGGGAACAGAGTAACGGTTTTGCCCGCCATTTCGCATTAGACGGGCAACCAATAATCCCAGAGGCGGAACGCTCGGCCTCTCCTTCTCAAGATACCATGTCGTTTCTTGCAGAACCGGAGGGCGGTTTTGTTGCACCGCGCGCTGTTTTCGGACGCGAAGACGTCCTCAACGCCATTGACCAGACGGCAGTGCGCTACGGCGGTCACGTCGCCCTGCGCAAAGCGGACATGTCGGTCACGGAATGGCGGCATTTCTATCGCGCCAATATCGAGATCGAGAGTGCCTATAATCCTCGGGCGCGCAGCCATGTCGGGGCCATCGGCCTCGGCCAGCTGATGCCGGGCACAGCCGTCACGCTCGGCGTGGACCCTCATGACATGCATCAGAACCTCGATGGTTCTGCCCGATACCTGCTCCTTCTCCTCGACCGCTTCGGATCAAAGGAGCTGGCGCTGGCTGGCTATAACGCTGGCCCGGAAGCTGTTTCGCGCCACGGGGGCATTCCGCCCTACCGCGAGACCCAAGGTCACGTCCGCAAGGTCATGGCCGTCTTTACCCGATTGAACGGAGATACCTTATGACCAGATCCCTGCCGGTTCCGGCAATGAGCCTTTTGCTGTTTTCCTTGCTGGCGGTCGGGCTTCTCATGCTGATGACCTCGCCTGCATTGGCCCAGGGCACGGTGGACCTCAGCCCGATCACCAACATTCTGACCGGTATCGCCACCACACTGACCGGCCCGCTTGGTCGGGCCATGGCCACGCTGGCGGTGATCGGCATCGGGGCTGCCTGGCTGATGGGCTACGTCGATTTCCGCACCGTCGTCTATGTCGTTGCCGGTATCGCCATCGTCGCCGGTGCCAGCGTCATCGTGAACGCGATGTGGGGTCAGTAATCCTCATGGTCAAACGGTCCCCGCTGTTTCTCGGTCTCATTCGTCCGGCCCGCGTCATGGGCCTGCCGATGTTCTATTTCGTGATCTGGTCGATGGGGTCCGTCCTGGCTTTCGTGTGGGTCCAAAGTTTCTGGACCCTCGCATTCACGGCGCTGACCTATCCGGCCTTCTGGCTTGCTGCCGAATGGGACCCGCATTTCTTCGATGTGGTCACGGTGGTGAGCAAGAAGACCCGCCGAACCACAAACCGCGAGCAATGGGGGGCTGACAGCTATGAACCGTGATCTTCGGATCGGGCCTGCCGCCCTCGATGCCCTGCCCGCATGGGCCAGCCGGGAACAGTCGGTGGCCTCAATGCTGCCCTATGTCTCGCTGATCGATGACCTGACCATCCGCACCAGGGGCAACGAGTTGTTCCAGTGCATCCGCATCTCCGGGCTGAACAGCCTGACGGTGGCCGACGAGATGCTGGACCGGATGAAAGAGATCTTCGCCAGCATCATCGCCCAGACTGGCGACAAGTTTGCCTATACCGTCCACAAGGTCTCGCGCCGTATCGAGACCGACCTGCCGCTCGTCACGGGTGACGGGCTTGCGGCCCGGATCGATCGGCGTTGGCAGGCACATATGCGCCGGGCCAACCTGCGCGAACACACCATCACCATTACCGTCATCAAACGTCCTGACGTGCTGTCGAAAATCCCCTACACGCCGCGCAAATCGCAGGAACTGCTCGCCCGGCAGATCGACGGCCAGGTGGGCCAGCTGCAAGAGGTCGTGGCGTTTCTGCAATCCGCCCTGTCGCACATGGACCCGCAGGTCCTGACCGCATCAAGCGGTCAGCTGCTCGGGTTTCTGGAGAGCATCAATACCGGCATCGAGGTTCCGACCTTCTACACGGCGCTGGACCGGTCCATTGCAGAAACCGTGTCCAACACGCGCGTCACCTTCAAGGGCGACAAGATCTACCTGACCGGGGGCAGCCTGCCGGACCGGGTGGGGATGATCTACTCGATCAAGGAATTTCCCCGCGACTCCTTCGTGACCATGTTCGATGAACTGGACCTGCCCGTCGATATGGTGGTGTCGAACTACTACGTCCCGGTCAACAACGGCATCATGGAAGAGCGGATCTCGCGAGAACTGCGCCGCCGCGCCGCGATCAACGACAAGGCCGCCAATCTGATCGATGCCTTGGGCGAGGCGCAGAACCGGCTGGCTTCGGGCGAAATCTCCTTTGGACAGCATCAGATGGCCGTGGCCGTCTATGCGGATAGCGAGGAAGAGCTGTCCCGCATCAGTTCGATGATCCGCAACATCGCGGTGACCGCGGGCGTCAAGCTGGTGTCGCAGGGCTACACGGCGCGCACCGTCTATTTCGGCCAGCATCCGTGCAACCGGGCCTTCCGCATCCGGGAGGGTGCAATCACCAACGAACAGTTTGCCGACTTCGCGGCCCTGCATCGTGCGGCGATGGGCAAGAGCGGCGACAATGTGCCATGGGCCACGCCGATCACCTGGTTTCCGACCATCTCGCGCAGCGCCTATCGGTTCAATTTCCACGAGGCGGGCGATCCGACCAAGGAGCCGAGCAACGGCCATACGCTGGTCCTGGGCCGGATGGGGTCGGGCAAATCGGTGCAGGCGGCGTTTCTGGCCGCGCAGGCGCAGCGCGTGGGCTCGCGGGTGTTTGTCTTCGACTATCGCCGGGGCCTGGAAATGGCCGTGCGCGCCTTGGGGGGTCGGTATTCGGAACTGAAGGCAGGCGAACGGACCGGTCTCAACCCGCTCTGGGTGGAGACGGACACGTCCGGGCAGGAATGGCTGAGCGACTGGCTCATTCACCTGATGGAAACCGGTCATAGCCAACTCCAGCCCGAACAATCCCGCGCGGTGCGCAACGCCGTGCGTCAGAACGCCGAGGCGCGAAACCCGAACCTGCGGACATGGACACAGTTTGCGCAGCTGGTCGGCTCCACCCATGACGGCGGGGCACTGGCAGACCGGCTGAACGAATGGACAGAGGGGCATCGCTTCGGGTGGATCTTCGGGCACGAGGTCGAGGACAACTTCTCGCTGGACGGGCAGTTTGTGGGTTTTGATCTGACCGACATTCTGGACAGCGAAAATCCGAGGGCCCGCATGGCGGTGCTGTCCTACATCTTCCGGCGCATCGAACGGCAGATCGAGGACAAGCGCCCGACGATCATCATCATCGATGAAGCCTGGAAGGCGCTGGATAACACCTACTTCGCAGGCCGGATCGAGAACTGGCTGGTGACGGCGCGCAAGCAGAACACGGTCGTGGTGATGATGACGCAGTTTGCGCATCAGCTGAACGCCTCCGCCCACGGCCGGACCCTGTTGCAGGCGCTGCCCACCAAGATTCTACTGCCGAACAAGGAAGCCAATCCTGAAGATTATGCCGGGCTCGGTCTGAACCAGAAAGAGCTGGAAATCCTCATGGGCGTGAATCCCGGATCGCGGATTGCCCTGCTGCGCTCCGATGACGGCTCGCATGTCATCGACACCGATCTGTCGGCTCTCGGCCCGTTCCTGACCATCCTTGGCGGCATGAAGGCCGGTGAGGCGCTGGTGGGCGCGGACTACCGAACCCGCCCCGATTTTTGGAAAGGATTTGACGATGCGTAAGCATGCCCTCTGCGCCGTTCTGGCGACCCTGGCCCTGTCGGCCTGCGCTGGTACCCAAGCCAAGCCGGTCAGCAGCGCGTGCTTCAACGCGCGCGGCGATCTGACCTGCGATCTTCGCCCCCTGCCTGAACTCTGGGGCGAAGCCCGCCAGGATGCCGTGCGGCAGGTGGGCGTCTATGAGGGCGCGGTCGAGGACGGTCCCTATGCGCAACGGTGATCCTAATCCCACGTTTGGGGCAGGCCCGCGCGAGACGTCAAGGATCGCGCAATGGCCTGGTTGCAGCTGGCCCCTCGCCCTAGCGTCTCCGCTCATAGCCCTGATGCTGTCCAGCACTGCGATGGCGCAGGGGGTGCCGGTGGTCGATCCGGCCAAGAATGCCCGTGAGGCGGAAATCACCCTGCGGCTGGAGGCGGACCTGGTTCTGCAACGGCAGAAGGCCGAGGAAGGGCGCAGGCGTCTTGAGGCCGACCGTGAGCAGGTCGCGGCACTGGAGACCGTCACTGAGGGGATGACCTTGCCTGACGATGGGGCAGGGGCAGAGGACATGGCACGTGGCCTTGAGGACGGCGCCGCCCCGGCTGCCGATGTGTACGCGACCGAGAACAGCGCCGCTGCCGACCGCCTGTTCAGTGGCGCGCGCGAAAATGTCGAACAGATCATCATCCGGGCGGCAGCAGACACCCATCACATGCAGCGTGCCGGGCTGTCGCCGATCCAGTGGCGGTGCTGGTTGCAGGCGCTGATCTGGCAGGAAAGCCGGTTCAACCCGCATGCCCAATCGCCGGTCGGGGCTTACGGCCTGACCCAGATCATGCCTGATACGGCAGGTGATCTGGGCATCAGGAGCACCTATCGGAATGACCCCTACATTCAGGCAGAAGGCGGCGCGCGCTATCTGGCGCAGCGTCTGAACGAATTTGACGGCGAGATGATCCTGGCACTGGCGGCCTACAATGCCGGGGCGGGCAACGTGCGCAGGCACGGCGGCGTGCCGCCGTTCCCGGAAACCCGGAAATACGTCCAGATCATCCCGACCAAGTATCGCGAATACATGGCCGCCCTCGGTGCCGCCGACCAGATCGGCTCCATCGAGGCCAGCTATATGGCCAATGCCGACCGGGCGATGATCGGTGGGGCCACGGCGGAATATGCGGATGAGGCCGGGCAGGACATGGGGCTGGCGATGGACCGCCTGAACGAGGCAATGTCGCGCCTCGGAGACACAACGAATGCAGCTGAGGCGATGGCGCTGAACAGCTATGTGCGGGCCGAATTCGTGCGCCTGCTGATCATCCGCACACGGCTGGTCGCGGCCCGTTCCAAGCCGATGACCGCGACTGAGGTCGGGGCAGCCTCGGCCTTTGCGCAGGAACGCGCCTTCATGAACTTTCAAGGGGGATTGTAAGATGCGGAACGCAGCCAATGGACTGATCGCCGGCGCGGGCTTGTGCCTGTCTCTGACGCTGGCAGTGCCCACGCCGGTCACGGCGCAGGGGGTGCCGACCGTGGACACCCAATCCATCGCCCAGCAGATCACCCAGATCCGGCGGATGCTGGAGGATTATGGCATCCAGACCGATATGCTGGACCAGCTCGTCGAGCAGTTGGCAGAGCTGCAATCACAGACTGCAGAACTGCAGCAGATCTATGCCGTCCTGACGGGCGGTGCCGACATTCAAGGGCTGCTGATGGGCGGCGGGCTGGACGCGGTTCTTGATCCAAAGATGACCAGCATTCTGCAAGCGGCCAGTTCGGCATCCTCGGGCGACTGGTCGGGCTTGTCTTCAGGCTACCGTGCGCAAATCCAGGCCGCCGCGCAATCGACGATGATCGGCGCGGGGCTCGATCCGGCCCGGGTCGAAGACATGGGCCGGGAGGGCACCGTGGCCGAGAGGCGCGCGGCGTCCCAAGCCACGACCGGGGCGCTGGTGGCGGCCTCGGCCGACACCGCGCAGCGGGAAACCGCGGTCAGCCTGCAACGCCTCGACAGTCTGGTGGGAGAAATCCCTGAGCAGACCGGCATCAAGGCGGCCATCGATCTGAACACCCGGATGATGGGCGAGGCGGTCAGCGAGTTGATCAGGAACAACCAGCTGCTCGCCATCCAGAGCTACGGGATGGGCATGTCGGACGTGTCGCAGGCCAGTGCCTGGGCGCAGGAGCAGCAGATGCTCGATTTTACCATGCCGGATTTGCAATGAGGTTACCGATGTTCAATTTGGCGAGGAAGAGGGCACACGCCGCCACCGCGGCCCCCCGGAGGGTCAGCGAAACCGAGGAAGAGCTGATCTACGGCGAGCGCCGGCGCGGGGCCTTCTGGCAGAAGTTCGGGATGGCGGGTTGGGGCTTCGGCGCTGTCGGCTGCATCATGGCGGCGGTGATCGCGGCCAGCTTCGAGTCCCCGGCCCCGGTCCTGGTGCCGTTCGATCCGAGCAGCGGCATGGCCCTGCCGATGGTCAATCTGGAAACGATCTCCGTCAGCAACCGCGATGCGGTCGTCCAGTCGCTGGTCCATGCCTATGTCCGCGACCGGGAAACCTACAGCATGCTCGACAACGATCTGCGGGTTCGCTCGGTGCTGACCCGGTCCTCTGGGGTAGCCCTGCACTCCATGCGCAGCCTCTGGGCCTCGGAGAACCCGGATTATCCGCAGCGCAAATACGGGCCGCGCGCCCGCATGGATGTGGAGGTCCTCTCGGTCACGCTGATCACCAATGACCGGGCACAGGTGCGGCTGCGCAAGCGGCTGCAAGACGATGCCGGGGAGACCCAGGGGCTGTTCACCGTCACCCTGGCGTTCCGCTACGACACCAGCGAGGCCCGGTCGCTGGAAGAGGTCTGGACCAACCCGTTCGGGTTCTCCGTCTACGAATACGCAATCACCTCTGACAGGTTGGAGGTCCAGTGATGCGGGGCATTCGTTTTGCCGTGGCCTTGTGCGCGGTCTGCATGGGGGCCTCGGTCGCCTTGGCCGAAGTCACCCCCCGGGCGGGCAATCTCGATGCTCGCGTGCGTTATGCCCAATGGGTCGATGGACAGGTCTACCGGGTCCAGACGCAGGTTGGCCGGGTGACGTCTGTGGAGTTCGGCCCCGATGAACAGATCACCTCTGTTGTCGCAGGCGATACCGTCAGCTTCAACTTCGATGCGGTGCCGGGCGGCAGCGCCTTCGTGATGAAGCCCACCACCAGCGGGGCGGCCACGAACATCAATGTCTATACCAACAAGCGGCAATATTACTTCGAAGTCTCTGAGTCCGCCTCAGCGCAGTTCTCGGTGGTCCGCTTCACCTATCCGCACGGCTCGGGCGGCACTACACCCGCCAACCGCCACGTGGCCCGCGGGCCTCTCAATCATGATTACGGCGGCAGCATCGTGAACGGCACTACGCCCACGGAAGTCTGGGATGATGGGGCCTTCACCTACTTCGCATTCCGCCGCAACGGCGAATTGCCGGCGATCTTCAAGGTCACGGCGGGTCAGGAAGTCACCGTCAATTCCCAGACCCTGCCCGACGGCGTGGTGCGGGTGACGGGCACCAGCCCGTTCTGGATGCTGCGCTTGGGTTCGGTTGAATCCACCGTAGGGATGATGAAAGCCGTGAGGTTGGTGCAGTGAGCGATCAGGACAGCATCGACCTGCGCGAGCGTCTGTCGGGGTTGGAAAAATCGGACCCCAAGGCAGCGCAGAAGGCGCGTCCTGCCGCAAATGCCGCCAGGATGACCGGGTTGCTCTGCGGCGGGGCGCTGATTGCCGGGTTGGTCTATGTCTACTCTCAGCCGGAAGGTGCGGCGGACCTCGATGTCAGCAGGGCCAGCGAGTTTCAGCGCGAAGGCAGCGGCTTTGGCGATCTGGACAGCGCGCCGCGTCTGGCTCCCGGCGCCGCCCCGGAACCGGTGCTGGTGGCTGCGCCGGACACCACCCCTGCGCCTGCCCCGGTCAACGAGGGTTCCGAGGGCAACGAGGATTCCGAGTTGGCTAACCTGATCCGCGGGCTGCAAGACCAGATCGACCGTCTGTCGGATGCTCCGGCAGAGGAGGGCGTAGCCGAACCTATCGTGGATACCGAAGCTCTCGAGCAGATGCGCGGTGAGTTGGAACAGCTGCGCGAGGAGGCGCAGTCCCGCGAACAGGAACTGCGGGATGCGTTGAGCAGCCGTGACCTGCAAATCGCCGGGCTGAACAACCAGATGGACATGATGCGCCTGCAAAGCGGGCAAAGCGTGATGCCAGGCAGCAATGACGATCTGTTGACGCAGCGCCGGCAATCGGCGGATGAGGCCGCGCAGTTGGAACAGGCGCGGCGGCAATCGTCCATGGTCGCACTTGGCGGGGGTGGCGGTGGCGCGGCGGGTGCTGGCGCGGGAGAGGCGGGTCTGGGTGACGGGGCAGCTGCACAGCAGGCAGCACGGCTGAGCAGTGACGCGCAGTTCGTGCGCGATGCCGGTCGTCCGGTTCAGGTGCAGCGCGCGGAAATCATCGTCAATCCGTCCAACACCGTCACGCAGGGCACGATGATTCAGGCGGTGCTGGAAACCGCCATCGACTCGACGCTGGAAGGTCCGATCCGCGGCTTGGTGACCACCGATGTGGTCGCCTATGACAGCTCGCGCATCCTGATCCCGCGTGGCTCGCGCCTGATCGGCAGCTACTCCGCCGATGTAAACACCGGTCAAAACCGGCTTCTGGTGGCTTGGGAACGCATCATCATGCCCGACGACCAGTCGGTGCAGATCAGCTCGTTCGGCGGCGATGCTCTGGGCCGCTCCGGGACCACCGGCAGGGTCAACAACCACTTTGTCCGCCGCTTCGGGGCGGCGGCGCTGATCTCCACGATCTCGGCCATCCCCTCGGCCCTGCAAGATAACAGCAGCGACGGCGGCGTGACCATTTCCACGGGCGGGTCCAATGATTTGGCATCCGGCGTGACAGACGCCCTCAGCGGCGCGACCAACTCGGCCATCGGCAAGTATGTGTCGATGCCGCCGACCATCAGTGTGGCCCAGGGCACCCGGATCACCGTCATGGTGGACCGCGATCTGGAGATATTCTGATCATGAACGACATGACCCATGGCAGCTATCTGGACGAAGCCCTGGCCCGGATCGGGGCTGTCATCGACAGCCCCGCCCTGGTGGAAATCGCCATCAACCCGGACGGCCGCATCTGGTCGCTGGAACATGGTGATCCGGCGATGAAGCTGGAAGCCCGCCACCCGATGAACCGGCAGGAGGTCACCGACCTCGGCCGGATCATTGCCAGTGCGGGCAAGCTGACCCTGGGCAGGGACGCCCCGATCATCTCGACCTCCGTGGATTACCGGGGCCGTCCGATCCGCGCGCAGGTCGTGGCAGAACCTGCGGTGCTGTCGGGTGCGGCCATCTCGATGCGGTTCTTCTCGTCTCTGCCTCTCGACCAGATCAAGGTGAAATACCTGCATGGTCAGGAATACTCGGTGGACAAGGCCCGCGCAGAGGCCAAACGCGAACTCAAACACTTGACGGCCTCCGGGGATATTGACGCGGCCATGGCGTTCATCGTCGGCCACAAGATGAACGCCCTGATCGCGGGTGCGACCGACAGCGGCAAGACGGTCTTCGCCCGCAAGATGCTGTCCTATGTCAGCGACAGCGAACGGATGATCACCATCGAGGACGCCTCCGAGCTGGTCCCGACACAGCCCAACGTGGTGACGCTGATCGCGGATCGCGACAGCCGGACCAGGACACCGGACATCCTGTTAACCTCTTGTCTGCGGATGCGGCCCGACCGGCTGATCGTGGGCGAGGTTCGCGGCAAGGAGGCCATGACCTTTATCGAAGCGATCAATACCGGCCACGGCGGATCGATGACCACGATCCATGCGGAAACCCCGAGGCTGGCCTTGTCGAAACTGGCCATCATGGCGCTGAAATCAGAGCTGCCGCTGACCTACACCGACACGCTGCGCTACATCGGCAGTTCGATCGACGTGGTGATCCAGACCGGCCGCGCCGGCGGCGATCGGGGCGTGCTGGAATTTTACATCCCCGAGAGCGGGGACAATGGAGAGCAAAACCATGATTGATCGCAACTCAGCCTTGGCAGGCGCGGCAACAGTAATCCTTGCCACGATCATCGGCGGTGCAGGGGTTCTTTATTATGGCGGCTCCCCGTCGCGCGCAGAACCATCGTCTTTGACCCAAACGGAAAGGGACTCGATGCTGGCTGCCACCAACGGAATGTCCGACACACAAATGACAGAGATCCAGATGGACGCGCCTGTGTCCCGGGCAGATCGCAACTTCATGGACTTCACCACGCCCGATCTGGCTGAAGCTGCGCCGGGCCAAAACCTGACACGACACGGATGCGTCAAGCCTGAGGAACCGACTTGGGCGGCCAACGTCCCACCAGAAAACGCGCAGCAAGTCCTTTTGCTGAAAGCTCTCTACGACAATTTCAGATACGAAAATATCGTCCAGACAAACAGCTGCCCATGCGAAGTTGAGTATCCATCATGGGACGAAGCCGACGCCTCATATCAACGGCTGGTTGCAAGTCGGGGTTTGGACGAAATCCCTGTCATGCGAGATGAAGTCAGCCGCCTGGTGCGCAGAAACCTGAAAGCGTCCATCGATACCTGCAAGGCATGGCGAGGTCGCTGACATGCCAGCTGTTCAACCGATCATAGAGTCAGCAGAAAGGTTTCTGGAGAATGCCGCCAGATCAACTTTTCTGGGACTTGTCGAAGCGTCTGGAACCCTTGTCGGGTACATGGCGGTTCTCGCGGTCGCTTTGGTCGGCGTCAATATGATGGTGCAGCTGCGGCCCATGGCGTGGGTCCAATGTCTCAGCCTGGTGATCAAGCTGTCACTGATTGGGATATTTGCCTGGAATTGGAATCAGTTCTGGACCGTCGCGAACGGGATCCTGGCCGCAATTGAGGCGGTCGCCGGGGGCATACTTGCATCGAGTGGAAATGGCCTCAGCGGGGCCACCATTACCGACGGGTTTGCGGCCGCTATTGATCGCATGATGGATCAATTTGCAGAGGCGGCGACGAATATTGCAGCTGAAATGGGCGGCTGGTTCGTGACAGGCATCGTGTCCGGGATTTGTCTGGTCCTCATGGGTTTTATCTCGGCGGCATCCGCATTGATGATCCTTTTTCCCAAGGTCGTCATCACCGTGCTCTTGGGCCTCGCCCCGATCATGATTGCTCTGACATTATTCGAGGCAACCAAAAGCTTTTTTGAACGTTGGCTGTCCGCCTGCATCAGTTGGTCTCTTTATCCCATCTTCATCGCATCGATTTTCTCGATCATGATTTCCATGGGTAATGACTTGATCAATCGTATCGGTACATCCGGTTATGCAAGCATTGGGGACTTTCTCCCGTTCATGGTTCTGATGATCCTGATTTTGCTTTGTATTGGTTTCTTGCCGATGATCGTAGGAAGTGTTTCGGGAAACCTGCAATTGCTCGGCGTTGTCGTTGCGGGCAACAAATTCATGGGGCAGGGGAGAAGCGTCATGAATGCCGGCAAGGGGGCTATATCGACAGGTAAAACTATTGGCTCTGCAGGCTCGGCTATCGCCTCCGCGCCAGGGCAAACCCGTCGCGGTGAGAATGCTGTTGGTCGGGCCGGTCAGGCGTTCGCCGCCCATCCAACAGTTTTTCAGGCTTCGACAGGGGTTGCGGAGTCTATAAATAGGATGCAAGACAAAGCCCGAATGCTTGGAAAGAAATAATCGCATTAGCGAAAGACAGAAGGGCAGCCTTGGCTGTCCTTATTTTATCAAAAGGAACTCACATGAGTATTGATCTCGAGAACATGTCGCTCAAGGAACTTCGGGACCTGCACAAGACGGTTGGTCGGCAGATCGACGGTTATGAGACAAAGCAGAAAGACAAAGCCAAGGCGGCGGTTCAACAGGCTGCTGAAGAGCATGGCTATTCGTTGAAGGAGCTGCTTGGGGCCAGCAAATCTGTCAAATCGTCCGTCGCGGCCAAATATGCCAACCCAGAGGATGCCTCTGCGACCTGGACGGGCCGCGGGCGTCAACCACTTTGGGTGAAGGGTCATCTGGATGCCGGTGGCAACCTCGACGATCTGCTGATCAAGTAATCGGATCGACGGTGAGTAAAAAGGCGGCCTTTCGGCCGCCTTTTTTTATTCGGCAGCTACCATTGTGCTGCCATTATCATCTTGGGCAGTGATCTGGTCGACTTCGCCAGTCGCTCGGCTGAGTGCACGGACATTGTCATCGCCGCTCCCAATCATGTCCTCTTGTCGGATCGACATATTCACCTTCCGCATCCGCTTGAGGGTCGGTGGCTCTTTGCGGGTTTCCTTTGCAGCAACCAATGCACCTTCGGATTGCTTTACCTCGTCCGATTTTTGCGACCCTTGACCAAGCAGGCCTTCGGGCAGGACTGGCCGGATACGGCTGCGCTGTTGGGAGAGTGATTGCACACGCTCCGACAGGTCATCAATTCGCGCGGTCGCGCGAACCAGGTTACCGTGCAGGTCACGGATTTCCGCGTCCTTCGGATCCGGCGCCGGCAGCTGGCCTTTCTGCGACCGGAAGATGGGTTTCAGCACCCTGTCGTCAAAATATTTGATCCGGCGGGCTTTGATCGGGTGCTGACCGTTGGCAAGAATGATCACCGTGTCCTCATGCAGCCGGCCTGCTTCGTCTTCGGTCAGCAGGTCACGATCTTCGCTTCGTTCGGAAACGTTGACCCCTGCGAAGGGACCCTTCCCAATGGTCTTTGACTTCGAGGTCACCCGGTGCGTAGTCTTGCCGACCGCAGCGGACAGTTCCGATTTCGTGCGTTGCTCTGATGGGGCCAGATAGATCTTCACACCTGCCCCGCCTTGCAGCGACAGCCGGGTATCTTCCCCGTAGATCTTGTCCAACGCCGGGATGGTCTGGGTCACGATTGCCAGGTGTCCGCCATAGGCGCGCAACGTCTTGATGCTGTCGGTCACGCTCGGCATGCGGCCGAGCATGTCGAACTCGTCCAGCATGATCATCACCGGCCATAGCTCCTCCGCGCCGGGCAGATGGCTGTGCAGGCTGGAAAGCAGGTCAGAGAAGAACAGCCGGACCAGAGGTGCCACCGCCCTGATTTTGTCGTGCGGCGGTGCCACGAAATACGCAGTCTGCGGTGTGCGGCGGAAATCGTGGAAACTGAAATCGCTCGTCTCGGTCGCCCGGTCAATTGCCGGGTTCGACCACAGGCTGAGACCCGAGGTCATCAACAGCGACAGGTAGGACGTCAACGTCTTGTCATTGGTGGATGCGAGCCGTTCGAACATCAGTCGCGCGGCAGGGCTTTGCACCTTGTCTGCATAGGACAGATACTGCTTCTGCTTGTCGCCCCCGGCGGACGCCAGACGGTAGATCTCGCCCAGGGTCGGCGTGCCCCGCTCCATCGCAAAGATACCGCAGGCCACGAACAGGTCGATACCACCGTCCAGCAAGCCCTTGGCACTGTCGTCCTCGGTCTGCAGGAACAGCTCGGCCAGCAGGCGGATTTCCATCTGTCGCTGATCTGGATTGGGAAGGGCATTGATCCGGTCGAGGGGATTATACCGATGGCTCGGCTTGTCCCAATCGAGGGGCGCAAAGCGCCAGATCCTGTCGCCCATGGACCGCCGATGCCGGCTGGTCAGTTCGAAGTTCTCGCCCTTCACGTCCAGGACCACGGCGCTGCCCTGGAACAGCAACAGGTTCGGGATCACGAAGCTGATACCCTTACCCGCGCCTGTGGGGGCCACCAGAAGACAGTGAGGAAAGGAGGCCGAGCAGAGAAATTTTCCCCGTCCCGTTGGAGATCCCAGTTTCCCGACGACAAAACCTCGTCCGGGCTTTTGGAAAAACGTGTTGGCTTTCAGCTCGCGCCGGCTTTGCCAATGGGCACGCCCGAACGTGGTCAAGCCTTCCGTCAGAACCTTGGCCGAGAACAGCAGCGACAGGATAATGAAGCCGCCCCAGATCAATCCAATGATCTGAAACGCCTGTGGGTCCTTGTAGCGCATTGCGAGATTTTCGCGCGCAATCAGCGTCCAGTCCAGATACTGCCCGTTCAGCCCATACCGGAAGGAGAGAAACCCGGTCGCGATGACATAGGCAAAGCCGGTGCCGATCAGGGCGAAGAGCAACGCGCCCCCGAGGATGCGCAACCTATTCATGCCCGCCTCCCTCATGACCGCGTTCCTGTCGAACACGGTCGCGCTCCGCGGTGAGTTCGTCGTTCACCCGGTCGATGCCTTCGAGCGCAGTCGGATCGTTGCTGGCACGCAGGTAATCGCGGGCCAGGGTCAGCTGATCCTCCCGATCGCCAATGCCGCGCAGAACCGCCGCGTCGCCATTCTTCAGAGCCGCAAGTTCCTCGCGGGACAGGGACCGCTCAACAGCCTCGCGCAGGCGACGTTCGTCCTCGGCGCCAACAGGATTGGCATAGCGCGCCAGGTCGGCATGATCGGGGCCTACGCCATCACGCGACCCGATGGACGTGACCGGTGCGCGATCCTGTGCGTCGGCCTCACGTGCCCGTTCGATCTGATCGGTGGTCTCATGCCCCTGCTCGGAGGTCTCAAGCGCCGCGCCGCGTTGGGCGCTCGCACGCTGATGGATGGCGTCATCGACACCGTAGTCTGCGGCCACCCGGTCATAGGCGGTATCGACCACCGCGATGGCCTGCTGCAGCTGGGCGTTGTCGTGCAGGTCGAGGCCGCGCAGATCGGCCACGCTCTGCAGATCCTGCTGAACCCATCGGGCTTCCAGCGCCGCGGAATTGGCCGCCACCCGCATCCGGGCCTCGACCTCGATCGGATCGATGCCGGTGCCGTCCAGTGCGGCACTCAGCTTGTCGCGACCCTCCAGCGCAAAACGGGTGTTCACTTCCTGAACGTTCTGCGCAGAGTAAATACCTTCTGCACTGGCCGCTTCGCTCAGGTCGCGCGACCGGGCGCCAAGCGGTTGCAGATGCGCGACCGAGGATAGCGCCTCGGACAGCTTGCGCTCCATGGCAGGACGCTGGTTCGGCGCGGCGTCGGAAATCCGCACTTCAGCCTCATCGACCGCGCGCCTCAAATTCGCTGCGGCTTTGTCAAAATCTTCCTCTACAGACATGTAGGGGTCTCCTATCGAGATAATGGCGCCGCCCTCGGCGAGGACGGCGGATGCTTTTTCAAATGCGGTCGCCAGATCTTGCAGATTTGCCAGCGAGGCGTAGCTCGCCAGGTCGCGATAGCGCAGCGACCAGTCGCGGATCTCCTCGGCAGCCCGGTGGAGCGCATCGCCGGTACGCGGCTTGCCCGAAGGGGCCTCAAAGGCGGTGCCGGTCTCGGCCGCCTTCTCCTGTGCCCGCCGCCATTCGCCGTCCGTAGGGGGGTAATGGAGATGCCCCCGCTGCAAACGCGATGTGGCCTCCAGCTGGATGCCATAGCGGGCCGCATGATTCACCATCGCCTCCTTGAAGGCCTGGTAGGTGTATTCCGTGCCCTGACGGAGGGTAAAATAATCCCCCGGTTCCCTTCCCCGCCGATTGACGATGACATGGGCATGCGGGTTCTTGTTCGGGCTGTCCGTGTGTACGGCGATCATGTAATCAAACCGCCCGCCCAACTTTTCCTTGCAGATTTCCCCGGCAATCAGGCTGACATGATTGGATTTGGCCCCGCGCGGAAACGACATGATCATGTGGCTGGTGCGGGCCGCATTCATCTGGCCGCGCCAGTCCTCCGTCCAGCGCGACACGGCACGCTCGATCTGCTCGGGCGTCAGACGCTTCTCGCCGTCCAGAAGTCCACGTGAATCATGAACATCCACGCTCTTGCTGAACAGGTAGGTGAACTGCGCCGTCAGCTGACCCTTTGACGCACAGCCACCGGTACGGATCATCTTGAAGACCGCAGGGGACGCTCCCTGTGCCGCACGGGCCATATGCCGGGCGTCGGCAAACGGACGCCCCCCGCCGATCTTCTCCCAACCCTCCTCGAAGAGCCGAGTGGAAACGCCGGCGACAGCATTACTCCGGCCCATCAACCACCCCCGACATGCCATCCACAAAGCGCTGGAAGGTTTCCGAGGCGCGCTTGGCCTCCAACTGGCGCACCTGCGCCGACACCCCGTCGATATGGACCAGCAGATCACTCAGCAACTGCTGCTGCGGACGGGTCAGTTTGAGCCTCGCGCCCCTGCGGACCTCATAGTTCTTGGTGGCCACCAGCTGGTTCACGTTCCGCCCGATGGCGGAAAGCTCGAGGGCAACGTCCCGCAGAGCGTCGGCAAGGTCCGGATCGGGGGACAGAAAGCCGGCGGGAACCCGACACACGCGACGCAACGCATCGGCCCTGCTCTTCAAGCCAAGCCGTTCGGTGAAGGCATCGAACGCCAGAAGGGTGCTCCGATCGACGGTGAACGAGACAGCGGCAGTCTCGAGATGAACCTCCTGCGCCTTGTCGTGGAAGCTGCGGATGGCCCGATAGATGGTGGGCCGCGTGACACCATAGGTCTTTGCCAGGACGGCCACGGGGACGCCCGACCGTACGGAAGCGACGATCTTCTTCTCGTCGCCAGGCGTGATTTTCTTCGTTCTTCCGACCATGATCACAGTGTAAAAAATTACAATTGCATTTCCTGCCACATCTCCATTCATCTATCGGCTCTGACCGGGGGACTGTCAAGGAAGCCTGGGCGGAGCCGATAAATGAATTCAATTTCGCTCGGACGGAGGTCGCAGCACAGCATGCGGCCGAAGAGCCGCCGCAGAGGCGCGCAGCGGGCTCTCAGGGGGCAGGTCGCGATTTTAGTTGGGCTGGGGTAGAGAAAGGCCTATGTAGCCGCTCCTAGGCCAAAATAAGGGCGTCGAAGCCCTCAGGGCGGGCCATCAAACCTCGCGGGCCGCGTGATCGCGCTTCTGTCCAGCAGACAGGCGATCACAGAGCCCAGCAACACGACAATCGGCATACATTCGAGCTACTTAATGAATGACACAACCGATGACGTATTAAATGACTGACGGCATGACAGCCTGACTGACAACATGCATGATCAAATGGCTGAACGAACCTGTGCGCCTTGACAAACTGCTACCATGTCAAAATGAAGAGCGGAAAGCAGGATGATGGATGCACAGCGTGCGCTTGATTGTCTCGCCGCGGACATGAACAGGGACAGAACACATCATGGCGATTGTCATAGGACTGATGAACCGCAAGGGCGGAGCCGGAAAATCGACACTCACGAAGCTGCTGGCATCAGCCATAGCGCACTCCAAGAAGAAGTGTCTGGTGATCGATCTCGATCCCGCCGAGGATATTCTGAAATGGTGGACCAGGGCTGAGAGCAACGGCCACTACGATGAGAAGATCATGGTTCGCGCCACGACTGTTGCAGAGGATCTCTACGAGATCGTGGCCAAGAATGATGACACGGTCGATTTCATCATTATCGACACCAAAGGAGAGGGTGCCGAATGGGCGGATGACCTTGCCGGTGTCGTGGATCGGATCGTCGTGCCCTGCACCAATGCCAACCCTGATCGCGACCGCACCCGCGAAACGATTGCCTGGCACGATGACCTGAAGAAACGCGTCGTCTCCGCGGATCAGATCCCTCCCTTGCAGGTTGTCCTCACCCGCGTCCCTCCGGTCATGGTCCGCCGCAAAAGAGACCTGCCGAAGCCGAAAGACATCACGACCCGCGATTTCCACCGCCATTATGAGATTGTTGCCGAGTTCAATCCCTTGTCCACGATGGTCCCGGAGCGACCGCAGTATCGGGAAATGGATGAGCAAGGTTTGCTTGGCGGCATCATGAACAGGTGCCGCAACGGGCAGTGGAGCGACAAGGGGCAAGCACTTCACTATGAAAGCGCCCTGGCCCATGCCATCGATCTGATGAACAACATCATCGAGGGGACAAAAATGGAGCCGTCCCATGGCGCGTGAGAGAATAAAGACCCTTCGCCCCGATGCGACCGGCTTTGGAAAAGCCGTCACTGCCGGGTCTCAGCGGCCCGAGCTGGGAACGATCAGCGACGATGCGATCAACAGCTTCAAGGCGCAGCCAGCGGTTGCTCCGCCTGCCTTGGAAAGCACCAATCGCGACGGTGACATGGGACATGCCCATGCGGAGCCTGATGTGACTCAGAAGGAAGTCGAACAAGCGTCTTCCAGCGGCGACCGCGAGACAGGCCCATCACCCAAGGCAAAGGCCAATCCGTCACCCCATCGTCTCGCACATCTCGTCGTTCCACGGCGTGCCGGATCAAAGCCAGGTGCGCCGCATACCCTCCGCCTGAGGGTGCTCCAGCGCCATGCCGATGCGCTTGAGAGACTAGAGGCCGAAGGCACCCCTCGCGCAACGGTGCTGAAAGCTGCCTACGCCAACATGCCCACGATCACGATAGAGCCGCGCTATGTTCCCCAATCAATGGAGGTGAGTGGCCCAGCAGAATGGAGCCACCGGATCACGATGAAGGTTGAGCCTCAGGTTATCCGGGCGATTGCGGCAACGGTCAGGAATGGAAACAAAGCCCCCAAATCGGCATTGCTGCTTGGGCAGATCGAGCCAGCATGGTTTTCGAGTCTGGACGCCATGATCAAGGATTATACAGAATGAAGACCTTGATTACGGCAGGCATCCTGGCTCTTTACATAGCACCTGCATTTGCATGAGAAAAAGCTACTGAGACCTGACCGCTGGCAATTAGACCTACCAACTGGACGCAGGGTCGCCTTTCCCTGTGACCTGTGGCGCGGAAGTCTGAACAAGGGCTTATCAACCGCGCTTATTCTCTGCTTCTTTCCGGTATGACCGTCTTGCCCAAGTTGGATTTGTCCACCCGCGGCCGATCTTTCGGCCAGGGGCTTGCAGATCACGAGCGGAACGGCCCCCATGGAGCGAAGGGGCGTGAGGGAGCGGTGGTCAAATCCATCCTGTAAAGGGGCACCTTTCCCTCGCGCTTCCGTGGCGGCGAAGCCGCCGCCAGGCAGCGTCGGCGTGAAACGCATAAGGATCGTGCGGCGTGGCTTGCCCGCGCTGCAATGTAAGGCGAAGCCCCGGGCGGGCGGACCTGGCGGCGCAGCTGTCAGATCCGCCCGCCCGGCGTTCTCCCTGCACGCCAGGACAGAGGGCAGGGGGGCCAGCACACCCCACAAACCTTTCGCCACCCCGACTGTCGATCTCATAGATCAGAACGGGCGATCCGATCCGGACGGCGCGGCGTCTGCCGCGCCGCTCCGCTTCGGCCAAGGTGGCGCATGGAATGGGCAGGTCGTCGGGGCCGTCTGAAGTTCAAAACTAGTCATAGCGTGACCCCCGGCTTTGGGTTTCCGTCGCTGACCAGCCTGAACCGCCCCTCTTCGCAATCCAAGCAGATACACGTTCCTGTTCCCCCGACGATGACAGGCGCGAGGTGAACCCAAGGGTTGGTCCTGCCGCATTTGCGGCAGGACAGGTCCGGCAGGGGGATGGCGGCATTCACGCGGCCGCGCGTTCTTCTTCAACGCGCTGCCGCTTTGTCAGCAGATCGGCGGCTTTCTGGGCCTCGCTGGCAGCTTTGAAGATCAGCCGCTTGTCGTCGTTCAATGCCCGCAATTATCCGCAGCAGTCTATAATGTGAAGGAACGTGGCCAGATCGGCCAGTGTTCGCGGTTTCCGGCCACATTCCTCCGCATTATTTTAGAGCGTATCGAGCCAGGCGAGAATGCTCGTATCGCGTTTCCACGAGGGCTGACCGCCGGGCGTTTCGGGAACGCCCACCTGTTCCAATGCCTTGCGCTTTGTTTCGAGGTTGGCTCGGGCATAGTGGTTCGTCGTGTCGAGGCTCACGTGCCCGAGCCAGCTACGGATAACCGTGACGTCGACGCCAGCCGATATGAGATGCACGGCGGTGGCATGCCTGAAGGCATGGGGTGTCACATGTTTGTCGCGTAGCGTTGGCGTGGTCCTAGCCGCGACCCTCACATAGGCGGCGAGCTTGAACCGGACCCCCGACGCGCTGAGCGGTTTTCCGTAGCGGTTGACGAACAGCCTCTGGTCTGGCGCACGCGGTTGCCGTTCGAGCAGCTTCTTTAACAACGTCACGGTTTCCGGCCAGAGCGGGCAGATACGTTCTTTTCGGCCCTTTCCGGTCAGGCGCACGCAGCTTGGGCTTTCGAAGCGGACCGCATCGGGGCACAGGTCGAGTGCTTCCTGTATTCGCGCGCCGCTGTTGTAGAGGAACGAGAGCAGGGCATGGTCGCGCATACCTTCGCGTGTCGAACGATCAGGCTGAGCCAGGATTGCAGCCACTTCCGCCGGATCCAGATAACAGGGTTCCGAGACTGGTCCGCGCTTTACCGGAATGTTGAGGATTTCGACGCATTGCGCGATTGATCCGGGATCTTTGGTCGCAACGAAGTTGAAGAAGCTGCGTATCGCTGCAAGCCGGCAGTTGCGCGTGCCGACCGTGCCGCCGCGTTCGCGCTCGGCGTGACCGAGGAACGAGATGACCTCTCCAGCGGTCAGATCGGCCAGCGCAATCATCGCCACCCTTTTGCCCGAGCGATGTGCAACGAACCGGAGGAAGAGCCGCCAGGCATCGCGATACGAACGCACCGTATGGATGGAGGCATTGCGCTGCTCGACCAGCCATTCGTAGAAGAACGCGCGCATCAGGTATGGGAACCGATTGTTCTTGGTCATGCCCGCACCTCCGGCCCGATCTCGAGGCATGGCGCGCCAACCACACGGAACCGCTCATTGGCGTGATGCAGCAGGTCCTGCGTGACGGTGATGTAGACCAGGGTCGAGTTGATGTCCCGATGGCCAAGATAGGTTGCGAGGAACGGCAGACGATCCTGCGGGTTGATGCCCGCTTTGTACCATTCGAGGATCCGGTTCACGACCATCGAGTGCCTCAAGTCGTGCAGGCGAGGACCCGTTCGCCCCTGAGGCGGTTTCAACCCGGCGCGACGTATGACGTCGACGAGTAACCAGGCAACCGCCCCCTTCGTATAGCGGTCACCACGCTGTTCGTGCCAGAACAGGCCAGAGTGCCGATCAGGAGATCCACCGGCGCGGCGTCGCGCTTCGGTATAGGCTCGAAGCTCGACCATCACGCTATTAGGAAGCGGTAGTATCCTGGTCTTGTAGAACTTGGTCTGGCGGATCGTGATCGTGCCGCCTTCGAAGTCAACGTCACCAAAATCGAGGTGGGCCAGTTCGCTTCGCCGCAGACCTGCGCAATAGGCGAGCAGCAGCATTGTGTAGATACTCAATGGCCGAAGCGGCGCCCGTGGTGAAGGGTATGAACGAGCGACGTCGAGCATGCACCCTACGTCGGTCGGAGTGTAAATATACGGTTTGCGCCATTGCTTGGCCACTTCCTTTCCAGGACGGGGGTCGGGTCGGCGTGACGGCAATGATGGATCCTGATGGCAGAGGATTTTTGCAAGGATGCGCTTTAGCTTTTCGCACTCGTTCAGGTGATTGCGCGTTGTTTTCGCCCCCGACCAGTGATCGAGCATAACCCCGATTGGCTGCCCCTGAAGCGCCGGATTCAACTGCACGAACCTGTCGAAGCGCGAGAGCAACACCGCTTGAGAAGTGTATTTGTAACCGCGATTGCGCATCAACGTGACGTGCTCGGCCATCAACTCGCCGTGGACGCTGCCGAATGGCTTGGGCTGGTACAGTTCGGCAAGCGCGCTATCCGGATCCCGGGAGGCCAGCGCCCGCCACACCGGCATGCACTGCTTGATATTGCAAGCTTCACGCAGCGCGGCGATGGGATTGCGTTCGATGGCCCCAGTTTCCTCAAGGTGATCGAGGAACCGGTCGATAATCCGGGTGCGGTGCAGCCGTGTGGTCGAGGCCCACCGTCCCGGCGATACATGCAGCCATGCCACCAGCATGTCCTTGTCGAGTTTGGCGTGACGTTCGGCGACATCTTGGAAGATGTTGAGCGCCTGCCTGTAGTAGATGGGACTGTTCGTGGTGCGCAGATTGAGCCCTGCAATGTACCGCGGGATCAGTTTGCGCTCAGGGTCGGGCCAGTCCGTCATGACCGCACCTCCCGTCCCGGTACATCGAGCGCGATGGCCCGGAGATCCTCGGTTGCAAGCTTCAGATAGGGAGCCGTGGATTCTGCCGAGCGATGCCCAAGCAGGTCACCGATCACCTTCTGGGGGACAGCGGCGCGCAGCATTTCGACTGCACGTGCATGGCGGAAGATATGGGAGCCGTTCTTGCCAGCCGGTGTTACCCCGGCGGCTGCAAGTCGCCGCCGCACCATGTTTGCCAGCAAGCCGAGCTTGCGATAGGGCGCACATGTGCGGACGAAGATCTCGCGGGCATCGGTTACAGGCCGCCCCGTCTGAAGGTAGGCGAGCACCGCTTCGCCCACCGGCGCCATCAATGGCAGGAATGAGTTGGCCCGAGTCTTGGTATGCCTTATGCGGATCGCTTCCGCCCGCCAGTCGATATCCTCAATCCGAAGGTTGCAGATTTCGCCCGATCTCAGGCCATAGGTGGCTAGGAATTGCAGGATGGCGTGGTCCCGCAGCCCCGCGGGCGTCTTGTCCATCCCCGAGCACTGCAAAACGGCAGCAATCTGATCCGGCTCAAGGATCGAGGGGACGCCCTCGTAGGCATAGAGCAAGGGGGCGATGACGTGCCGCGACAAGTCAATTGCGGTGCGCCCCGTCCGGTGCAGATAGCGCAACATCGAGCGAAGGCGTTCCGCGACATCCTTTACCGACCTGCGGGTCTGGTGAGGGGTACGCGTATCCATGTAACGATCAATGTTGGCCACGGTCATTGTCATCAAACTGTCGGGGCCGTGTCGATCGAGTTGCCAGGTCAGGAAATTCCGGCCCTCCCACACCAACACGTCGATACTAGCCGCAGCAAGACCTCGCTCCTCTCGCAGCCAGGTCTCGTACTCGTCGCAAATCGCAAAGCGCAACGCGTCTGCAGTGCAGGTCGCTTTCGGTGCGGATGGCCATTGACCTTGAGCGAGCCGCAGCAACGCATGGATTCCGGAACGCGGAATTGAGTGCCACTCCCGCGCCGGCGCCCGACCATGGCGTTTGTGGAACATCGCGATCGCATATTGCAGATACTGAGCCACCTGCGGCTCTGTTACCTCAGCAATCTCGATGTTCTGCTGCACAAGGTATTCGACGAACCCTCGCGCATAGGCGCAGTAGTTCCCGATCACAACGGGGCTGTACCGTTGCTTGGTCAGTACAATTCTGAGCTCAGCAATGAGCTCGTAATTAGCATTCAACATCATCGATTCCTTTGCTGGTCAAAACGACAACAAAGGTCTGGCAGAAAATAATGCTGAGCAAACTCCTTCCCCGGACGCCGAATGCCGCGGGTTTCAAGCGGTAAAGCCGCGCTCCTTCGCATTATGGGCTGCTGCGGATAACTGCGGTTATGACGAGGTGAGCATAACCGCAACCAGCTTTTCAGGTAGGCGCCGGACTGTTCAAAATCCGGGGTTAGGCCAATCTGGGCGCACACCATGCAGTTGCCGATTTCCGCAATCAGTTCCTCGAACGCATACGCTTTGCGGTCGGTGAAGCGCGAAAACCGGTCAAGCCGGGTGCTGTGTCCGGTCCAGTGGCAAGCCTCATGGGCCAGCGTCCCATAATAACCCGCCGCGCTGTGGAAGGTGGCAATCGGCGGCATATGGATATGGTCGGCGGCGGGGTCGTAGTAGGCGCGCGGTTCGTCGCTGGTGCGGATCTCGGCCCCGGTGGCTGCAAAGAAAGCGTCTAGCGTCGGGTCTGCCTCGGTGCCAAGGTCGCGGGATGCCTCGGCGGGGGTGCCATAGTATTCCACCGCTAACCCCTCGATCTGTTCGGCGTTAAACACGCTGTAGGATTTCAGATAGGGGATGCGGCGGTCCTCGCCGGTGGCCTCGTCTTCACGCTCGAAGGTGCCGTATTTGACAACCGTGGCGCATGTCTCGCCCTTGCGGACCTGCCCGCCCGCCTCTTTCGCTTGCCGATAGGTGAACCAGAACGGGGACCGATAGCCCTTGGCGTCGGCGGCCAGCCACAGCATCAGGACATTGATGCCGGAATAGGGTTCGCCGTTGCTGCGCAGGGGGAAGGGTGCGCCGCCCTTGTCGCCGGTCCAGGGCTTGCGCCATGCCGGGGTGCCGGACTCGATGCTGGCAATGATGCTGTCGGTGACGTGCTGATAAAGATCGAACGCTTTGGCCATGTGGCTTTCCTTCTCTTGCGACAGTCCCGCCCGGTCTCTGCGCCGTGCTCGGGTGCCCAAAATGGGCGGGGTTTCTGGCGAGGAAGCGCGAAGCGCGCCCCTCTCCTGAAACCTTGCCTCCCGGCGAGGGCAGGGGGGGACCGCCGCAATGGGAAAATCAAACGGACAAGGGGGTGGTGCGGACCGCAGCGCAAAGCGCGAGGACACGGCCCCGCAGGATGTGCAGTGTTTTCCTGTTGCGGTGGGGGGCTTGCGGCCCCCTGACGGACGCGCCTCGGCGCGGCCCGGGCAATGGCAGGGGGCGTTTGGCTTGTCCAAATCCCCCCTGCATCGCGATCACCGCGCCTGTGCGGGGATCTCAGTCTTCTTCAGGAGAAGGGGCGTTGTTCTGCGACATCGGCTGTCACATGGCACCCGGTTGCCCACAGGCTGACGCTCGATCCCCGTGGTCTCGCTCACAGCCTGCTCCGGTCCCGCGCCTTCACTCCCAAGGTCGTTTCAGCGCGCGACTGGACAACCAGGTGCCCACCTCGCGTCAGCGGTCCCGCCCGTCAGGGACGAGATGGGCAGGGCAGGGCGCCCAGGACCGGTGTGCGGGGGATGGCTTGGGACAAGACAGTCAACCGTGCAGCGCAGCCGGGCGCATCGCCCTGACAAGATCGGGTGGAGGCCGGCACAGCCGGCAGGAACCGGGGGCGCGGCCCGAAGGGGACGCCCGGGCAAGCTACAAAAACAGTGCAGACACCTGCATCAGAAGGCCCAGACCAGCGATCATGAAAAGCACTGTCCAGAAGCCTCCCCCCGTGTTTCGCTCCTTGTCCGAGCTTTCCGGGATGGTCTCCAACGGACCCAGATATGCATGGCAGACCGTTGCACAATGAGAATCCATACCGCATCGAGAGCACTGCATCGTCATATCGGACACCTTTGTTCAATGGCGTCTGATGACAGGCCAAGCCAACGCTTGCCTAGGTATATCCCTAAGAGGTATATATAGAGATACCCTTAAAGGATAGACCCATGACCATGCTCATCAAGGGCAACGAAATCGACGACCTCGTTGCAAAATATTGCGCGATGACAGGCGTCAAGAACAAGAGCGAAGCGGTGCGTCAGGCACTTGCGGCGCAAATTGCCGCCCTTGCTGCAAAGGAAAGCCTCGCTGACCGCGTCGCCGCGATCCAGAGGCGCGCAGCGGCATCTGGCATTGTGGCTGATGGCCGTGATGACAAGGCATTCATGGACGGCATGTGGGGGGAAGACTGATGTTCATCGACGCGAGCGCGCTGGTTGCGGTGCTGAAGAACGAACCTGACGCGCCTGCCTTGATGGAGGCAATGGAGGCGGCGCGGGGCAAGCTGCGGGTCTCGCCCATCGTGCGCCTGGAGGCCACGCTGGCCATTGCCAGAACGCGCAGGGATTTGCGCAGCGCAGGCCCGGCGACGGCTGAGGACGTTCAGATCGCGAGTGATCTTGTCGACGACCTACTCGACGCAATCCAGGCGCAGGAAATGATGATCTCCTCCAGCATGGGCCGCGCCGCAGTCGAGGCGCTTGCCACCTACGGCAAGCTCGTCGGGCATCCGGCGCAGTTGAACATGGGCGACGCGCTGTCCTACGCCTGTGCGAAGTCGCATCATGTTCCCCTGCTCTATAAGGAGGATGACTTTGCACAGACGGACCTGGCTTGACGAAAAGTCAGCTGTCGCGAAGAGGTGTCAGGGAGGTGGTGCCCGCGCCGGCACTTGAACCCGGACGCCCGAAGGCCCCGCATTTTTTAGTCTGATATGTCCACCGCTCCATCACGCAAGCTCCTGTGGTGCGCCCGGAGGGATTCGAACCCCCGACCAAGCCGTTATGAGCGGCCTGCTCTAACCGCTGAGCTACAGGCGCGTGTGACATTCATAGCAAAGGCAAAGCGCTGGAAAAGGGCAAAAGGTCAGTTTGCTCCGCAGCATTTCTTGTACTTTCGCCCTGATCCGCAGGGACAAGGGTCATTGCGCCCTGTTGTTTGACTTCTGACAGGCTCGCCGGAAAGATTCGCCGGAAATGGAAGCACCCCTCCCGGAGCCTCAAAGGGGAGCGATTTGGTGAAGCGGTTCATCTCGAGCACAAGGCCCGGGATGATCTCAGAGGCATCCTCGACCAGCTTTGCCGCCATTACATCATCAAGATCGCCCTTTCCCGTCCCCACCAAGGGTATTTCGAGCATGAGTGAAAAGGCTGCAATCGCCTCCTGATCGTCGCTCGCACTCAAGCGCCGCCAACTGGACGGCTGAAGCCGCACCGCACGGACAAACCCCTCCACCCAATCGGCAACGATGACCTGACCGCTGTGATCTTTATCCATAACCGGGCCATAGGAGGCGGGCGCGGTCAGCATCCGGGCCACGCGGTTGTAGTGCCCCATCATGAGGTCGAGAAGCGCCTGCATGTCTGCCAGGCTGTCGAAAGTCGGCTCACCCGTCCCTCCCCAGACTTCCTTGAGCCAGCGGCTTGGCGGGATCATGTCCGGGCAGACCAGGAGACCCGCGACAAAGCCGTCAAGCTCCGACAGAAACATGATGTCGTCATTGGTCTCCGCCGCTTTGAGAAGCGCGTCATCAAGGCGCTTGAGCTCCGCCTGATTGTGCCAGCTGCTCATGACGCGTAGCCCCGCTTGCGTTTCGCGGCCATCAATGCCGATAGGGCATCCACTGCGCGCCCTTCGTCCGGATGGTGTTCGACACACAGCTTTCCGGGGCTGCCAATCCGACCCCACTCCCGGATGAGGCTGGCGCGCCCAAAAAGATCACGCTGCACAGCCATAAGATAAAAACGATGCATATTGCGTGAGGGGTCTTTCCGACGCAGGTAAGCGCGATCAGGAAATACTTCGAGTTGGCCCATTTCGTCACACATCGACACCAGTCTCCGGATCATCTCAAAAATACAATATCAAGAGTAACAAAAGGCAGGAAGCGCATCATGTAGATTTTTTGCCGGGGCGTCACGACTGAGGCGCAGCGTAGCCATCCGAACGAAAGTCGGTTTTCGTCTGAGAACGAGGGCAACCCGGACTATGCCTGAATTTGGGGTGACCACCCCTGGGCAGCCATCAGTCATCGGTTTCTTGAGGTGAGGTGTCTGGCCAGAGCGCCTCATAAGGTCCTTCGCTCTAAAAATCATTCAGCAGCCTGTGAACCAGTCGTTGGCTCAATTCCAGCTGGTCGGATTTATAACACTCCCTATACAACGCTTATAGCGGCCTGATCGAACGGGAGCTAACCGCAGTATGATCCTTTAACGTTATCTCCAGAACTCGCGGGACAACACCAAGGTCACGACTGCTATTAGAAGGCTGATGCCAATAAGCTTGAGGTAGAGCATATCCTCTTTGGGGAAATGGCTGTCCCGGAAGCGTCCGCTCCTCCCTTCCATCCGCATCGCAGTGAGAACAATTGCGAACGCTACAGTTGCCATGGAAATGAAGAACATCGGGAAACCTCCAAAGGAGATGCATTCACCTTAAGGTTGAGTTGTGCGTCTTTCGTTCTCTATAGTCAAGAGAATGTGATGACGAGAGGGTAGTCGTCAACTTTGCCCCCTCAGCGGGGTCCGGCGTGTGGGCAAATGCGCAAAATATGGACGAATTGGAGATTTTCGCATGAGTGAAGGACCGTGGCACAACGCCTCCCCAGATTTACCGCTGGCGCCCCGACGCGATGGACCAGCGGCTTTGAACTGATCTGGCAGATCATGGTCGATGCCCTTATTTCAGATCAGGGCTGCATGGCTTGAGTCACCTAGGAGGCGCTTGCAACCTACGCAGGTAAACCGCCGCCCCATTTTCCCGCACCATGCTAAAATCTTCATAGCCCTGGACGATGTATGGATGCAGGATGCTGTTCGACGGATGGCCCATCAGACACGAGGAACGTCCGCCGCGCCGATAATCTCCAGCACGCCGCCGTCTGCGGGGCTGTTTGATGCGATGACCGGGGGATGACGAGATAAGGCCTGGATGCGCCTTGCGGGGCTTAAGATTTTCACCTGTGAAGCATCTGGGATTAGACGGTGAGTGCCCGGCTGACATGGCCAAAAACCCCGTCACGGCGCGGCCCTTTGCCAATTGGGGGGCGCGGCGCAGATTGTCACGGCGCAATCCGGGGGCAGTCACCGCACGAGCACGTGCGCAGCCCGCGTCAGGGCAAAGGGGCCTCGGCATCGAATGGTGCCGGGGCCTTTTTCCAGCACGCCGCTATCGGCGGGGCTGTTTGATGCGCTGATGGGGGGATAACCTACGATGGGAAAGCGGAGGAGAAACGCATGACCACTGTCTATTTCAGCGGAGGAAAAACCGCAGAAGTTGAGGATGTGCGGGGAGAAAACCCACGCACTTTCAACATTCCCGTGTCATCGTACAGCGCCTTTGCTGAGGCGATGATTGCGAAACAAACGCTTAAATTCAGTGAGCATGGAGAAACTTACTTATTTAAGCAGATGCATGTCAATCAAGGGACAGCAATTCTGCAGGTGAGCCGAAGGTAAACATTGCGCGCGTCATACGAACGACAAACGTCTTAAATGTACAACCTAAGCATGATATGAAGGTTCGGTGGGCCACACCCGCTGGTCATGAGACCCTTATCATCCTGAAAGAACTATGAAATGCGCTTGTTCTACAAACCCCGGAAATGGCGTGGCCTGTTGCGGCAGCAATATTTCGACGAAACCGGGCGCGAGGATTACGGCGACCCGGCCTTCCTAGCATGGCTCGACGTGTGGGAGCTTGACCCCTCTGCGCCACAACCCCCGGCTGATCCGCTCACCCCTGCGCATAGAACCGATTAAGGCAATTGCCTATCCGGTGACACGCGCTCCGAACGCGATCAGCCCCACGGCAATAAGCGCCCCCCATACCAAGCCATCGAGGATCTGCTCGGCCACCGGCGCGGCGGGACGGTGGCGGCGCATCACAGAGACGAGGGTGCGAGAGCTGACGCCCATCATAGAAATAATCATGAAGATCGCCGAATAGTCGGTCATCTGATATCCTTTGTCATAGCCTTTTCAGTGTCCCGACCTTCTGCCGTTTTCGGCTCCATAAACAGGATGCCATCGATGCCCGTACAGTTCATCCTCCGATGCCGATGCGGTCACAGTGCGGACTTGGCCTATGATGACTGGGAAAAGGCAAAGGACATGATGAGCCGCGCAAAGTGCAGCTTGTGCGGCGCGGCGGGCATCCCGGCGCTGTCCGTGGTCCGCGTGAAGTCCCAGGGTAGGGCCGACACGCAGCAGCAGCGGATCGAACGTCAAACCGGCAGGCGATGACCAATCCAACCGACAACGCGGGGTGGGGTGTGTACCAACTTGGTAAAGACCCCTGCCCCACAACATCGACCTGCATGGGTTGCTAGTGGGTGGTGAGACATAATCTTCATTATTATCGTATAGCATTTTGGGATCTTCAGATCTACACCCTGCACGGACCGCCCCGCTGCCCTGCCCGTGCCTTCGGCAGGCAGGTGGTCATCTCTGTGGCCGCGTGGGAACTTGGGCCAGGCCCCTCGGGTTTGGATCGGCAGATTCCATCTGTCACCCACTGCCGGGTGGTGCGACACTCCGGCCACAATGTACGGCAACGGAGGCCTGGCTTGGATCTGGATGAACTCTATCGGTTGCTGCGCAGCTCGCATGTGCGCGCGACGGGCATTGTAGACACCCTGCGCGACCCCCTGCTGGTGCTGGGGCCGGATATGACCGTGATCAGCGCGAACCCCGCCTTCTACCGCGCCTTCGAGGCCAGCGCCGACGAAACCGTGGGTCAGTCCTTCACCGCGCTCGGCGACGGGCAGTGGGATATCGACGAGCTGAACCAGCTGCTGCGCGAGGTCGTGCCCAAGAGCGCCTCGATCTACGACTACGAGGTCACGGCGGATTTCCCGCATGTGGGTAGCAAGACGATGCTGATCACCGCGCAGCGGGTCGAGCATCCCGACCGCCACCACCGCATCCTGCTGGTCTCGATCGTCGACGCAACGCTGCGTCGCCGCAAGGAGGCGGAAAAGGACATCCTGATCGGCGAATTCGACCACCGCATCAAGAACCTGATGTCGGTGACCCGTGCGCTGGCCCGGCAGACCTCGGTCAAGGACCGCTCGGCGGTCGAGTATCGCGACGACCTGATCTCTCGCCTGGATGCCTTGGGCCGGTCGCTACAGATCGCGGCCCATCGCGACACGACCAGCCTGACCGAGCTGACCGAACAGATGATCGAACCCTATCGCGACGGTGCCAGCCGGATCGAGGTCGTGCCGGGCCCGCAGGTGCCGCTGCTGCCGACACAGGCCATGTCCCTGGGGATGGTCCTGCACGAGTTGGCGACCAATGCGCTGAAATACGGCGCGCTGTCGGGCGACGGGGGGCAGGTCAGCATCGGATGGACGCCCGAGGACGATCCCGACGGGATGCCGATGGTGCGGCTGCACTGGAACGAGAGCGGCGGCCCCGAGACCGCGCCGCCCGACAGCCAGGGCTTCGGCACGAAGCTGATCGAGGTGTCGATGGAACACGAGCTGGGCGGGCAGGCCCGGCTGGACTTCCGGCCCGAGGGCCTGCGGGCCGAACTGACCTTTCCGCAGCACGGATGACCAGATGAACGACGACGATCTTCCGGCAGGCCGTTTCGTCCTGGTGGTCGAGGACGAGCCGCTGATCGCCCTGGACATCCAGATGATGCTGGAGGAACACGGCTATGGCGTCCACGGCCCCGCCGGATCGGTCGAGGCCGCGCTGGCCCTGCTGGACCGCGCGCAGCCCGATCTGGCGGTGCTGGACCTGAACCTGCATGGCAAGCTGGTCCTGCCGGTGGCCGAGCGTCTGCGGGATCTGGGCGTGCCCTTCATCCTGGCCTCGGCCTATGCCTCGGCGGATTTCACCGGGCGCCACGGGATCTTTGCCGACGTGCAGCGGGTCGACAAGCCCATCCACCAACGCCACCTGCTGGAGGCCCTGTGCCGCGCCGCGACCGAGGCGCCGGGACCCGCGCCGCAGGCCTGAGCGCGCTGTGGCACAAGGCGGCGGATCTTCCCGCAGGATCGTCGGGAACATCCGGGGGTGTGGGCCGTTCAACGCTCCCGTCCCCGGGGCCTGCCTCCTCCCTCCTCACGAGCAGGCCCCGGGGACGACCCCATCCAAGGAGACGGCGATGACCAAGAACAATGAGACCGGCATGGGCAAGGACCGCGAGCCCCGCCACGAGAACGCCCAGGGCTCGCATCACGGCGTCCCCCACAAGCCCGAGGATTTCGACGTGATGAATCCCGCCAAGATGGACGAGCCCAAGACCGAGACGCCCAAGAAGCCCTGACCCTGCCGACGAAGGCCGCGCCCGCCCGCGCGGCCTTTGGACCCCGTCACCGGGCCGACATCAAAACTTCACGTGCGTTCCACGTCGTTTCCTGTATTCAGGAAACATGGAACAGACACATGCCGCCCATGCCTTCGCCACGCTCGGCCATCCCGGCCGCCTTGCGGTCTTCCGGCTGCTGATGCGCTTTGCGCCGCGCGGCGTGCGCCCGACCGAGATCGCGCAGGCCCTGGGCCTGAAGGCCAACACCCTGTCCCATCACCTCTCCGACCTGACCGATTGCGGCCTCGTCGCCATGCGCCGCGAGGGCCGGTCGCTGTTCTATTCGGTCGACCTTGCGGTGGCCGAGGCGCTGCTGGGCTATCTGGCGCTGGATCTGGGCCGCGCCCGGCCCGATCTTCTGTCCCCCCTTCCGACATCCAGGGAAACGACCATGCGTGACACCGGCTATCATGTGCTGTTCATCTGTTCGGGCAACTCCGCCCGCTCGATCTTTGCCGAGGCGCTGCTGCGCGACCTGGGCGGGGACAAGTTCGTCGCCCATTCCGCCGGCACCCGCCCGGGCAGCCAGCTGAACCCCTTCGCGCTGGACGTGCTGGCCCGCAACGGCCACGACGTCGGCGCGATGCGGTCCAAGCACCTGTCCGAGTTCCAGGAGGACGGCGCCCCGGTGATGGATTTCGTCTTCACCGTCTGCGACACGGCGGCGGCCGAGGAATGCCCGCCCTGGCCCGGCCAGCCGATCACCGGCCATTGGGGCCTGCCCGATCCGGTCAAGGCCGAGGGGACGGATGCCGAGAAGGCGCTGGCCTTCGCGCGCACCTATGGCGGCCTGCGCCGCCGGATCGAGGCCTTCGCCGCCCTCCCCGTGGCCAGCTTGGACCGGCTGACGCTGCAGACCCGCGTCGACCGCATCGACGCCGACGCCCTGACGAAGGACTGATCCCGGACATGACCCGCATTGCAGTGAACGGCCTTGGCCGCATCGGAAAGCTGGCCCTGCGCACCCTCATCGACCAGGGTGCCGGAGGCGACATCGTGCTGCTGAACGACCCCGAGGGCGACGCCGACCAGCACGCCCTGCTGATGGAATTCGACAGCGTCCACGGGCGCTGGACCACGCCTGTCGCGGCTGCGGGCGACCATCTGGTGCTGGACGGCCAGTCCATCCGCCTGACCCATGCGCGCACGATCGAGGCCCTGCCTCTGCGCGAGATGGGCGTCGATCTGGTCATCGACTGCACCGGCGTCTTCAAGACCGCCGCCCGGATCGCGCCCTATTTCGACGCGGGCGTGGCCAAGGTCGTGGTCAGCGCGCCCGTCAAGGACGGCGACGCGCTGAACCTGGTCTATGGGGTGAACCACGATCTCTATGACGGCAGCCAGCGGATCGTCACTGCGGCCAGCTGCACGACGAACTGCCTGGCGCCGGTCGTCAAGGTCATCCACGAGGCGCTTGGCATCCGCCACGGATCGATCACGACGATCCATGACGTCACGAACACCCAGACCATCGTGGACCGCCCCGCCAAGGACATGCGCCGCGCGCGGTCCGCGCTGATGAACCTGATCCCCACCACCACCGGCAGCGCGACGGCGATCACGCTGATCTATCCCGAACTGGCGGGCCGTCTGAACGGCCATGCGGTGCGGGTGCCGCTGCTGAATGCCTCGCTGACCGATTGCGTCTTCGAGGTCGAGCGCCCGACCACCGTGGACGAGGTGAACGCCCTCTTCCAGGCCGCCGCCGAGGGCCCGCTGCAGGGGATCCTGGGCTACGAGACGCGGCCCCTCGTCTCGACCGATTACGTCAACGATCCGCGCAGCGCGATCGTGGATGCGGGCTCGACGATGGTGGTGAACGGCACGCAGGTCAAGATCTATGCCTGGTACGACAACGAATGGGGCTATGCCTGCCGCCTGGCGGATGTGACGCGCCTGGTGGCGGGGTCGCTTGCATGAGCGTCGCCGCGAACCCGCTGCGCGCCTACGGGGCGGTGACGGCGGCCTATTGGGCCTTCATGCTGTCGGACGGCGCATTGCGGATGCTGGTGCTGCTGCATTTCAACGCGCTCGGCTTCTCGCCGGTGCAGCTGGCCTATCTGTTCGTCTTCTACGAGGTCGCGGGCATCGTCACCAACCTAGCGGCGGGCTGGCTGGCCGCGCGCTTCGGGCTAGCCGCGACGCTCTATGCCGGGCTGGGGCTGCAGATCGTGGCGCTGGCGGCGCTGGCGCAGCTGGACCCGGCCTGGGGCGTGGGCGCCTCGGTCGTCTTCGTGATGGCGGTGCAGGGGCTGTCGGGCGTGGCCAAGGACCTGTCCAAGATGTCGTCCAAATCCGCCGTGAAGGTGCTGGCGCCCGCCGAGGACGGGGGTCTTTTCCGATGGGTCGCGGCGCTGACCGGATCGAAGAACGCCGTCAAGGGCCTGGGCTTCTTTCTGGGCGCCGCCGCCTTGGGGCTGGCCGGGTTCCAGGCGGCGATCTGGACCATGGCGGCCGTGCTGGCCGCGATCCTGCTGGCGGTGGCGCTGTTCCTGCCGCCGGGCCTGCCGGGCCGGATGAAGTCGTCCGAGGGCTGGTCGGGCTGGCGGTCGCGCGATGCCCGCGTCAACCGGCTCAGCCTGGCGCGGATGTTCCTGTTCGCGGCCCGCGACGTGTGGTTCGTGGTGGGCATCCCGATCTATTTCCAGGCGGTCCTGTCGGACGGCACGCCCGAGGGGCGGCGCGAGGCCTTCTTCCTGGTCGGCAGCTTCATGGCGCTGTGGATCATCCTTTACGGCGCGGTCCAGGCCGCGGCCCCCCGCCTGCTGGGCGGACGCCAGCAGCCCGAGGCGGCGATCACCGCCAAGGCCGTCAGGTGGGCGGCCTATCTGGTGCCGATCCCGCTGGCGCTGGCCGCCGCCGCATGGATCGTGCCGCAGCCGACGCCGGGGCTGACGGTGACGCTGATCGGGGGGCTGCTTCTGTTCGGCTTCGTCTTCGCGATCAACTCTTCGGTCCATTCCTACCTGATCCTGGCCTTCGGCGCGGCCGAACGGATCACCCGCGACGTGGGCTTCTACTACATGGCCAATGCGACGGGGCGGCTGATGGGGACGCTACTGTCGGGGCTCAGCTATCAGCTGGGCGGGCTGCCCTTGTGCCTGGCGACCGCCGGGGTGCTGGCGGCGGCCAGCTGGTGGGCGGCGCGGCGGCTGCTGGCGCCCTGAGAGGGGGGTGGGTCAAGCTGCCCCTTGACGCGGCGGGCGGGGGGCCGACACTCTGCACTTCCCAGTCCAGCCCCAGGAGACGCCGATGAGCCCGCGCCTGACCGCCAAGGATTTCAGCCCCGAGCTGCGGGAGCTGTACGATTTCTACGCCCATGGCGTGATCACCAAGCGCCAGTTCCTGGACCGGGCGGCCAAGTTCGCGGTGACCGGGCTGACCGCCGTGGCGATCCTGGGAATGATGTCGCCGAATTACGCGCTGGCCGAGCAGGTCAGCTTCAACGATCCCGACATCCGCGCCGAATGGATCACCTATCCCTCGCCCGAGGGCCACGGAGAGGTGCGCGCCTACCTGGTCCGCCCGACCGGCACGGCCACCGCGCCGGGCGTCGTCGTGGTGCACGAGAACCGGGGCCTGAACCCCTATATCCAGGATGTCGCGCGGCGCGTGGCCAAGGCGGGCTTCATCGCGCTGGCCCCCGACGGGCTGACGCCCTTGGGCGGCTATCCCGGCAATGACGAGGAGGGCCGTGCGTTGCAGCAGCAGGTCGATGGCGAGAAGTTGATGAACGACTTCTTCGCCGCCATCGACTTCCTGACGGCGCATGCGGATGTCACCGGCAAGGTCGGCATCACGGGCTTCTGCTATGGCGGCGGCGTGGCCAATGCGGCGGCGGTGGCCTTTCCCGATCTGGGCGCGGCGGTGCCCTTCTACGGGCGGCAGGCCGATCCGGCCGACGCGCCTCGCATCCGCGCACCCCTGCTGCTGCATTACGCCGAGGAGGATCCGCGCGTGAACGAGGGCTGGCCCGCCTACCAGCAGGCGCTGGACGCGGCCGGGACCCCCTACGAGGCCTATATCTACGAAGGCACCGGCCACGGCTTTCACAACGATTCCACGCCCCGCTACGACGCCGAGGCGGCAGAGCTGGCCTGGACCCGTACCATCAACTGGTTCCGCCAGCACCTGGCCTGATCCCACCTGAAGGAGCGGCCATGACCCTCGACCTGATCACCTATGCCGCGGCCCATGGCCGGATCGACTGGACCGGCGCCATCGCGGCGCTGCGCGAAGGCCACAAGGCGGGCCGCCCCGAACTGGGCGATCTGTTCCTGGGGCCCGCGCAGGGGACGATGCTGACGCGGGCGGCCTATCTGCCGGGGGTGGGCTACGGCGTGAAGGCGGTGACGGTCTTCGACCGGAACCCAGCCCATGGCCTGCCCACCGTGCAGGGGGCGATGATGTTCTTCGAGCCCGACCACGGCACCCTCTGCGCCGTGATCGAAAGCGCGCTGGTGACCGAGTTCAAGACGGCGGGGGATTCCGTGCTGGGCGCGCAGCTGCTGGCGCGGCCCGACAGCACCAGCCTGCTGATCGTCGGCGCAGGCACGCTGGCGCGGGGGCTGGTCCGCGCCTATGGCGCCGGGATGCCGCAGATCGACCGCATCCAGGTCTGGGCCCGCCGCCCCGAGCAGGCCGAGGCGCTGGCCCGGCAGATGGCCGACGAGGGCTATGGCGTCACCGCCGTGACCGACCTGGCGGCGGCGGCGGGTCAGGCCGACATCATCTCGACCGCGACGATGGCACGGCAGCCGGTCCTGCACGGGGACTGGGTGCGGCCCGGCACCCATGTCGACCTGATCGGCGCCTACAAGGCGGACATGCGCGAGGCCGATGACGCCCTGATGCGCGAGGCCCGCGTCTTCGTGGACAGCCGCGCGACGACGATCCACCATATCGGAGAGCTGACCATCCCCATCGCCGCGGGCGTGCTGACCGAGGCCGACGTGATCGGCGATCTCTACGATCTGGTGCCGGGCACCTGCGGGCGGGCCGCGTCGGACGAGATCACCGTCTTCAAGAACGGCGGGGGCGCGCATCTGGACACGATGATCGCGGCCCATATCGCGGCGCGGATCGGCGGCACCCTGCCCGGGGCCGTGGACTGACGGGGGCGCCCGCAGCTTTCTGTTGCAGGACGCGCAGATCTGGCCTTCCATGTCGGGGACGCCCCCCGCGCCGACCGGATGGAGGTTCCCATGACCCGATGCCTGCCCACCCCCCTGGCCCTGCTGCTGGCGGGGCTTGCCCTGCCGCTGTCCGCAGCGGCCCAGGGCTATCCCCATGCCGACGAGCCCATCGGCACGATCGAGGATGTCTATGACGGCCACCTGACCCCCGATCTGGCCGTCAGCACCTTCCGCAACATCGACCGGCTGTTCCCGACCCGCACCATCGCGGCGGGCGACACGGCCCGGGACCTGCCACAGGCCCCGGTCGATCTGGAAGCCACGCTGACCTATCAGGTGGGCGAGGCGACCCATGACCTCTACGACTTCCTGTCGCTGGACAATGTGGCGGGGATGATCGTGCTGAAGGACGGCGCGGTGGTCTATGAGACCTATCAGCGGGGCAACACGCCCGACACGCGCTGGATGTCGATGTCGGTGGCCAAGTCCGTCACCTCGACCCTGGTGGGCGCGGCGATCCGCGACGGGCATATCGGCGGCCTGGACGACATGGTGACCGAGTACGTGCCCGCGCTGGCGGGCAGCGCCTATGACGGGGTCAGCATCCACGACATCCTGCTGATGGCCTCGGGCGTGGCGTGGAACGAGACCTATACCGACCCTACCTCGGACCGCCGTGCCCTGCTGCGCGCGCAGATCGAACAGCGCCCCGGCGCCGCGATGGAGGTGATGGCCGCCCTGCCCCGCGCCCATGAGCCCGGCACCCACCACACCTATTCCACCGGAGAGACGCAGGTCCTGGCCGAGATCGTGACCGGCGCCACCGGCCAGCCGCTGTCGGACTACCTGTCGCAGAAGATCTGGCAGCCCTACGGGATGGAGGCCGATGCCAACTGGTGGCTGGATAGCCCCGACGGCACCGAGATCGGCGGCAGCGGCCTGTCGGCCACGCTGCGCGACTATGCCCGCTTCGGCCAGTTCTTCCTGGAGGGCGGGATGATCGACGGCCAGCCCGTCCTGCCCGAGGGCTGGACCGAGACGGCAGGCCAGCCGCAGGTCCTGACAGGCGGGGCCCAGATCGACTATGGCTACATGTGGTGGCCGGGCTGGACCGAGCCCTCGATCGCGGACGGCGCCTATGCGGCGATCGGCATCCAGGGACAGAACATCTACATCAACCCCGCGCGCGGCGTGGTGATCGCCACGCACATGGCCCAGCCCAAGCCGCTTGGCCGCGAGCCCGTCGATCCGCTGCTGGTCTTCGACGCGATCTCGGCCGCGCTGGACGGGGCGGCACCGGAGGGGGCACCGGACTGAACCGCACCCTGCCTGCCCGGCGGGCAGATCGACCGGCAGGGCGGCACCGTCTGCCTGCGCGGCGGCGGGGGGCGGGCCCCCTGCCCGTAAGGCGGACCCGTGCGGAACGGGCGGTTGCACGCGGGGGTTGCGCCCGGGACGGAGGCGCGCGACACGCGCCCCCGAGGATCCCAAGACGCACGAGGATTGCATGGACCGCTGGACTGAAACCGCGCTGATCTTTCTGGTGGCCCTGGGCCTGTCATGGCTGGGCTGGCTGGTGATCCAGCGCGTCGTGCTGCGCCTGATCTCAAGGCGCAGCGATTTCTGGGGGCCGCTTCTGGCGCGCACCCGCATGGCGGTGCAGCTAGCGCTGATCATCGTCGGCCTGTCGCTGGCCGCCCGCATCGCCCCCCTGACGGTCGATCAGACCGCGACCCTGCGCCATGTGCTGCTGCTGTCCTTCATCGCCTGCCTGACGATGGTGGCGCGGGCGGCGCTGCAAATCTGGGTGGCGCTGCACCTGCGCCGCTTCCGCATGGATGTCGAGGACAACCTGCTGGCGCGCAAGCATGTCACGCAGTCGCGCATCCTGCAGCAGGTGGGCTCGATGCTGATCCTGGCGGTGGGCATCAGCGCCATACTGATGACCATCGACGGGGTGCGGCAATACGGGGTCAGCCTCTTGGCCTCGGCCGGCGCCGCGGGCCTGGTCGTGGGTCTGGCGCTGCAGCCGGTGCTGCGGAACCTGTTTGCGGGGATCCAGCTGGCCATCACCCAGCCCATCCGCATCGACGACGCGGTGATCGTCGATGGCGAGTGGGGCAATGTCGAGGAGATCGGCGGCACCTATGTCGTCATCCGCATCTGGGACAAGCGCCGCCTGATCGTGCCGTTGAGCTATTTCATGGAACAGCCCTTCCAGAACTGGACCCGCTCGGATGCGACGCTGATCGGGGTGGTGATGCTGTATGTGGACTATGCCGTCAGCATCCCCGACCTGCGGGCCGAGGCCGAGCGGATCGTGCGCGCCTCGGCGCTGTGGGACAAGGACGTCTTCGCGCTGCAGGTCACCGATTTCCGCGAAAGCGTGACCGAGGTGCGGATCCTGGCCAGCGCGCGCAATGCGGGCCGCGCCTTCGATCTGCGCTGCGAGATCCGCGAGCATCTGCTGGCCTATCTGCAGCACGACCAGCCGGGCGCCCTGCCCCGCCGCCGGCTGGAGGTCGAGGCCTCGCCAGACGCGAAGCAGGCCGACGCAAAACTGGCCGACAAGGGCATCCTGCAGATGCCGGGCTGAGGGGGTCAGGCCGAGGGCAGGGCCAGCGCGAAGGCCAAGGCCAGCCCGAAGGCCAAGGCCACCATCGCGGCGGCAAGAACGCGGGCAAGGATCGGGCGCATCTGTCAGACCATCTCGAAGATTTCGCTGTCGATGCGGCGGCGTGGCACGCCCATCTGCAGCAGGGCGGTGCGGACGGCGTCCAGCATCGGCGGGGGCCCGCACAGCATGTGCGGCCAGTCGCGGCTTTCGGGGGGCAGCAGATCGGCCAGGGCCGCGGCATCGATCATGCCGTCGCGCGTCACGTGATCCTCGGGCGGCCAGTCGCCGCCATCGGGCGGGGTCTTGATCACATGGGTCACGCGCAGGTCGATGTCCTGCGCGATCCGGGCCAGCTGGTCGCGGAAGGCGATCTGGTCCCAATCGTCGTTGGCATAAAGCAGGATCACCGGGCGCGGGTCGCGGCGTTCCTGCAGCGCATGCAGGTTGGCGATGACCGGCGTCACCCCGACCCCGCCCGCGATCATCACGAAGCCGCCCGCATCGGCCTCGCGGTCGACCGAGAAGGTGCCATAGGGGCCGTCGACCCAGGCCCGCGCGCCGACCGGCGTCTGCGACAGACGCTTGCTGTCATCGCCCAGGGGCTTGATGGAAAAGCGCACATGGTTGCCCTTGTCGGGCGCGGTCGAGATGGTGAAGGGGTGTTCGCGCAGCGCGAAGGGGCTGTTGCCAATGGCCAGCCACGCGAACTGCCCCGGGCGCCAGCCGCGCAGCGGCTTGCCCTCGGGGGCCAGGACCAGCGTATGGACGCCGTCGCCCTCGTCGCGGTTCTCGGTCACGCGCCAAGGGTTGCGCGATTGCTGCCACGGGCGCAGCAGGCGTGTCCAGAGGAGCAGCCCCAGCCACGCCAGCGTCGCCGCCAGCCACAGCCCGCGCGTGCCGTCCTGGCCGGTGAAATGCCCCGCGCCCAGCACATGCCAGATCGCCATGCCGAAGCCGGTGATCGCCAGCGCGACATGCAGGTACCGCCACCACAGATAGTCCAGCTTCAGCCGCTTGCGGAACTCGGAACTGACGACCAGCGCCAGGAAGCAGCCCATCGCCACGCGCCCGGCGGTCATATGCAGTTCCGCCTGCAGCGGGTTCAGCACGCCCAGATCGTCCTTGTGCCAGATGTAGAGCATGCCGAAATGCCCCAGCATCAGCGCCACCAGCCCCCAGGACAGGAAGCGGTGGAACACCACCACGATGTCGGCGCCGAAAGGATGCAACAGCGGCTTCAGCCGTCCGGTCAGCGCGAACTGCATCCCCGCCAGCGACAGGGTGGCAAAGCCCAGGCCCAGGGACAGGTCGCGCGTCAGACCCCGCGCGGCGGGCGGGTCGCCCATCAGGATGACGATGAAGGGCAGCGCCAGCAGCCCCGCCGCCAGTGCCAGCCACGCCCCGGCGCGCAGCCAGACGGCGCGGTCGTGATCCTCGGGGCGGACATGGCGGGCGGGATGGGTCCCGGCGGGGTCGGTTGTGCTCATGCCCGTCAACCCGGCCGGGGCGGGGCGGTTCCGTGGCGGCGATGCTGGGCTATTTCCCACGGGCGCAAATGCGACTAAGGCTGCGGCAACCGACAGGAGGCGGCGCGATGCGGGTGGATCTGATCATCTTCGACTGCGACGGCGTGATCGCCGACAGCGAGATCCTGTCGGCCGAGGTGCTGATCGACCAGCTGGCGGGTCTGGGCATCGCGCTGACGCTGGACGACGTGCGCCGCGATTTCCTGGGCCGCAGCTTTCCGACCGTCGCCGCCCATATCCGCGACCGGCTGGCCCGGGTGCTGCCCGAGGATTTCGAGGCCCGCTATCGCGCGCGGCTGCTGGACCGCTTTGCCACCGACCTGGCGCCCACGCTTGGCATCGTCGAGCTGCTGGCGGCGCTGGACCGGCCGGTCTGCGTGGCCACCTCCTCCAGCCCGCCGCGGGTGGCGCGGACCCTGGAGGTGCTGGGGCTTTCCACGCGGTTCGGCCCGCATGTCTTCACCGCCAGCCAGGTGGCGCAGGGCAAGCCCGCCCCCGACCTGTTCCTGTTCGCGGCCGCCCAAATGGGCGCGGAGCCCTCCCATGCGCTGGTGATCGAGGACAGCGCCCCGGGCCTCGCCGCGGCCCGCGCCGCCGGGATGCGGGTGCTGCATTATGCGGGCGGGGCGCATCTGGCGGGCCAGCCCGCGCCCGAAGGGCATGACAGCTTCGCCGACTGGCGCGATTTTCCCGCCCTGCTGGCCCGGATCGAGGGCGTGCCGGGATGAGCGCCGACCGCTTCACCCCGGAGACCACGCGCCTGGACGACGCCGCCCGCGCGGGGTGGCTGTATTACGTGGCGGGCAACACGCAGGACCAGATCGCCCGCAAGCTGGGCGTCAGCCGCCAGTCCGCGCAGCGGCTGGTGGCGATGGCGCTGTCGGAACGGCTGGTCAAGGTGCGGCTGGACCATCCGATCGGGCGCTGCATGGACCTGGCCGCGGCGCTGGCCGACCGCTACGGGCTGACGCTGGCCGAAGTCGCGCCCTCGGACCCCGAGGCACCGGACCTGCTGGCGGGCATCGCCATCGCCGCCGCCGCCCATCTGGAGCGCGTGCTGAAATCGCCCGAACGGCGCATCGTCAGCCTGGGCACCGGGCGCAACCTGCGCGCCATGGTGGAACAGCTGCCCCGCATGTCCTGCCCGCAGCATGTCGTCGTCTCGCGCCTTGGCAACATGATGGAGGACGGCTCGGCCACGCCCTACAACGCCACCATCCGGCTGGCCGAGCGCATCGGCGCGCCGCATTTCCCCTATCCGCTGCCGGTGCTGGCCCGCGATCCGGCGGAACTGGCGGCGATGCAGGCCCAGCAGGCGGCGCGCAACACCATTGACCTGTGCGCGCGGGCCGACCTGTCGCTGGTGGGCATCGGGCAGATGGACATGACCGCGCCCCTGCATGTGGACGGGTTCCTCTCTGCCGTCGAGATGGCCGAGTTGGCGCGCGCGGGTGCTGTCGGAGAGATCACCAGCTGGGTCTATGACGCCCAAGGCCGGATCATCGACTGCGCCTTCAACCGGCGCGTGGCCTCGGCCCCCCTGCCCTGCCGGCCCGCCCGCGACGTGATCGCCGTCGCCTCGGGCCAGTCCAAGCTGCCGGCGATTCGCGCGGCACTGGTCGGACGGCTGATCACCGGGCTGATCACCTCGGAAGCGACCGCGGAACGGCTGCTGGCCTGACTTTGTCCATGGTTTAGAACGGCTTGGGGTCTCGCCGCAGCGCGGCGGGGAATGACCGTTGACAGATTCGTGTCGATTGGTGAGAATATGCCCATCGGAAGGGCAAATGCTCAACCGCCAAGGGAGGACTACCATGACCACGACATTCCGCGCCCTTCTGGGCGCCACGGCCCTGTGCGCCGCAGGCAGCGTCGCCGCCGCGCAGGATCCCGTCACCCTGACCATCGCCACCGTGAACAATGGCGACATGATCCGCATGCAGCAGATGACCGGCGCCTTCACCGAGGCGAACCCGAACATCACGCTGGAATGGGTGACGCTGGAAGAGAACGTGCTGCGCGAGCGCGTGACGACCGACATCGCCACCAATGGCGGGCAGTACGACGTGCTGACCATCGGCACCTACGAGGTGCCGATCTGGGCCGCGCAGGAATGGCTGACGCCGCTGTCCGACCTGCCCGAGGATTACGACGTGGACGATCTGGTCCCCGCCGTGCGCGATGCGCTGTCGGTCGACGACACGCTCTATGCCGCGCCCTTCTATGCCGAATCCGCCATGGTGATGTACCGCACCGACCTGGCCGAGGCCGCGGGCGTGACCATCTCGGACAACCCGACCTGGACCGAGATCACCGCAGCGGCCGAGGCGATGACCGACCGCGACGCCGAGATCTATGGCATCTGCCTGCGCGGCAAGCCTGGCTGGGGCGAGAACATGGCCTTCCTGACTGCCATGTCCAACAGCTATGGCGCGCGCTGGTTCGACACCGAATGGACCCCGCAGTTCGACAGCCCGGAATGGCAGGCGACGCTGACCGACTATCTGACGCTGATGAACGAATACGGCCCTCCGGGCGCGTCGTCGAACGGCTTCAACGAGAACCTGTCGCTGTTCCAGCAGGGCAAGTGCGGCATGTGGATCGACGCCACCGTCGCCGCCAGCTTCGTGACCGACCCCGAGGATTCGACCGTCGCCGACAGCGTGGGATTTGCGCAGTTCCCCAACAAGGACGGCGTCGACAACCACGGCAACTGGCTGTGGGCGTGGAATTTGGCCATCCCGGCCTCCAGCCAGAAGCAGGACGCGGCCAAGGCCTTCGTCGCGTGGGCGACCAGCAAGGAATACACCGACATGGTGGCCGAGGCCGAGGGCTGGCGCGCCGCCCCTCCGGGCACGCGGACCTCGCTCTATGAGAACCCCGCCTACCAGGAAGCCGCGCCCTTTGCCGCGATGACGCTGGAATCGATCAACGCGGCCGAGACGCAGAAGGCCTCCGTGCAGGACATCCCCTACACGGGCGGTCAGTTCGTCGCGATCCCGGAGTTCCAAGGGATCGGCACGCAGGTCGGACAGACCTTCTCGGCCGCGCTCGCCGGCCAGATGTCGGCGGAGGACGCGCTGGCCGCGGCCCAGTCCACGACCGCCCGCGAGATGGCCCGCGCCGGCTATCCGAAGTAAGCGATCCCACCCAACCTAGCGCCCGCCCCCCGCCTGACGGGGCGGCGCCCCCCCTGCCCCACCCATGCGCCCCGGAGGACGCCCGCCATGGCCACCCGCCAGACCCAGAGTCTTGCGCGCCTGATGCGCGCGCCTGCGATCATCCTGCTGCTGATCTGGATGGTCGTCCCCTTGGCAATGACGCTGTATTATTCGTTCCTGAACTACAATCTGCTGAACCCGGCGGTGACCAGCTGGGCCGGATGGTTCAACTATCAGTATTTCGTCACAGACCCGGCCTTCATGGCCGCGATCGTCAACACGCTGGTCCTGGTGCTGGGCGTGCTGGCCATCACCGTGATCGGCGGCATCGCCATCGCACTGCTGATCGACAAGCCGATCTGGGGCCAGGGGATCGTGCGGATCCTGATCATCTCGCCGTTCTTCGTGATGCCGCCGGTGGCCGCGCTGATCTGGAAGAACATGATCATGCACCCCTCCTATGGGGTCTTCGCCGACATCGCGCGCTTCCTGGGCCTGCAGCCGGTGGACTGGTTCGCGCAATATCCGTTGACCTCGATCGTCATCATCGTGGCCTGGCAATGGCTGCCCTTTGCGACGCTGATCCTGCTGACCGCCCTGCAATCGCTGGACGGCGAGCAGATGGAGGCCGCCGAGATGGACGGCGCGGGCTCGGTCAGCCGCTTCATCCACCTGACCCTGCCGCACATGGCCCGCGCGATCACCGTGGTCATCCTGATCCAGACGATCTTCCTGCTGGGCATCTATGCCGAGATCCTGGTGACCACCAATGGCGGCCCCGGCAATGCCAGCACGAACCTGACCTATCTGATCTATCGCGCCGCACGCCTGAACTTCGACATCGGGGGTGCTGCCGCAGGCGGCATCATCGCGGTCATCCTGGCCAACCTGGTCGCCATCTTCCTGATGCGCGCCGTCGGCAAGAACCTGGACTGAGGGGATATCATGGCACGCGCAAGCAGCACTCGCAGCAAGATCGGCTATACCATCGCCGCATGGGCCGTGGCCCTGACGCTGTTCTTTCCGATCCTCTACACGATCATCACCAGCCTGAAGACGGAACAGGAGGCGATCTCGGGCTTCAGCCTGATCCCGTCCTTCACGCTGTCCAGCTTCGAGGCGGTGCAGACTCAGAACGACTACTGGAAGCCCTTCACCAATTCGGTGATCCTGGCGGTCGGGTCCACCATCCTAGCGCTGATCGTGGCGATCCCGGCGGCTTGGGCGATGGCCTTCTCGCCCACCAAGCACACCAAGAACATCCTGATGTGGATGCTGTCCACCAAGATGATGCCCGCCGTCGCGGTGCTGGTGCCGATCTATCTGATCTTCCTGCGCACCGGGCTGATGGACACGCGGATCGGCCTGACTGTCATGCTGATGCTGATCAACCTGCCGATCGTGGTCTGGATGCTGTACACCTATTTCCGCGAGATTCCCGGAGAGATCCTGGAGGCCGCGCGGATGGACGGCGCCGGCCTGCGCGAAGAGATCCTGTACGTGCTGACGCCGATGGCCATTCCAGGCATCGCCTCGACCATGCTTCTGAACGTCATCCTGGCGTGGAACGAAGCCTTCTGGACCATCCAGCTGACCACCACCAACGCGGCCCCGCTGTCGGCCTTCATCGCATCCTTCAGCAGCCCGCAGGGCCTGTTCTGGGCCAAGCTGTCGGCAGCCTCGGTCATGGCCATCGCGCCGATCCTGATCATGGGCTGGTTCAGCCAAAAACAACTTGTCCGCGGCCTGACCTTCGGCGCGGTGAAATAAGGGGACGACCATGGGACGCATCACCCTGGAAAACGTGACGAAGCGGTTCGGAGACGTCGAGGTCATCCCGCCCCTGAACCTGGACATCGACGACGGCGAGTTCGTGGTCTTCGTGGGCCCGTCGGGCTGCGGGAAATCTACCCTGCTGCGCCTGATCGCGGGGCTGGAGGATACCAGCGGCGGGCGCATCCTGATCGACGGTCAGGACGCCACCGAGACGCCCCCGGCCAAGCGCGGTCTGGCGATGGTGTTCCAATCCTATGCGCTCTACCCGCATATGTCGGTCCGAAAGAACATCGCCTTCCCGATGCGCATGGCCAGCGTGCCGCAGGACGAACAGGACCGCCGCATCACGGCCGCCGCCAAGGCGCTGAACCTGACCGACTACCTGGACCGCAAGCCCGGCCAGCTGTCGGGCGGGCAGCGCCAGCGCGTGGCCATCGGGCGGGCCATCGTGCGCGAACCCTCGGCCTTCCTCTTCGACGAGCCGCTGTCGAACCTGGATGCCGCCCTGCGCGTCGGCATGCGGCTGGAGATCAGCGAGCTGCACAACCGGTTGAAGACCACGATGGTCTACGTGACCCACGACCAGGTCGAGGCAATGACCATGGCCGACAAGATCGTGGTCCTGCATGCGGGCCGGATCGAGCAGGTCGGCAGCCCGATGGACCTGTACCGCGCACCGAAGAACCTGTTCGTCGCGGGCTTTATCGGCAGCCCCAGGATGAACCTGCTGTCGGGCCCGGTCGCGGCCGACTACGGGGCCGAGACCATCGGCATCCGCCCCGAGCATATCGGCGTCTCGGCCACGACGGGCACCTGGCAGGGCCGCGTGGGCGTCAGCGAGCATCTGGGATCCGACACCTTCTTCTATGTCGAGGACACGGGTTTGGCCGAGACGATCACCGTGCGCGCGGGCGGCGATATCGACCTGCATCACGGCGATACGGTCTTCCTGACCCCCGACCCCGCGCAGATGCACCGTTTTGACGCCGAAGGCGATCGCATCGCCGCGCCGATCTGACGCCCGACCCATCTTAACCCATTGATGCAGAACGTCTTTCCTTGCGCCCCCCGGGGTGCGGGGGATGGCGCCATGATGAAAGGTCCGACCATGGCCATCCGGCTGACCCAAACCGCCCTGCCCCAGCTGCCGCCCCAGGTGACGCGCCCCGGCTATGACCGCGCGGCCCTGCGCCCCGGCATCCTGCATGTGGGTGTCGGCAACTTCCACCGCGCGCATATGGCATGGTTTCTGGACCGGCTGTTCGCGCAGGGCCGCGACCATGACTGGGCGCTGGTCGGCGCCGGGGTGCGCCCGGGCGACGCCGCCATGCGCGACCGGCTGGCCCGGCAGGACTGGCTGACCACGCTGGTCGAGTTGGACCCCTCGGGCCTGTCGGCGCAGGTGCTGGGATCGATGATCGACTTCGTGGAGGTCGACCCCGCCGCGACCATCGCCGCCATGGCCGATCCCGCCATCCGCATCGTCTCGCTGACCATCACCGAGGGCGGGTACTATGTCGACGCCAAGACCGACGGGTTTGATGTGGGCCATCCCGACATGGCCCATGACGCCGCCCACCCCGACGCGCCGCGAAGCGTCTTCGGCATGATCTTGGCCGCCCTGCGCGCCCGCCGCGATGCGGGCCATGCGCCCTTCACCGTGCTGTCCTGCGACAACCTGCCCGAGAACGGCCATGTCTGCGCGCGCACTGTCGTGGGCCTTGCCCGGCAGTCCGAGCCGGCGCTGGCCGACTGGATCGCGGCGACCATCGCCTTCCCCAACTCGATGGTCGATTGCATCACCCCCGCCACCTCGGACCGCGAGCGGGACCTGGTGCGCGACCAGTTCGGGATCGAGGATAACGCCCCGGTCGTCTGCGAGCCTTTCCGCCAATGGGTGCTGGAGGACCATTTCCCGCAAGGCCGCCCTGCCCTGCAGGACGCCGGCGCGCAGTTCGTCGCGGATGTCGGCCGGCACGAGCTGATGAAGCTGCGGATCCTCAACGGCGGCCATGCGGCCATCGCCTATGCCTCGTCGCTGCTGGGCCATCACTTCGTGCATGACGCGATGGCCGACCCGCAGATCCGCGACTGGCTGGTGGCGCTGGAGACGCGCGAGATCATCCCGACCCTGCAGCCGATCGAGGGCGTCAGCTATGACGACTATCTGGCCCTGATCGTCGATCGCTTCTCGAACCCGCGGATCGGTGACACGATCCCCCGGCTGTGCCTGGACGGGTCGAACCGGCAGCCCAAGTTCATACTGCCGACCCTGCGCGACCGCCTGACCGCAGGCGGATCGGTCGAAGGTCTGGCGCTGGAGCTGGCGCTCTGGTGCCGCTATTGCGAGGGTACGGCCGAGGATGGCACGCCCATCGCGCCGAACGACGATGGGCACGCGGTCCTGCAGCGGCATGCGCTGGCGGCCCGGGATCGACCTGCCGCCTTCCTCGACCAACCCGCGATCTTCGGCGACCTGCCGCAGGACGAAGGCTTCGTCCAGGCCTTCACCCAGGCCCTGACGGCGGTGAGGCGCGATGGCGTTCGCGCCACGCTGGTGGCCTATGTCGGCTGACGTCGTCGGTTGACAGCTGTCAACTGCATCAGGCTTTCCGCAACGGCCCGAAGGCATCCGCCCTTCGGGCCGTTCGCATGTCGGGCGGCGGCTTCTGGTCGTCACGGGCAATGTCGTCCTGTCACACAGCATGCCGGTTCTCGGCCCGAATCAGCGCCATCACCATGGGCGCCGCCGAAAACCCGCGATCCTCCGCCTGATCGGTCAACCGCCTCAGATAGGCGCCGGGAGATGCGATGCCTTCACCGCGCTGCAGCAGGCAGGCCAAGGTTACTGCGGCCTGATCCGGACCCATCCGGCTGCAGGCGCGCTGCCAGACGTCCTTGGTGATCCCCATCATCGGGGCCACGAAGGCGGCCAGGCCGATCAGATCCCGCCAGGTCCTGACTGGATCGACCGAATAGCTCGCAATCGCGGGCGCGGCCTTCAGCACGACGTCCAGAGGAATGCTCGGCGTCGATGCCGGGGTTGCCTCATCGCAGTTTTCAGATTCAAGGATATCTTTATTTGATCTCTGTTGGTGCCGCTCATTTTGGACGTCACTGCCGCCCATTTCGACGGTTTCAAGCGTGATGTCGGGTGCCGGGATCAGGGCGATCAGCTCTTCGATCCGCGCGTCCAACACGCTCAGATCCTGGCTCGAGAGCTTGCGGTGCAGTCGCCGCTGCATCTCTGTGCACGCCTGCTGCACATGGCACCACGTCGTCGGACCGGTCCTCACCGCCCAGTCCACAAGCTTAGTCAGGTCGCGCAGCCGCAGAACGACCGTCTCCCGCAGACAGCGCAGGGCATGGTCTGCCTCCCGCGCATCCTCTGCTGCGTGGGCAATGTCGGGTGCACGGACCAGGAGCGGCCGCAGGTCGAAGCCGAAGGCGCGCGTCAGGGTGCCCGAAGGCCCGCGCCGGGCATAGCGCTTTCCGTTGGGGCTGTCGCGGCGCAGGATCAGCCCGGCCCGCACCAGCGCGGCCAGATGCCGGCGCAGGGTGCTTTCGGCCATGCCATGCGCGCGCTGCGCCAGCGAGGCGTTGGACGGAAAGACAACCAGCATCGCGCCATCCACCAGCTGCGGGGCAGGGTGGAAGGACAGCAGCGCCGACAGCACGACCAGATCGCGGTCGCTGATCCCAAAGGCGGCACGCGCCGTGGTCAGGTCCCGCAGCAGCGCCCATTTGTCGACGCTGGCCTGCGGGGCAGGGGCCTCGGCCAAGGCATGCGTTGCCAGTAGGCCAGCGACGACCGGTTGCCGCCCGAAGGGCGTCATTGAAATATGCCTCATGATGTCGATCACAGGGTACGAACCATCGTTCGCCCGCAAGGACGGTGTTGACAGCTGTCAACGAAAGCCGCTATCTTCGAGGTGCGAGTTCGAGAAGCGGCCCTTCGGGATGTATGTCCTGGAGGGCTTTTCTTTGTGTTCTGACCCGTCGTGCCTCCTTGCTTGTGTTGCCTGCCGTCTTCCCGTTACCGGTTCTTGTCCGACCAGTCGCGGTGAAGGTCCTTGATGTGATCCAGCAACCAGTCGGCGAAGGCACGGCCCTCCCCGGTCAGCTCGATCACAGCTTTTCCATGAGTTTTCCTGACGTTGCCCAAGGCCGCACCGTCCGCGCCCGTCAGGGTTGCGGGCAGGGCAGGGGGCCGTTTTGGGGTCGAGGGCGAGGCGGCGGCCAACACCGCCAGGAAGCGCGCATCCGAATCGGCGCCTTTTGCGGCGGCGATCAGCTCGGATGCGGGGCGGCCCCGGACCTGATCGGCCAAGGCCAGCCAGCGGTCGCGCCCGGCCGAGGGCGCCGCGCCGATGGCCGTGACCAGCCCCTCCGGCAGCGCCTCGACGATCGACAGCATGCGCGAGATCACCGTCTTGTCGATCGACAGAGCGTCGCAGATGACCTTGCGGTCATAGCCGCCGCGCTGCATCTGGGCGGCGAAATTCGCTTTCTCGATAAAGCTCAGGTCCTTGCGGGCGCTGTTCTCCTGCCCCTGTGCGATGACCAGGTCGTGGTCGTTCAGGTCGCGCACCATCGCCTTGACGGGCAGGCGCAGCTCCTTGAGGGCCTGCACCCGGCGGCGGCCGAAGACGATGTCGAACCGCCCCTCGGCGGTCGGGCTGTGGCGCAGCAGCACGGGCACCTGCTGGCCGTAATCCAGGATCGAGGCCTTCAGCGCGGCGATGCCCTGCGGGTCGCCGTCCAGCCGGTCGGCGAAGCCCGCCATGTCGATCAGCTCGGCCGGCACCTCGATCAGGGCGCGCGACTTCAGGTCGGCGATGGACTGGCTGACCGCGCCGATCGCGCCGCGCTGCGAGCGGGGCAGGGGGGTCGGGGCCGGCTGGTCCTCGGGGGGCTTGCCCGCCATCAGGTCCTTGAGCAGGTCCTTGCGTGCCATCAGCGGTCCTCCCGGCCCCATGCGGCCTGGATCAGGCCCTCGATCTCGCCGTTTACGGCATTCAGGCTTTCCATCGCGCGCTCGTAGGTGCCGCGCGTGAACTGGCTCTTCTCGACCTCGTAGAGGGTCTGCTTGGTGATCCCCGCATCCGAGATGGCGGTGGATTTCAGCACCGGGTGGTTCAGGACATGGTCCCCGAACATCGAGCGCATGAAGCTGACCATCTGGTTCTGCGGCCCGTCGCCGGGCTCGTAGCGGGTGATGACATAGCGCAGCCAGTCATAGTTCATGTTGCCCCCGGCCTCGGCCACCACCCCCAGAAGGTTCGAGGTCATCAGCAGGAACTGGCACATCGACATGACATCCAGCATCTGCGGGTGGACGGTGACCAGAATCGCCGTGGCGGCCGACAGGGCCGACATGGTCAGGAATCCCAGCTGCGGCGGGCAGTCGATCACGACGACATCGTAGTCGTCCTGAACCTCGGCAAGCTTGTCGCCGATCCGGGTGAAGAAAAGGTTACCCGACCGTCCGATGAGCGCGCGCGGCGTGTCGTGCTCGAACTCCATCAGGTCCAGATTCCCGGGGATAAGGTCCAGATTGGTGAAGTAGGTGCGCTGGATCACGTTGCGCAACGGCACCGGATCGTCATAGCGGATCGCGTCATAGAGGGTGCCGCCGTCCAGCAGGTCGAACTCGGGCTGAAAGCCGTGCAGGGCCGACAGGCTGGCCTGCGGGTCCAGGTCGATCCCCAGCACCCGATAGCCGTCCAGGGCCAGCTTCTGCGCCAGATGGGCGGCGGTGGTGGTCTTGCCCGAGCCGCCCTTGAAGTTGATGACCGCGATGACCTGCATGTGGTCGCCCGGGCGGCGGCCGGGCAGATAGGTGCCGGGGCTTTTCGCGCCCTTTTCCAGCATCTCGCGCAGGGCCTGGATGTCGGCGGGCGAATAATAGCGCCGCCCCCCGGCCCGCGTCTCGGGCGAGGGGCCGCGCCCGTCCAGGTTCAGCTTGCGCAGATAGGCGTCCTTGACGCCCAGCAGGTCCGCGACCTCGCCCGAGGTGAACTTGCGCAGCTCGCGCCGGGCATCGGGGGGAAACAGCTGCGCGCGATGGGCTTGCAGCCGCTCGGACAGCCGGGCAGCATGGTCTCCGACCAGCCGGTCGATCCGCTCCTTGGCGTTCATTCTGATCCTGCCTCGACCTGTTACGCTTTGCGGCGTCTTATTCACTTTGTGGCGTAAGTTAAACGCAGCATTCCGATTCCTGCAACAGATTTCAACGGGCTGTGGCCGGATCGCCCCCGGGGCCGAGATCTGGGCCCGGACCCCGGCCTGCGGCGAATATCCGCGTCATTCCCCTCAGATCGGCCTTGTTTCTGAGGGGAATGGCGCGCACATTCCCTCATGCAGATCTGGAACAGCCCCGCCTGGCCGCATTTCCGCCATGACCCGGCCCGGACCGAAGGCCGGCTTGCCGCGTTTTCCACGCGCCTCGGGGCCATGACCGGTCTGCACGAATCGCTCTCGCCCGACGAGCGGCGCGAGGCCTTCCTGCGCGCGGTCACGCATGAGGCGGTGTCGTCCTTCGCCATCGAGGGCGCCAGCCTGCCCGCGGCCGAGGTGCAGGCCTCGGTGGTGGCCTCGCTGGCCCATCGCGGGGCCGAGCCGCGCCGGCGCACGGATGCCATCGCGGATCTGATGCTGGAGGCGCGGGCAGGGCAGGGGTTGCTGGACGCCCCCGTGCTGTGGCACTGGCACCGGCTGCTGTTCCACGGGCTGGAGGTCGAGGACAAGGGCCGCTGGCGCAGCTTTCCCATGGTCATCACCCGCAGCGCCACGGCCGGCCGGGACGAGGTGCTGTACAGCGCGCCGCCGCCCGACCTGGTGCCCGCGATGATGCAGACGTTCCTGACCGCGCTGGAACACGACCCCCGCCCGGTGCCGATCCGCGCGGCGCTGGCGCATCTGTGGTTCGAATCCATCCACCCCTTCTCGGACGGCAACGGGCGGCTTGGCCGGGCGCTGGTCGAGCATGTCTTCGCCCGGGACGCCGCGCTGCCCTTCTCGCTGTCGCGCCAGATCGAGGCGGACAAGCGCGGCTACTATGCCGCCCTGCAGGAGGGGCGGCGGATCGCGGGCGACCATCTGGACGCCACGCCCTTCGTGCTGTGGTTCCTGGACCGGCTGATTGCGGGGGTGGACGACGCGGTGGCGGATGCCCGTTTCCTGGTCGCGCGCAACGCCTATCTGGCCCGCCACGCCCTGCCGCCCCGCGCGGCCAAGGTGCTGCGGCGGCTGTTCGCGGAAGGCCCGGGCCGCGTCGCGCAGGGCCTGTCGGCGGCGCCCTATGCACGCATCGCGGGCGTCTCGGCCGCGACCGCCACCCGCGATCTGGCCGAGATGGAGGCCTTGGGCGCGCTCTGCCGCGGCACCGAGGGGGGTCGGTCGACGCGCTATCTGCTGGTGCTGTCGACCGACCCCTGACACCCCCGCTGGCATCGCGGGCCCGACAGGGCTAGGATGGGCGGGGCACGGCGGCCGGATCCGCCCGGTGACCAGAGGCGGCGGCCCATCGTGACGGACAGATTTCCCATCGTCGGCATCGGCGCCTCGGCCGGAGGGATCCAGGCGATGGAGGGGCTGTTCACCGCCATGCCCGCCGACCCGGGCGCAGCCTTCGTGATCGTCACCCATCTCAGCCCCGACCGCGACAGCCTGCTGCCCGAGATCGTCGCCCGCCACACCACGATGCCGGTGCTGGTCGCCGATGACGGGCTGCGCGTCCGGCCGGGCCATGTCTACGTGATGCCCCCGAACGTAATCCTGACCCTCCGCGGTGGCTGCCTGCACCAGCAGCCCCTGGCGCCCGGCCATCGCGAGCTGCACCCCGTGGACATCTTCCTGGGCGCGCTGGCCGAGGATCAGGGCGAATACGCCGTCGCGGTGATCCTGTCGGGCGGCGCGGGCGACGGCACGCTTGGCGCCAAGGTGGTGCGCGAGCGCGGCGGCCTGACCATAGCGCAGACCGGCGACGACGGACCCTTCCACGGCCATGGCATGCCCGACAGCGCCATCGCCAGCGGCGTCATCGATCTGGCCATCCCGGTCGAGGAGATGGGCGAGAAGATCCTGGCCTTCAACCGCAGCTTCCAGGCGCTGGCGGCGCTGACCGCCGAACAGGGCCATGCCGACGAAAACCGGCTGGACGGCATCCGCCAGCAGATCCACGCGCTGCTGCGCGAACGGTCGGGGCACGACTTCTCGGGCTACAAGACGCAGACCTTCATGCGCCGCGTCCGGCGCCGGATGGGCGTGCTGCAGGTCGACCGGATCGAGCGCTATGTCCAGACGCTGCGCGAGGACCCCGACGAGGCGATGCACCTCTTCCGCGATCTGCTGATCAACGTGACGAACTTCTTCCGCGACCCCGAGGCCTTCGCCGCGCTGGAACGCCAGGTCCTGCCCAAGCTGTTCGAGGGGCGCGGCCCCGGCGACACGGTGCGGGTCTGGGTGCCCGCCTGCGCCACCGGCGAGGAGGTCTATTCGATCGCCATCCTGATGCGCGAGCAGATGGACCGGCTGACCAAGCCGCCCCGCGTGCAGATCTTCGCCACCGACATCGACGAACGCGCGCTGACCGTCGCGCGGGCGGCGCGCTATCCCCGCGCGCTGCTGGACGCGCTGACCCCCGAACGCCGCCAGCGCTTCTTCACGCTGGACGGGGCAAGCTATGCCCTGGGCGGCGAGGTGCGCGAGCTGTGCGTCTTTTCCCCCCACAGCGTCATCCGCGACCCGCCGTTCTCGCGCATGGACATGGTGTCCTGCCGCAACCTGCTGATCTATCTGGGCCCCGACGTGCAGGCGCGGGTGATCCCCACCTTCCACTACGCGCTGAAGCCCGGCGGCTACCTGTTCCTCGGCACCTCGGAAAGCATCAGCCAGCATGCGGACCTGTTCACCAGCACCGACCAGAAAAGCCGCATCTTCCAGGCCCGCGACCGCGTGGCCGAGGGCTATCGCCTGCCGATGACCGTGGGCGGGACGCCGGCCCTGGTGCCCGCCCCGACCCCGCCCGCCGTCGCGGGGCCGCGCGATCCGGGCCGCACCGCCCCCCATTCGCTGCGCCACGCGGTCGAGACGCAGGTGCTGGAGAAGTTCTCGCCGCCCCATGTCGTCGTCGATGGCGATGGCAGCATCGTCTATTACTCGTCGCGCACCGGGCGCTATCTCGAGGCGCCCCAGGGCGTGCCCAACCGCCAGATCCTGACCATGGCCCGCAAGGGGCTGCGGCTGGACCTGCAATCGGCCTTGCAGGAGGCCGCGCGCAGCCGCAGGCCCGTCACCCGCGACAATGTCATGGTCACCGAGGACGAGGACCGCGTCCAGCAGCTGACCCTGATCGTCGAGCCCCTGGTCGACCGCGCCCGGTCCGCCCGCCACTATCTGGTCCTGTTCATCCCGGCGGCGCTGGCGGGCAGCCGCGCCGAGCTTCAGGGCGATCCCGGCCTGGCCGAGGGCACCGCCCGGCTGGAGGCCGAGCTGCGCGACACCCGCGAGCGCCTGCAGCAGACCATCGAGGAATACGAGACCTCGATCGAGGAGCTGAAATCCTCCAACGAGGAGCTGGCCTCGGTCAACGAGGAGGCGCAATCCACGAACGAGGAGCTGGAAGCCTCCAAGGAGGAGATGCAGTCCCTCAACGAGGAACTGAGCACCATCAATGCCGAGCTGAACGGCAAGCTGGAGGAGCTGGACCGCGCCAACAGCGACCTGCGCAACCTGTTCGACAGCTCGCGCATCGCCACGGTGTTCCTGGACCGCAAGCTGGTGATCCGCAACTTCACGCCCGCGGCCTCGGCCTTCTTCAACCTGCGCGAGACGGATCTGGGCCGCCCGCTGACCGAGCTGTCCAGCACGCTGGACTATCCGGACCTGCAGACCCATATCGACGGCGTCTTCGCCACCGGCCGCACGATGGAACACAAGCTGGCGCGCGACGCGGACGGGCGCCACCATCTGGTCCGGCTGCTGCCCTATCGCCGCAACGGCGGGCACACGGACGGGGTCGTGGTCACGCTGATCGACGTGACCCGGCTGGCCGAGGCCGAGGACCACCAGCAGATCCTGATCTCGGAACTGAACCACCGGGTCAAGAACGTGCTGGCCGTGGTGATCGGCATCGTGGCCCACATGCTGGAACGCAACCCGACCGAGAAAAGCTTTGCCGAGGGGCTGACGGGCAGGCTGAACGCGATGGCGCGCGGCTATGGCCTGTTGTCGCGCAACGACTGGAAGGACACCTCGGTCCCCGAGATCATGGCCCGCGAGGCCGAGATCTTCGGCAGCGACCGGTTCGACCTGTCCGGCCCCCGGGTCCTGCTGGCCCCGCAGCCGGGCATGTCCCTGGGCATGGTCATCCACGAGCTGGCCACCAATGCGGTGAAATACGGCGCGCTCGGCCAGCCCGGTGGCCGGATCGCCGTCACCTGGGCGCTGGAGGAGGGGCGGCTGGTCCTGGACTGGACCGAGACCGGCGGCCCGCCCGCCACCCCGCCCGCCTCGGACGGGTTCGGGCTGTTCCTCATCCGCGGCGAGATCTGCTATCGCCTGCGGGGCGAGTTCCGCACCTGGTTCGACGCCCGGGGCTTTCGCGCCCGGATCGTCTTCGCCGTCACCTCGTGACCGCGCGGGCCCCCGCCCGCCGGGTGCTGATCGTCGAGGACGACTGGCTGATCGCCTCGCTCTGCGCGGTGGAGCTGGAACGCGCGGGCCTGGCCGTCACCGGCCCCTTTCCCGCCGTGGCGCCCGCGCTGGACGCGATCGATGCGGGTCTGGTCGACGTGGCGCTGCTGGACGTGCACCTGGGCCCCGAGGACAGCTTTGCCGTCGTGGACCGGCTGGATGCGCTTGGCATCCCGCTGGCCTTCCTGACCGGCTATGACGCCAGCGACCTGCCGCAGCGTTACGCCGCGCGCCCGCTGATCACCAAGCCGGTCAGGATGGGGCATCTGCTGGAGATCGTGCGGGACCTGCTGGACCCGGGGGACAATTCATGAACGATGCGGTCTGGTCATCCCCGCCCGCATGGCGGATACTGGCGCTGCGGCGCGCCTCCCGTCCGGACCGGGCAGGCTGAAGCCGCAAAGGAGCGACGATGACAGGCAATGGGCTGAGAATCATGGTCGTCGAGGATGATTTCCTTGTGGCCAGCAAGCTGGCATCCGAGATCCGCGCGAATGGCGACCAGGTCGTCGGCCCCTTCGCCGACATCCAGGACGCGATCGGTCGCGTCAGCGTCATCCAGGGCGCCATCCTCGATGTGCGGATGCAGGGCGGGACCTCGTTCCCGGTGGCCGATTTCCTGGCCGATTGCGGCATCCCCTTTGTCTTCCTGACCGGCTATGACCTGCGCCAGATCCCCTTCCGCTTCCAGGATCGCGGCGTCTTCGCCAAGCCCAGCACCGCGTCGCCCCTGCTGGCCAACCTGCACCGCCAGCACGACGCCATCCTGCTGGGGGGCGAGGACAGCCTGGACGCCGTGGTGATCGAGATGCTGCGCCGCGCCCGCCACCTGATGCCCGACGACAGTTCCGCCGAGCGTCTGGTCGAGGGCGTGCTGCTGCGCGCCATCGCCGAGGCCGGCAACCGCCTGCAGGGCCCCGCCATGCGCCCCTGGCTGATGACCCTGCTGCGCGACGAGCACCAGCAGCGCGGACGGTTCCACCTGCACTGAGGCGGGTTTGTGGGAATTCGGAAACACTGCCACGGGACCGTCACATTGCGCCTGCATCGCCGCCCGATCTGAGTTAGACTGATCCAGTCGGTTCATGTCCGGCGATGCAACGCGCGGACGGGCCAGATGATTTCCGACACCAAGGACGACCGGCTCGACGCCGACCTCGACGACCGTCTGGCCGAATTGCGCAGCCATCCGCAGGCGCAGGCGATCCCGCCGCATCTGAAGGATCTGGTGCGCCGCCTGGAGCGCGCGCTGTCCGACAGGACCGCCCTCTAGCGGACGTCAGTCCGGCGCGCCCTTGGCCAACCGGTCCAGCGCGGCGCACAGGGGTGCCGCATCCTCGCCCAGTTCGGTTAGCAGTTCGGCCTGGAAGGCCTGCGCGATGCCCCCCAGCCTCTGCATCAGGGCCTGCCCCTCGGCGGTCAACTCCAGCCCGATCAGGCGGCGGTCGGTGTCATGGCCGGACTTGCGCACCAGCCCCGCGCCCTGCAGCCGCGTCGCCGCCCGGCTGACCATTGACTTGTCCAGGTTCACGCGCCGGTGGATGTCGCGCACGCTGACCGTGCCCGAGGCGTCCAGATGCGCCAGCACCCGCCATTCGGGGATCGTCAGCCCCGCCTCGGCCGCATAGCGCGCGGCAAAGCGGCGGCTGACCTGCGCCGCCGCCACCGACAGGCGATAGGGCAGGAAGTCGTCCAGCCGGAAGCTCATCGTCCCAAGGCTCCTTTTCGCGCCAGATCAGCAGATGCGCGCCCGCCGCGCAACCGCTCAGCTGCCGGGGGGCGGGGCGGGGGGAATGCCGGGGTCGTCCTTGATCGTCTTCAGCACGATCTCGGACCTGACCTGGGACACCTGCGGGTTGGGCAGCAGGTGCCGGTGCACGAATTCGGCGAAATCCTCCAGATCGCGGGTCCGCACGTCCAGGATATAGTCGGCATCGCCCGAGACGAGGAAGGCCGACCGCACCTGCGGATAGCGAGCCACGAAGCGGGCGAAGTCGGTCTCCTTGGTCTGGCCATGGCTGGACAGGTTCACCCGGATGATCGCCCGCAGCCCATAGCCCAAGCGCGCCGCGCTCAGCCGGGCGCCGTAGCCCTCGATCACCCCCGCGCGTTCCAGCGCGGTGCGGCGGCGCGAGCATTGCGAGGCCGATAGGTTCACCGCCTCGGACAGGGCTGCATTGGTCATCGCCCCGTCACGCTGCAGGGCGGCCAGAATCGCGATATCGAAGCCGTCCAGGATCATCGGATGCGCCGTTGCCCATATCGATGCACGTTTCGTGCGGATCGGACCCCGGATCGGCGCCGAACGCAAGCCGTTTGCACCCGCCCTGTGGCATCCTTGGCCCCGGCACGAACCAAGGAGGACATCATGGGACCCTTTCCGCATGACGGGCCGAAGGCCGTCATCAGCGACGCGAACCCCGCCGGGACCGACGGGTTCGAATTCGTCGAATACGCCCATCCCGACCCGCAGGTGCTGGACCGCATCTTCCGCCAGATGGGCTTTGTCCCCGTGGCGCGGCACAAGCGGCGCGGCATCACGCTCTATCGGCAGGGCGACATCAACTATCTGCTGAACGCCGATCCCGACAGCCATGCGGCGGGCTTCGTGGCCGAACACGGCCCCTGCGCGCCCGCGATGGCCTGGCGGGTGGTCGATGCGCAGGTGGCCTTGCGCCGCGCGCTGGATCTGGGCGCCACCGAATATACCGGCCCCGGCAAGTCGATCGAGGCGCCCGCCGTCCTCGGCATCGGCGGCTCGCTTCTGTACTTTATCGACCGCTATCGCGACACGGGCAGCGCCTATGCGGCCGATTACGACTGGCTGGACGAACCCGATCCGCGCCCCGAGGGCTTCGGCTTCTATTATCTGGACCACCTGACCCACAACGTGATCCGCGGCAACATGGACACCTGGTACCGCTTCTACCACGACACGTTCAATTTCCGCGAGATCCGCTTCTTCGACATCAAGGGCCGGCAGACGGGGCTGGTCAGCCGGGCGCTGACCTCTCCGGACGGCAAGATCCGCATCCCGATCAACGAATCCACCGACGATCACAGCCAGATCGAGGAATACCTGCGCGCCTACAAGGGCGAGGGCATCCAGCACATCGCCATCGCCACCAACGACATCTATGGCGGCACCGACCGGATCGCGGATGCGGGGATGCAGTTCATGCCCGGCCCCCCCGACACCTATTACCAGATGTCGCACAAGCGGGTCACCGACCATGACGAGCCCATCGACCGCATGAAGGCGCGCGGCATCCTGATCGACGGCGAGGGGGTCGTGGGCGGCGGCGAGACGCGGATCCTGCTGCAGATCTTTTCCAAGACTGTGATCGGCCCGATCTTCTTCGAGTTCATCCAGCGCAAGGGCGATGACGGCTTCGGAGAGGGGAATTTCCGCGCCCTCTTCGAATCCATCGAGGAGGATCAGTTCCGCCGCGGCGTCCTGACCGCCGTGCCCGCCGATCCGGGCTGAGGCCCGGGGCATGGCTTGGACCGACTATGCCTCGGCCCCCGCGCCGGGCACACCCGTCTGCCCGGCGGACCAGGTGGACAGGGTGCTGTCCCTGACCGTCGCCGGCCCGGCGGGGGCGTTCCCGCTGCTGGTCCTGCGGGCGGGCGGGGGCCTGCGGGCCTTTGTGAATGCCTGCCCGCACCAGTATCTGCCGCTGGACCATCGCCGCGACCGGATCGTCTCGGCCTGCGGGACGATGCTGATGTGCAGCGCGCATGGTGCCCGCTTCGATGCCGCGACGGGGGCGGCGGTGGGTGGCGCCGAGTGCGGGCTGGACCCGGTTCCGGTGGTCGTCCGGGGCGGCTTGGTCGTGATTGCGGGCGAAACCTGACGCCCGGGGCTGGACGCGGGGCGCGAAGCGATGTTGTTGTGGCCGCCCGAACGACGACGCGCCGGGGCCCGCACTGTGCGGGCCGCGCGCTGCAAGGAAAAAGGACCACCCACATGAAATCAGTCACGCGACTGGACCTGGACGATGCCCGCAGCCTGATCGAGGGCGCCTCGGCCGAGGCCGGGCGGATCGGCGTGCCGATGTGCATCGCCATCACCGACGAGAGCGGCCAGCTGATCGCCTTCGAGCGGATGGAGGGCGGCAAGGTCACCTCGTCCACCATCGCCATCGACAAGGCCTTCACAGCCGCCGCCGCCAAGAAGGCCACGCATGACTACGGCACGGCCAGCCAGCCGGGCCAGCCCGCCTATGGCATCGCCTCGGCGATCGGGGGGCGGCTGATGGTCGTGGGCGGCGGCCTGCCGGTCATCTGGCAGAACGAGGTCGTGGGCGGCATCGGCATCTCGTCGGGCAGCCCCGCGCAGGACCAGCAGGTCGCGCAGGCGGGCATCGACGCCTGGATGGCCAGGCAGGGCTGACGCGCCTCGGCGGGGCGGTTCACCGCCGCGCCGCACAGGACCCGGGCAGGGCGGTCCCCGATCGCCCTGCCCCCCGAATGCCACCGCCGGTCCCGGCACGATCACCCCCCTCGCCGCGCGCTGCAAGGATGCCCCGCCGATGACCCTCAGACCGCCCGTCACCATCTACGACCTGCAGGGCATCGCCTTCGGGATCCTGCTGACCAGCCTGGGGGTCACCTTCCTCAAGGCGGCGGCGCTGACCACGGGGCAGACGGCGGGGGCGGCGGTGCTGCTGTCCTATGTCCTGCCGCTGGATTTCGGGCTGGTCTTCCTGCTGGTCAGCCTGCCCTTCCTGCTGCTGTCCTGGCGGCACCGCAGCCGCAGCTTCACGCTGCGGACCGTGGCGGCGGTGCTGGGCATCTCGGTCACCAGCGCGCTTCTGGGCCGCTGGATCGAGTTCGCGGCCCTGCCGCCGCTGCTGGCCGCGATCCTGGCGGGCAGCTGCTGTGGGGTGGGCCTGCTGGCGCTGTTCCGCCACAACGCCTCGGCCGGGGGCCTGGGCGTGCTGGCGCTGATGGTCGAGGAGCGCACGGGGTTCCGCACCGGCTGGTTCCAGATGTGCTTCGACGCGCTGGTCTTTCTGGTGGCGCTGGCGGTGCTGCCGCTGGACCGGGTGATCTATTCGCTGATCGGGGCCGTGGTCCTGAACGCGGTGATCGGCTGGAACTTCAAGCTGCCCCCGTCGCGCCCGCCCGAGACCGCCCCGGACGCCTGAGCGCCCCGGACGCCTGAACGCCCGTCTCAGCCGAAGCGCCCGCCGCGTCCGATCACCTCGATCATGTAGCCGTCGGGGTCTTGGACGAAGAAGAACCGCGCCTTGACCTGTCCCTGATGCGTCAGGTCGACCAGCTTGCGCGGCGCCAAGCCGAGATCCTGGAACCGCGCATGTTCGGCGTCCACGTCCTCGACCACGAAGGCCGCATGGCCATAGCCGGTGCCCGGCGCATAGGGCTCGGTCTGCGCCTTGTTCACCGTCAGCTCCAGCTCGAAGCTGCTTTCGGGGTTGGACAGGTAGATCAGCGTGAACTCGTCGAAGTCCAGCCGCTCGGCGACCTCGAGGCCGAAGGCGCGGTCGTAGAAGGCGACCGAGCGCGCCTCGTCCAGGACCCGGATCATGCTGTGAACGAATTTCGCCATCGGGCGTCTCCTTGCTGCGGCTGTCGGGGCCGATCCTAGCCGCCGGGCGCGCCGGGGGGTAGGCCCCGGGCGCCCCCTGTGCGCCTTCGCCATTTGACCCTGCCGGGCAGGGGGTTAAGGTGCGAAAACAGAACAGGCGGGACGACACATGGACTTCATGGCGAAAGCGACCGCCCTCGTGGGCGGCACGATGGTGGCGATCCGGCGCTTCGGGGCCCCCCGGACGCGGGCGGTGGGGCAGGAACCCCAGATCCCCGAGGCGCGCAAGCAGGGCATAATGACGCTGAAGATGCCCACCGCCGGGGGCTGGGCCCGGGGCCATGTGCCCTCGGCCGCGCCGGGGCTGGCGGTGAACGCCTTCGCCACGGGTCTGGACCATCCCCGCTGGATCGAGGTCCTGCCCAATGGCGACGTGCTGGTGGCCGAAAGCAAGGAACAGCCCTCGCCGCCCAAGACCCTGATGGATCACGCGACGCAGGCCACCATGCGCCGCGCCAAGGCCATCGGCGTAAGCGCCAACCGCATCAGCCTGTGGCGCGACGCCGACGGCGACGGCGTGGCCGAGATCCGCCATGATTTCCTCACGGGGCAGAACCAGCCCTTTGGCATGGCGCTGGTGGGCGACACCTTCCATGTCGGCAACACCGACGGCATTGTGGCCTTCGACTATCGGGACGGCGCCACGCAGCTGACCGGAGAGGGGCGCCGCCTGGTCGAGTTCAAGCCCGGCGGCCACTGGACGCGCAGCCTGATCGTCTCGCCCGACAGGACCAGGATCTATGCGGGCGTCGGATCGCTCAGCAATATCGGCGACAAGGGCATGGCCGCCGAAGAGGGCCGTGCCGCGATCTGGGAACTGGACCTGGCCAGCGGCCAGGCGCGCATCTTCGCCTCGGGGCTGAGGAATGCCGTGGGCATGGCGTGGGAGCCGGGGTCCGGCGCGCTGTGGACGGTGGTGAACGAACGCGACGGCCTGGGCGACGAGACGCCACCCGACTACCTGACCTCGGTGAAGGAGGGGGGTTCTACGGCTGGCCCTATTGCTACTGGGGCCAGACGGTGGACGACCGCGTGGCGCAGGATGCCGAGCTGGTCGCCCGCGCCATCACCCCCGACTATGCGCTTGGCGGGCATACCGCATCGCTCGGCCTGTGCTGGATGCCCGCGGGCACGCTGCCGGGCTTCCCCGAGGGCATGGTGATCGGCCAGCACGGGTCGTGGAACCGCTCGACCCTCAGCGGATACCGGGTGATCTTCGTGCCGTTCTCGGGCGGGCGCCCCTCCGGTCCGCCGCGCGACATCTTGTGGGGGTTCCTGTCGCCGGACGAGAAGATCGCCTTCGGGCGCCCGGTAGGCGTGGCGATCGGCGCGGACGGCGCCTCGCTGCTGGTGGCCGACGATGTGGGCGACGTGATCTGGCGCGTGACCGCCGCCAAACCGGACTGAACCGAGCGTCCTCCTAAAGGCTGAGGCCGGGAACATCCGATGACCGGGCGTGGTTTCAGACCCATGCCCGGAGGATGGGCGGATCTGGGAGGATCACATGAACCTGCACACCACCTTGATGGCCAGCTGTGCGCTGGCCCTGATCGGCACGACCGCGATGGCGGACTGCGCCGAGGATCTGGCCCGCCTGCACGCGGCGGATGCGGGCGCCGGACGGACCGAGGGCATCGCCAAGGACGGCTCTCTGGCACCGCTGGAAACCCCCGAGGCCGCGGCGGGCGATGCGTCGGTCGCGCCGATGGACGAAGCCTCGGACGACATGGCGGCCGCGGATGCCGGCGGCACCGCCCCGGCAGGCGACATGGCCGCCTCGGACGACGAGGACATGGCGGCCTCGGATGGCATGGAGGCGGCGGACGGCGACGACATGGCCGCGTCCGACGACGGCGAGATCGAGGGCGGCATCATCCAGGACGGATCGCTGGCGCCGCTGCAGGGCACGGATGCCGAGCCCGGCACCCCCGTCGCCACCTCGGGCCAAGACGTCGCCGCTCAGCAGGAGGGCGAACCGACAGCCGCGGAAGTGGCCGATCAGGTCGAGACGACCGAGATGCCCCATGACACCACGACCGCAGGCTCGGATGTCGCGGCGGATGGCGACATGATCTCGGACGACGCCGCGACGATGGAGTCTGCCGGGACGTCGGACGCCATGCCCGACCGCGCCGCGCTAATCGCCGAGGCAGAGGCCGCCTTGGCGGCGGGCGACGAGGAGGCCTGCCGCGCCGCCGTCGATCAGCTGGAGACGATCTGACCCACGGCCCTGCCAAACGAGAACCCCGCGCAACCGGATCGGCTGCGCGGGGTCGGTCATGTCAGACGATCGGGCGTGGCGCCTACCCCTCGCGGGGGCGTGCCGTGCGCAGCTTCTCGGCGATCTTGCCGAACAGGGGCAGGGTCGGGATCTGTTCCACGGTCGCGCCCAGCTTGCTCTGCCAGTTCGGATGCTGGTTGGTCGTGCTGGGGATGTTCACCGGAACGGTCTCCGAGGTGATGTCCTCCAACCGCACCACGAAGAGGCGCGAGGGCGCGGTGGCCAGCCAGGCATGGACGGCGGCGACCAGATCCTCGGGCGCCCTGTCGGTATCCGGGATCTCGCCCGTCCACAAATCGGCCTTTGTCAGATCGGCAAGCAGCTGCGCGCGCTCGACCTGGCGGCTGTCGGACTGCTCCTCGGCCGCGGCGTCGCCGATCAGCCCGTGCCCGTGGCGCAGGGTGATGTCGTCGCCCCGCCACCAGCCCTGGAAGGTCGGCAGGTCATGGGTGGACAGGCAGGCCAGCGCGTCGCGGGGATAGTCGGCAGGGGGGATGAACCCGTCCTCGGTCCGCTCGAACAGCAGGATGCGATAGGACAGGATGCCCACCTGGTCCATCACCTCGCGAAAGCCCGGCGGCACATTGCCCAGATCCTCGCCGATGACGATGGTGCGGTTCGCCCGCGACGCCTCGGCCAGCCCCTGCAGCATGTCGGCTAGCGGATAGCGGGCATAGGTGCCCTGCGCCGGACCCGCGTCGCCCGGGATCAGGAACAGCTGCCACAGCCCCATCGCATGATCGATGCGCAGCGCGCCCGCCTGCCGGGTGGCCTGCGCCATCAGGTCCGCGAAGGGCCGCGCCCGGTCGGCGGCCATCGCCACCGGGGACAGGGGCGCCAGGCCCCAGTCCTGCCCGGTCTCGTTGAAATAGTCGGGCGGCGCGCCGATGCGGATGCCGGGCACGACCATCGGGTTGCCCCAGGCCCCCGACCCGTCCGCCGCCTCGCCCACCGCGAAGTCCAGATAGAGCCCGATCGACATGCCCGCCTGGTCGCAGGCCGCGCGGGCCTGATCCAGCTGCTCATGCGCCAGACCTTGCAGCCAGCGATGGAACCGTGCCTCGGCGGGATGGTCCAGAACGAACCGCGCCACGGTCTCGCCGGTCGCATCTTGCCAGTCGGCGGGCCAGTCGCGCCAGCCCGCACCATGTCCCTGCGCGACCATCCGGGCCGAGATTGCCTCGAACAGCGCATGGCGTTGCAGGTCGTCGCCGCCCTGCGCCAGCACCCCGGGTGCGGCATCGGGGCTGCCCGCCACCTGCCACAGGCGCTGCAGCACCTCAAGCTTCAGGGCCGCGACGCCCGGGTAATCGACCAGCGGCGCCTGCTGCAATGCTGCAACCCGCGCGGGGTCGGCCATGTCGGGCGTAAAGCCCGGCACCCGGTCCACCGCGATATAGAGCGGGTTCAGGAACCGCCGGTTCGAGGGCGAGAAGGGGCTGCAATGCGCCGGATTGGCCAGGAACAGCGCGTGCAGCGGGTTGAGGCCGATGAAATCGGCCCCCGCCGCACCCAGGGTGCCCGCCAGCTGCGCCAGATCGCCGAAATCGCCGATCCCCCAGTTGCGGGCCGAGCGCAGCTGATACAGCTGCAGCGCCACGCCCCACGGCCGCTCGCCCGTCTCGGGCAGATGGCAGCGGGTGCCGACATAGGCCTCCAGCGCGTGGTTGCCGGAGGCAACCGCGCCGCTCTCGGCGCCAAGGGCCTTCAGAAGGCTCTCCAGCGTGGCGTCGGGCGCCTGATGGACCTCGCCGCCCATGCCCTGATAGTCGGGCTGGATCCCGGCGCGCAGGGCCCTGTCGTGAAGCTCGCTCACGCGGCGGCCTCCGGCACCAGGATGATGGTCGACAGCGGCGGCAGGGTCAGGGACAGGGACTGATCCCGCCCGTGCCACGGCGCCTCATCCGTCGCCACCAGCCCGTGGTTGCCCAGGTTCGAGCCGCCATAGCGCGCCTCGTCCGTGTTCATCACCTCGCGCCACAGCCCGGGCAGGGGCGCGCCGACGCGATAGTCGTGATGCGGCGTGGGCGTCAGGTTGCAGATCACCAGACAGGGCGGCGCGTCGTCGTCGGACTTGCGCAGATAGACCAGCACCGAATTCTCGGTATCGCTGGCATCGATCCATTCGAAGCCCGCCGGGTCGCAATCCAGCCGGTGCAGCGCGGGCTGGTCGCGATAGACGCGGTTCAGGTCGGCCACCAGCGACTGGACCCCCTCGTGCATGGGATCCTCCAGCAGGTGCCAGTCCAACGACTGGTCGTGGTTCCATTCGCGGTCCTGCGCGAACTCGCCGCCCATGAAGATCAGCTTCTTGCCGGGCTGCGTCCACATGAAGCCGAAATAGGCCCGCAGGTTCGCGAATTTCTGCCAGCGGTCGCCCGCCATCTGCCGGATCAGGGATCCCTTGCCGTGGACGACCTCGTCATGGCTCAGCGGCAGGACGAAATCCTCGGAGAAGGCATAGACGAGGCCGAAGGTCAGATCATGCTGGTGATGCTTGCGGTGCAGCGGATCGCGCCGGAAATAGCCGAGCGTGTCGTGCATCCAGCCCATGTTCCACTTGAAGTTGAACCCCAGCCCGCCGTCGTTCACAGGGCGGCTGACCTTCGGGAAGGCGGTCGATTCCTCGGCGATGGTGATGGCGCCGGGATGGTCCTGGCGCACGCGCTCGTTCACGTCCTTGAGGAAGCTGATCGCCTCGAGGTTCTCGTTGCCGCCGAACTCATTGGGGACCCATTCGCCATCCTTGCGCGAATAGTCCAGATACAGCATCGAGGCGACCGCATCGACGCGCAGCGCATCGACATGGAAGCGGTCCAGCCAATAGAGCGCGCTGGACTGCAGGAAGTTCGACACTTCGCGGCGGCCGAAATTGTAGATCAGCGTGTTCCAGTCCTGGTGGAACCCTTGGCGCGGATCGGCATGCTCGTACAGCGACGTGCCGTCGAACCGGGCCAGACCATGCGCGTCCGAGGGGAAATGCGCGGGCACCCAGTCCAAGATCACGCCGATCTCGGCCGCGTGCAGCCGGTCGACCAGACGGGCGAAGGCCTCGGGATCGCCGAAGCGGCTGGTGGGCGCAAACAGGCCCACGGGCTGATAGCCCCAGGATCCGGTGAAGGGATGCTCGCTGACCGGCAGGAACTCAATATGGGTGAAGCCCATGCGCGTCACATAGGGGACCAGCAGGTCGGCCATCGTGTCATAGTCCAGGATCTCGGCCTCGGCGCCACGGCGCCAGGATCCCAGATGCACCTCGTAGATCGAGATGGGCGCCTTGCGGTCCTGCCGCGCGGCGCGCACCGACATCCAGTCGCCGTCCTGCCATTCGTGCCGGTTCAGGCCCTCGACGATCGAGGCGGTCTCGGGCGGCTGTTCCTGGGAAAAGCCCACCGGGTCGGTCTTCAGGGGCAGGCGTTCGCCGTGGGCGCTGACGATCTCGTACTTGTAGGTCTCGCCGCGGCCGATGCCGGGGACGAACAGCTCCCAGATGCCCGGGCCGATGCGCTTGCGCATCGGGTGGCGGCGGCCGTCCCAGGCATTGAAGGGACCGACCACGCTGACGCGGCGGGCATTGGGCGCCCAGACCGCGAAGGCCACGCCCTCGACGCCCTCATGGGTCACCGGATGGGCGCCCAGCTTGCCATAGAGGCGCCGGTGGCTGCCCTCGGCCAGAAGGTACTCGTCCATCTCGCCCATGACGGGGCCGAAGCGATAGGGATCCTCGGCCTCCCAGGTGTTCTCGCCCGCCCGCATCCGCAGGCGATAGGCGCCCTCGGGGGCCGGGCCGGTGAAGAACCCCTCGGGATGGATGCGCTGCAGGGGCACCTCGCCCGAGGGCGACAGGGCCGTGACCTCGGCCGCCTGCGGAGAGAAGACCCGCAGCGTCCCGTGATGGCGGCCGAGCACCGCGAAGGGGTCGTGGTGGTTGCCGCGCAGGATCGCCTCGATGTCCGAGGTGGCGGGGGCGTCGTTCAGGATGGCGGAGTCGTTCATGATGCCTCGTCCAGCAGGTCGAGGATGCCGCGCAGGGGCAGGCCCACCCAGGTCGGGCGGTTCCCCAGCTCGTATCCGGTTTCGTAAACGGCTTTCTGCAGCAGGAACAGGTCCAGAAGGGCCTGCGTCGCCTCGGGGGTCGCGGGCACGTTGGCCGCGCCCTCGATCTGGCTGCGATAGGCCGCAAGGAAGTCGGCCACGGCCGACTTGCGCCAGGCCTCGATCCGGGCGGAGGCCCGCTCGGCCCCGGCGGGGGGATCGTTGCGGTGGCGCGCGATGACCGACAGCGCGGCATAGTCGAAGGACCGCAGCATGCCCGCCACGTCGCGCAGCGGCGAGGACTTGGCGCGGCGTTCGTCCAGGGTCCGCGACGGCTCGCCCTCGAAGTCGATGATCGCCACGTCGTTCTGGGCCAGCAGGACCTGCCCTAGGTGATAGTCGCCATGGATGCGCGACAGGCTGCCCGAGGGTTCGATCCGGCCCGCGGCACGGATGCGCGCCAGCAGGTCGTCGCGCCGGTCCAGCACGGCGCGCGCCAAGGGCGCGGCCTCGGCGGGCAGCTGGCTTTCGGCCTGCTCCAGCCGCGACAGCAGCGCGGTGGCCTCGTCCTCGGCGGCCGAGACCCAGGCCTTCAGGTGGTCCGCCGTCAGATCCTCGGTCTGGAAGTCCGGATCGTCGGTCCGTGTCGCCAAGGCCTTGTGCAGCTGCGCCGTGCGCTCGCCCAGAAGCGAGGCGATGCTCAGCGGGAAGTCGAAGGCGGTCTGATCGATCTGGGGCTCCTGCTCGGACGGCCAGGCCTCGTGCTCGTTGTATTCCAGCATCAGGGCATCCAGCACGCCGGTCCAGGCATCGCCGCGATTGGCGACGAAGGCGAAGGCGGCGGCCAGCACGGTCTCCTCGTCGCCGTCATGGACCAGCTGGCCCAGATAGCGCGGGGTATGGGCATAGCCCGCCGTCTCGGTCAGGAAGCGCGCGACCTCGACATCGGGCTGGCGCCCGCTGCGCAACCGGCGATACAGCTTCAGGATCACCTGGTCGCTGAACGCGATCGAGATATTGGACTGTTCCACGCCCAGCTGGCGCGGCTCGCCCGGATCGAGGATCCCGCGCAACGTCTCGCTGCCCGAGAAGCGCAGGTCGCCCTTGGTCGCCTCGTCGCGCATCAGGTCCAGCAGCATCTGCGGCAGGCGCTCGTCATAGGCACCATCCACTAGCGCGCCGACGCGCGAGGTGTGGCGGATCTTGCCAAGCGTGTAGGACAGCTTGGGCGCGCCGGGACGCAGGTTCTCGTCCCCCCACCGCGCGGAGAGCGGCAGGAAGTAGCTGTGGGTGCCGTCCTCCAGTTCGACATCGATGGAGACCAGCGCGTGGTCGGCCTCGATCTGGCCGAGCGAGGTCATCTTCACGCCCGAGATGGCCGTGTCCTTGGCCCCGAACCAGCGCTGCAGCGGCAGCCATTGCGGCAGCACGTCGTTCTGGAACTGGGTGCCCTCGCGGCCCTTCAGCGCGGTCTGCACATGGCCGTCCCGCGTGGTCAGGGTCATGAATTCCGGCAGGATGTCGGGCAGCTGCTCGTGCCAGGACGGCATGTCCTCGGCCGTGCCAAGCGCGAACCAGTAGAAGCCGTAGGCCGGCAGCGTCAGCATGTAGGGCAGATCGCCGATCGGCGGGAAGGCCGAGCGCCCGGTCAGTTCGACCGGCACCTTGTCGCGGTGGCGCGACAGGTCCAGCTGCGCCGCCTGCGCGGCATCCGACAGGTTGGCCACGCACAGATAGGCGCGGTCCTCGTGTTCGCGGATGTAGGCCAGCACCTTGCGGTTGCGCGGATACAGAAGCGTCATCGTGCCCCGACCGAAGGCCGGGTGCTGCTTGCGCACATTGATCATGCGCCGCATCCAGTTCAGGAGCGACGAGGGGTCGTCGGCCTGCGCCTCGACGTTGATGACCTGATGGCCATAGACGCCGTCGATGATGGCGGGCAGGTACAGCTGCTGCGGCTTGGCGGTCGAGAAGCCCGCATTGCGGTCGCCCGACCACTGCATCGGCGTGCGCACGCCGTCGCGGTCGCCAAGGTAATAGTTGTCGCCCATGCCGATCTCGTCGCCGTAATACATGATCGGCGTGCCAGGCATGGACAGCAGCATCGAGTTCATCAACTCGATCTTGCGCCGGTCGTTCTGCATCAGGGGCGCCAGCCGGCGCCGGATCCCAAGGTTGATCCGCGCGCGCGTGTCGGCGGCATAGGTCTGCCACAGGTAGTCGCGTTCCTCCGACGTCACCATTTCCAGCGTCAGCTCGTCATGGTTGCGCAGGAAGATGCCCCACTGGCAGTTTTCCGGGATCTCGGGCGTCTGGCGGATGATGTCGGTGATCGGGTGGCGATCCGCCTGCGCCAGCGCCATGTACATGCGCGGCATCAGCGGGAAGTGGAAGCCCATGTGGCATTCGTCGCCGTCCCCGAAATAGGGACGCGTGTCCTCGGGCCACTGGTTGGCCTCGGCCAGCAGCATCCGGTCGGGGAAATGCTTGTCCAGATCGGCGCGGATCGCCTTGAGGACATCATGCGTCTCGGGCAGGTTCTCGTTGTTGGTGCCGTCGCGCTCGACCAGATAGGGGATCGCGTCCAGCCGCAGCCCGTCGACGCCCATCTCCAGCCACATGCGCATGACCTTAAGGACTTCGTTCAGAACCTTGGGGTTGTCGAAGTTCAGGTCGGGCTGGTGGGAATAGAAGCGGTGCCAGTAATAGGCCCCCGCGACCGGGTCCCAGGTCCAGTTCGACCGCTCGGTGTCCAGGAAGATGATCCGCGTCTCGGGCCATTTCTCGTCGGTGTCCGACCAGACATAGAAGTCGCGCGCCGCCGAGCCGGGCTTGGCGTGGCGGGCCTTCTGGAACCAGGGATGCTGGTCGCTGGTGTGGTTGATGACCAGCTCGGTGATCACCCGGATGCCGCGCCGATGCGCCTCGGCCACGAAGGCCTTGAAGTCCTTCATCGCGCCATAGGACGGGTTGATCGAGCGATAGTCGGCGATGTCGTAGCCGTCGTCGCGCAGGGGCGAGGGATAGAAGGGCAAGAGCCAGATGGCCGTGACCCCCAGCTCCTGCACATAGTCCAGCCGCTGCATCAGGCCGGCGAAGTCGCCGATGCCGTCGCCGTTCGAATCCATGAACGCCTTGATGTGCAGCTGATAGATGACGGCGTCCTTGTACCAGTCGGCAACGTCGCGGTCGACGCCGCCGCGGACGGCGAACTGGCTCTGGGTCTTCTGGTCGTTCGGAATATTCATCAGCATGCCACCCCCGGGGCAATCAGCTGCCAGACCGCATAGGGCCGGGTGTCAGGTTCAAGCGTCAGCCACTGGTACTTGCCGTGCCAGGTGAAGCTGTTGCCGTTGATCAGATCGCGGACCTCGATTGAGGCCTCGTCGGGCAGGCCAAACTTCCACAGGGGAACCTCCAGCCGGAACTCGTGTGCGTTATGCGGGTCCAGGTTGACATGGACCAGCACGAAATCGTCGCCCGCCTGTTTGCCATAGGCCAGCACATGGTCGCTGTCGGCCTCGTAGAAGGTCAGGTCGGTGAACTGCCGCAGGGCCGGATGCTCGTGGCGCAGGCGGTTCATCAGCCGGATGTCGTCCTGGATGTTGCCCGGCTGGTCCATGTCCCAGACCCGGATCTGGTACTTCTCGGAATCCAGGAACTCCTCCTTGCCCGGCACCGCGGCGGCCTCGCAGATCTCGTAGCCGTTGTAGATGCCGTAATTGCCGCCAAGCGTGGCTGCCAGCACCAGGCGCGTGCGGAAGCCGGGCCGCCCGCTGGCATGCAGGAAGCGCGGGTTGATGTCGGGCGTCGTCACGAAGAAGTTCGGGCGCATGATGTGGCGCACGTCGGTCGCGGTCAGCTCGGTCAGGTATTCCGTCAGCTCGTCCTTGGTGTTGCGCCAGGTGAAGTAGGAATAGCTCTGCGAGAAGCCCACCTTGGCCAGACGCGCCATGACCTTGGGCCGCGTGAAGGCCTCGGCCAGGAAGATCACGCCGGGATCCTTGGCGCGCACCTCGGCGATCATCCATTCCCAGAAGGGAAAGGGCTTGGTGTGCGGGTTGTCCACGCGGAAGATGCGCACGCCCTTGTCCACCCAGAAGAGCACGATGTCGCGCAGCGCGATCCACAGGTCGGGCAGGGCGCCGCGATAGAAATGGACGTTGACGATGTCCTCGTACTTCTTGGGCGGGTTCTCAGCGAACTTGATGGTGCCGTCGGGGCGCCAGTCGAACCATTCGGGGTGTTCGCGGATCCACGGGTGATCGGGCGAGCACTGGATGGCGAAGTCCAGCGCGATCTCCAGCCCGTGGTCGCGGGCGGCCGAGACCAGCCGGGCGAAATCGTCGAAGCTGCCCAGTTCGGGATGCAGCGCGTCATGCCCGCCCTCGGGCGCGCCGATGGCATAGGGGCTGCCGGGATCGTCGTCCGCGGGCGTCAGCGTGTTGTTGCGGCCCTTGCGGTTGGTCTTGCCGATCGGGTGAATCGGCGGGAAGTACAGCACGTCGAAGCCCAGATCGCGGATATAGGGCAGGCGGCCGATCACGTCGTCGAAGGTGCCGTGGCGGTCCATGCTGCCCGATTGCGACCGGGGCATCAGCTCGTACCACGCGCTGACAGCGGCGGCCTCGCGGTCGGCGAAGACCGGCAGCCACCTGTAGGGCGTCGCGTTGGTGCGCGGCCCGATCCGGCGCATCAGCGCCACGACATCGGGGGCGCCAAGCCGGGCAAAGCGCAGCCCCTCGTGATCGGCCTCGGAGGCGGGCTGGCCCGCATCCTCGCCCAGAAGCGCGGTGATCGTCTGGCGACCGGCCTCGTCGGCGCGGCCGTCGCTTTCAAGGGCGGCGGACAGAAGCTGGCGCCCTTCCTCCAGTTCCAGCGCGATGGACTGGCCGGCGGCGTGCTTCTTGGCCACTTCCTTGCGCCAGGTCAGGAACAGGTCGCGCCAAGCGAGGATCGAAACCTCGTGGTCGCCGGGCTCCGGCAGGGTCAGATCGGCGGTCCAGCGGTCGTTCTCGACGAAGGTCATCGGCGTCTCGCCCACCTCGTCCGAGCCCTTGCGCTGGAACAGCACGACCGCGTCGATGCTGTCATGGCCGTCCGAAAAGATGTCGGCCTCGACCTCGTAGGGCTGGCCCGCGACGACCTTGGCGGCAAAGCGTCCGCCATCGACCTCGATCGAGACTCCTTCGATGGCTAGCCGCTCGGCGGCAAGTGCCATCAGCTGCGGGTCGGTGCTGCCTGATATGGCCGCCTGTCCTGTCGCCTGGTCGGCCGAAACCTTCTGCGCTGTCATGTGGCACTCCCGGAATTGTCAGCTCCTTCAACCGATCAGCGCGGGATATGTTCCGCGTTCGGGCCCGATGGGGCGGCATCCGCGGGCCCTGCATCCGGGACGGGCAGGGCCGCCCCGCCGCGGTGCAGCATGGCAAGGGCGGCGCCGGGGGGCATGGTCCCTGCCGCCGATCCGGGGCAGGGTCGCGCATCTTCCGTCGCAAGGACCGCCCCATGCCCGCCCCGCCCCTGTCCCCCGCCATCGCCGGCCTTGGCGCGGTCGATCTGGCCCGCCGCCTGATCGGCGCGCGGCTGAGCGTCCGGGGCGCCGGCGGTGTGATCATCGAGACCGAGGCCTATGCCCGGGACGACCCCGCCTCGCACAGTTTCCGGGGGCCCACGCCCCGCAACGCCGCGATGTTCGGGCCGGCGGGGCACGCCTATGTCTATCGCTCCTACGGGATCCACCTGTGCCTGAACGTGGTGGGCCTGCCCGGCGAGGCGGTGCTGATCCGCGCGCTGGAGCCCATCCAGGGGCTGGAGGCGATGCGCGCCCGCCGCGGGCAGGGGCCCTTGTGCAGCGGCCCGGGGCGGTTGAGCCAGGCCCTGGGGCTGCGCCCCGAGGATGACGGCGCCCCCTTCGACGGCGGCGATCTGGCGCTGGTCCTGTCCGACGCCCGGCCCGGCCTGCTGCAGGGTCCGCGCATCGGCATCAGCCGCGCGCAGGACCTGCCGTGGCGCTTCGGTCTGGCGGGCGCGCGGGGCCTCAGCCGGCCCTTTCCCAGGCCCGCGGGCTAGGCGCGTACAAAAGGCGCCGCCGGCTCTTCCCTCTGCCTGCTTTCCGGGCAAGAAGAGGGGCCCGCAGCCGCATCGAAGGTGCCCCCATGTCCCCGACCCCCACCCTTGGCCGCAGCCTGCCCGGATCGTCCTTCACCCAGGGGCTGATCTGGATGGGCCTCAGCATGGTCTCGTTCATCGCCATGTCCGTGGGCTCGCGCGAGATGGCCGAGACGCTGTCGATCCGGCAGGTGCTGTTCTTCCGCGCGCTGGTGGGGCTGTTCGTGATCCTGGCCGTGGGGCGCGCGGTCTTCCCCGAGATCCGGCGCATGCAGCAGGTGCCGCTGCATCTGGCGCGCAACGTGGTCCATTTCACCGCGCAGTATTTCTGGACCATCGGCATCGTGCTGCTGCCCTTGGCCTCGGTCTTCGCGCTGGAATTCACCATGCCCATCTGGGTGACGCTGTTCGCCTGGCTTCTGCTGCGCGAGAAGGTCAGCCGCCAGCGCCTGCTGGCCACGGCGGGCGGGTTCATCGGCGTCCTGGTCATCGTGCGGCCTGGCATCGGCATGGTCGATCCGGCGGCGGGGTTGGTCCTGATCGCGGCGGCCGGCTACGGGCTGTCGCTGATCATGGTCAAGCGGCTGACCGGGCATTGCTCGCCCGGGGCCATCGTCGTCTGGATGATCCTAATCCAGCTGCCTTTGGGCCTGATCGCGGCGCTGACCGACTGGCGCCCGGTCCATGTGACCGACGTGCCGTGGATGCTGGTCGCGGGCATCGGCGCGCTGTCGGCGCATTTCTGCCAGGCGCAGGCCCTGAAGCGGCTGGAGGCCTCGGTCGTCATCCCCATCGATTTCCTGCGCGTGCCGATGGCGGCGGTGGTGGGGTTCTATGCCTATGGCGAGGCGATCGACCTGTGGGTCTTCCTGGGCGGCGGCATCATCCTGCTGTCGAACCTGCAGGCCGTGCTGGCCGAGCGGCGCGGCCAGATGACAAGCGCGCTGGATGCCGAACCTCTGGTCAAGGCTCAGCCGCCCCAGAGGTCATAGGCCGCCTTCAGATCCGGATCCCGGGCGGTGGCCTGATCGGGGGTGAGGCCCTCGCTGGCGGCCTGCCATGCGGCGCGGATCGCGCGGACCCCGGCGGCGGGGCCGCCGGGATGGCCGTGGATGCCGCCGCCGCCCAGATACATCAGGTCCAGCGTCCGCCCCGTGCGGCGCCAGGTCTCGAAGGCCTGCCCGCCCCACTGGCCCGAACAGACCACCGGCAGCGCCCGGTCGGCCTCCGAGAAGATCGGCGTCGTCACGTCGGCAAACGAGCGCACGAAGCTGTCGTCCCCCTCCCAGTATTTCGCGGCAATGCCGTTGATCTGGAACTGGTCCACGCCCAGCAAGCGCCAGATCTTCTGATAGGGGCGGAAATCGTAGCCGAAGCCCGGATGCCGGGTCAGCAGGTCCCACCCGTTGCGATGGGCGTGCAGGCACAGCGCCGACCGCTTGCGCAGGAAGGCCATCCCTCCCGCCCCGATCGAGTTGATGTTGATCACCGCCGCGGTGCCGCCCTGCGCCACGACATGATCGTGGTGGCGCATCATCACGTCGGGATCGGCGGCCGAGATGCCGAAGGCGTACATCACCCGCTTGCCGGTCCGCTGCTCGTGGTCCCGGATCACCGGCATGATCGCCGCGACCCGCGCGGCCAGCGGCGCATAGGCGGGGTTCATCATCTTCTCGTCGTCCTTGATGAAGTCGACGCCCGCGTCGCAGAGCGTCCGCACGACCTCGGCGGTTTCCTCGGGCGTCAGCCCAAGCGACGGCTTAATGATCGAGGCGATGATCGGACCCTCGGCCACCCCCGTCAGGCGGCGCGACCCCTCGATCCCGAACTGCGGCCCCGGATGGCAGGCGAAGTCGGGCGGCAGGTCCAGGTCCAGGATGCGGATGCCGGTCAGCCCGCGCGCCGCGAAGACCCCGCCAAGCGTCACCGTCATCAGCGCCGCCAGGTCGGTGCCGATGCTGTCCAGCGGATAGGCGATCACCGCCTCGGCGCGGCGGAAGGGGCCGGGATGGCCGCCCGCCTCGGGCAGCGAGGGGGCGGGCAGGGGCTCCAGCATCGTCACCGCCTCGACCCGGGCGGCATGGCGGGCGCGCAGGGCGTCCGTCTCTCCGGGCAATTCGGTGAAGGTGCCGGTGGACTGGTCGGCGGCGATCTTGGCGGCAAGGGCCCGCGGATCGCCGGGGGTCTCGATGCGGTAGGTGACGCGGATCATCGGCTGGCTCATGTCGGGGTTCCTCTGCGGGGGCCGCCGCCGTCGCGGATCCAGCCGAAATAATCCTGCGACCCCATCTGGCCGCCCTTCAAGGCGATCTCCAGCCCGTCATGCGGGCCGTCGCCAAAGGCTCGGCACAGGGCCGCGCCCGGGATCGTGGGGGCCAGCGCCGTCAGCGCCTGCAGCCCCAGCTGCCGCATCGCGTGCCCCGAGGTATCCCCGCCCGAGATCACCGACCGCCGGATCCCGGACCCGCGCAGCACCCGGTCCAGGATCCGGCCCAAGGCCTCGCCGATGCGGCGGTTCGCGATGTCGGCCGCAATGCCGCTGGCGGCCAGCGCATGGCGGAACGCCGCCACCTGGTCGCCCCGATGCCCGGCGGCGGAATGGATCAGCGGGCTCTGCCCCGCCTCGGCCGCCGCCAGCCCGGCGCGGGTCAGGCACGCGACCTCGGCCTCCAGCGCGGCCTCGCTGCCGCAGGCGGCGCGGGCGTCGAAGGGCAGCAGCGCGAAGCCCCGGCCCTCCGCCCAGGCCAGTTGCGCCGCGGTCACCGGCGAGACCGAGCCCGACACGACCGCGATGCGGTCCACCGCCCCCGCCGATCCCGGCGGCGCGGCGGTCGGGATCTCGCCTGTCCGCTGCCAGTGCCGGACCAGCGCGTATTCGACGCCTTGGCTGCCCGCGACCAGCCCCATGCGGGCACGGTTGTGCCAGATCAGCGCGCCCGCCGCGGCCTCGCTGCCGGGCTCCATGCTGTCGATCGACAGGATGCGGGCGCCGCCCGCCAGCGCGGCCTCCAGCCGGGCCTGGGGATCCGTGGCCAGCGCCTCCAGATCGATCAGCGCGCCGGGCAGGTCGGTCTGCGCCGCCAGATGCGCCAGCAGGTCCGATTCAGCCATCGGCGTGACCGGGTGGTGGGCCATCACCGGATGCCGGTCTAGCCGGAACACCCCGCCCGGCGCGCCCGCGAACAGATGCCCGAAGGCCTGATAGCGCCGCATCGCGGGCGCCGCGGTCAGCAGGGCCACCGCCTCCGACGGGCGTACCGCCAGCCCCGCCGCGATCGCCGCCCCGATCGAGCCGGCATGGGGCGCGGAATCGAAGGTCGAGCAGATCTTGTAATGGATCAGCGCCGGGTCCAGCGCGTCCAGCGCGCGGAACAGCCCGGGCAGGTGCGCGGCCATCCAGTCCGGACCCTCGGCCCGCGCCGTGGTGGCGATCCCCAGGCCCGCGACATCGGCGAAGCGCGCCAGCAGGTCCGGCCCGGGGACTTGGGTGAACAGGACCGAGGGCAGGCCCGCGAAGGCCAGCACCTCCATCACCGCCGCCGAGCCGGTGAAGTCGTCCCCCAGCCAGGCGATGCGCAGCCCGTTCCGGCGATCCGTCATCCGCCCCTCCTCCGCGCTTGACATGTCCTTCTCTTTATCATGTCATCATACCAGTTAGGCAAGATGATTCCGGCGGGGCGGAGGGACGGATGACCAAGGTGGCGCTGCTGGGGGCAGGGGGCAAGATGGGGGTGCGGCTGGCGACCAACCTGGCCATATCCGACTTCGAGGTGGCCCATGTCGAGATCGGCGAGGCCGGGCGCGCGCGCCTGAAGGCCGAGCTCGGCATCGACTGCATCGACCGCGACGCGGCGCTACAGGGGGCAGGGGTGGTGATCCTGGCCGTGCCCGACACGGTGATCCGCGCGGTGGCCGCCCAGATCGTGCCGACGCTGGCGCCGGGCACGATGGTCGTGGTGCTGGACGCCGCAGCCCCCTTCGCGGGCCATCTGCCCGAGCGCGCCGACGTGACCTATTTCGTCACCCATCCCTGCCACCCGCCGATCTTCAACGACGAATCCACGCCCGAGGGCCGGGCCGACCATTTCGGCGGCGTCGCCGCACAGCAGGGCGTCGTGAACGCGCTGATGCAGGGCCCCGAGGACCACTATGCCCTGGGCGACCGCATCGCGCGGGCCATCTATGCCCCGGTCGTCCGCAGCCACCGCGTCACCGTGCGCCAGATGGCCATGCTGGAGCCGGGCCTATCGGAAACCGTCTGCGCGTCCCTGCTGTCGGTGATGCGGGAGGCGATGGACGAATGCGTGGCCCGCAGCGGCGTCAGCCACGACTGCGCCCGCGACTTCCTGCTGGGCCACATGAACATCCTGGGCGCGGTGATCTTCGAGGAACGGCAGGGCGCCTTCTCGGACGCCTGCAACAAGGCCATCGAGTTCGGCAAGCCGATGCTGATGCGCGACGACTGGAAACGCGTCCTCGAATGGGACGAGATCGAGGCCAGCATCCGCAGAATTACCTGACGACCACCGCGCGGGCCGGGGAGGGCCCGTCGCCATCGCAACACGGGAGGAGACACCATGACGAAGATGTTCACCGCGGCCTCGGTCCTGGCCATGATGCTGGGGGCGGGTCCGGCGCTGGCGCAGGCCAAGGTCATGAACCTGGCCTTCACCGTGCCGTCCGACAGCCATTACGGCGACGCGGCCCGCGCCTTCGCCGCGACCATCGACGCGCTGTCCGACGGCGCCTTCGAGATCGCGCTGCGCCCCGCCGGCGCCCTGGGCGGCGAACGCGACGTGATCGAGGGGATGCAGATCGGCACGGTCGAGCTGGTCATCTCGTCCACCGGCCCGATCGGGAATTTCGTGCCCGAGATCTATGCCCTGGATTTCCCGTTCCTGTTTGACGACTACGCCAGCGCCCATGCGGTGCTGGACGGCGAGATCGGGCAGGAGCTGCTGGCCAGCTTCGAGCCGCATGGCATCATCGGCCTGGCGTGGGCCGAGAACGGCTTCCGCCACATCACGAACTCGGTCCGCCCGATCCGCGAGCCCGCCGATCTGGAAGGCCTCAAGCTGCGCACGATGGAGAACGAGGTCCATATCGCCGCCTTCCGCGCCGCCGGGGCCGCGCCCACGCCGATGAGCTGGACCGAGGTGCTGACCTCGCTGCAGCAGGGCACCATCGACGGGCAGGAAAACCCCATCCCCATCGTCACCGCCAACAACATGTGGGAGATCCAGGACAATATCAGCCTGACGGGCCATGTCTATTCGCCCGCCGTGGTCGCCATGTCCGCGATCCACTGGGGCACCCTGACCGAAGAGCAGCAGGGCTGGTTCGTCGAGGCCGCGCAAGCTGCCGCCGCCGCCTCGCGCGAGACGGTCGCCCAGAACGAGGCCACCGGCATCGCGCAGATGAAGGAGAACGGCATGGAGGTGATCGAGGACATTGACAAGGCCGCCTTCGCCGCCGCCGTGCAGCCCGCCTATGACGAATATGCCGAGCGCTACGCGCCCGAGCTGATCGACCGCATCCGCGCCGCGCAGGACTGACGCCGCCGCGGCGGGGCCAGGTTCGGCCCCGCCCGTCACATCGGAGCCGATCATGACACATGTCGAGGCCTTGGCCGAGGGGATCGTCCGGCTGGCGCACAACCTGGCGGCGCTGCTGCTGGCGGTGGCGACCGGGCTGGTCTTCTTCCAGGTCGTCACGCGGTTCGGTCTGGGCCATGCGGCCGGCTGGTCCGAGATCCTGGCCCGCGGACTGATCATCTGGTCGACGCTGCTGGTCGCCGCCGCCGGCTTCCGGCTTGGCGCGATGATCCCCATCGATTTCATCCGCAGCCTGCTGCCGCCCCGCGCGCAGATCTGGGTGATCCGGCTGGTCACCCTTCTGACGCTGGTCCTGCTGGCGGTGCTGATCTGGCAGGGCTGGGCGATGACCCTGCGCGTGCAGGGACAGCGCGTGGCGATGATGGGCGTGTCGATGAGCTGGTTCTATGCCGCCATTCCCCTCGGCGCGCTGATGGCCGTGCCCGGCGTGCTGCTGCGCCATCTGGATCAGGAAAGGGACACCCCGTGAACTCCGCCCTCGCTGCCGGCCTTGTCGCCCTGTTCACGCTGTCGGTGCCGGTGGCGGTGTCCATCGCGCTGGCCTCGGTCATCGCGATCCACTTCTTTTCCAACCTGCCGCTGCTGGTCGTGCCGCAGAAGATGTTCACCGGGCTGGACAGCTTTCCGCTGATGGCGGTGCCCTTCTTCATCTTGGCGGGCGCGATCATGACGCAGGGCGGCATCTCGGCGCGGCTGGTCGAGCTGGTGAAGTCGCTGGTGGGCAATGTGCAGGGGGGGCTGGCCTGCTGCTGCGTGCTGACCTGCATGCTGTTCGCGGCGATCTCGGGGTCGTCGGTGGCGACCACCTTCGCGGTGGGCTCGATCCTGATCCCGGCGATGCTGAAGCACGGCTATCCGGTGGGCATGGCGGGGGCGATCCAGGCCTCGTCGGCGGAGCTGGGGGTGATCATCCCGCCCTCGGTGCCGCTGATCCTCTATGCGGTGTCGACCGAGACCTCGATCACCCGGCTGTTTCTGGCGGGGCTGGTGCCGGGGCTGCTGATCGCCGCGGGGCTGGTGGTGATGGTGCAGATCTGGTGCCGCGCGACCGGCCACGGGCGGCAGGACGGCGCCGGGCGCCAGCCGGTCTGGCCCGCGCTGCGCCGCGCCTTCGGGGCGCTTCTGATGCCGCTGATCATCGTCGGCGGCATCTATGGCGGCGTCTTCACGCCGACCGAGGCCGCGGCGGTCTCGGTCGTCTATGCGCTGCTGCTGTCGATCCTGGTCTATCGCGAGCTGCACTGGCGCGACCTGCCCGCCATCTTCCGCGCGGCGGCGGTGTCCTCGGGCGCGGTGATGCTGATCATCTCGGCCGCGGCGCTGTTCAGCTTTCTCATCAGCCTGTCGGGCCTGCCCGGCGCGGTCGGCACCTGGAGCCAGGAGAATTTCGGCTCGGCCCTGACTTTCCTTCTGGGCGTCAACCTGCTGCTGCTGGTCGTGGGCATGTTCATCGAGACCTCGGCCGCGATCCTGGTGCTGGCGCCGATCCTGACCCCGGTGGCCATCGGCTTCGGCATCGACCCGGTGCATTTCGGCATCGTCATCGTGGTCAACCTGGCGCTTGGCATGATCACGCCGCCCCTTGGGGTGAACCTGTTCGCCGCCGCCGCCGTGGCGCGGGTGCCGGTGCAGGCGCTGTTCGGCGCGCTGCTCTGGCCGATCCTGACGGTGCTGATCGCGCTTGCGCTGATCACCTACCTGCCGGTGATCTCGCTTGGCCTGGGCTGGTGGATGATGCCATGAAGGGCGCCCTAATCGGCTGCGGCTTCTTTGCGCAGAACCAGATGCAGGCTTGGCAGGCCATCGACGGCGTGCGGATCACCGCCATCTGCGACCGCGATCCGGTTCGGCTGGCCGAAACCGCCGCGCGCTTCGGCGTCGCGCGGACCTATGCCGATGCCGGGGCGATGCTGGCGGCCGAGGATCTGGATTTCGTCGACATCGCCACCACCGTCGCCGCGCATCGCCCGCTGGTCGAGGCGGCGGGGCAGGCGGGCCTGCACGCCATCTGCCAAAAGCCCTTCGCCGAGACGATGGCCGACGCCCGCGCCATGGTCGAGGCGATGGACCGCGCGGGCCGGACCCTGATGGTGCACGAGAACTTTCGCTGGCAGGCGCCCGTCCGCGCGGCGATCATGGCCCTGAGGGGCGGCGCGGTGGGCCGGCCCTTCTTCGGGCGCTTCAGCTTCCGGTCGGGCCATGACGTGTTTTCCGGCCAGCCCTATCTGGCCACGGATCCGCGCTTCATCATCCAGGACCTGGGCATCCACATCCTGGACATCGCCCGCGCGGCCCTGGGCGACGCGACGCGGCTGGCCGCCAGCACCGCGCGCATCAACCCCGCCATCCGGGGCGAGGATGTGGCGACGATCCTGCTGGACCATGCGGGCGGCGCGACCTCGGTCGTCGACTGCTCCTATGCCACGCGGCGCCAGCCCGAGACCTTCCCCCAGACCCTGATCGAGGTCGAGGGCAGCGCGGGCACGCTGCGGCTGGATGCGGGCTATCGCCTGGTGATCCAGCGCGACGGCGCGGCCGAGGAGATCCGCGATGTGGCCCCGCCGCTTCTGCCTTGGGCGACGCCGCCGTGGCACAACATCCAGCACAGCGTGCAGGTCATCCAGCAGCATTTCGTCGACTGCCTGCGGGGGGGCGGCACCCCCGAAACCTCGGGGCAGGACAACCTGCAGACGCTGGCGCTGGTCGAGGCCGCCTATGCCTCGGCCGCGGCCGGCAGCCGGATCGCGCTGCCATGACCGATCCGCGCAGCCTCGCCGGCACCGACCAGCCGCAGCCCGACCGCCGCAGCCTGTCCTGCGGCCCCTCCCGCGTCACGCTGGAGGAGGGCCGGTTGCGCCACCTGCGCGTGGACGGGGTGGAGGCGATCCGCGGGCTGGCCTTCCTGGTCCGCGACCGCGATTGGGGCACCGTCGCGCCGCGGATCAGCGACTTGCGGATCGACGAGACGCCCCGGGCCACCCGCGTCACCTATCGTGCCGATCACGATCTGGACGCGGGCCTGTCGGCGCGGGTCACGGTGCAGCTGACCGCCCAAGGGCTCGACGCCCGGGTGCAGGCGGTGGCGGCGGGAGAGGTCTGGACGAACCGCGCGGGGTTTACCCTGCTGCACCCGATCCTGGGCGTGGCGGGCGCGCCGCTGCAGGTCGATCATGCCGACGGCACCCGGACAAGCGGGCAGTTCCCCGACCTGATCGCGCCGTGGCAGCCCTTCCGCGACATCGTCGCCCTGACCCATCAGGCCGGACCCTGGCGCATCGCCTGCCGCTTCATCGGCGATGTCTTCGAGATGGAGGACCAGCGTCAATGGGGCGACGCCTCGTTCAAGACCTACAACCGCCCGCTGGCCCTGCCTTGGCCCTACCGGCTGACCCCGAAGGCAGGGCTGGACCAGTCCGTCTCGATCCGCTGGTGGCAGGCGGAGGGCGCCGGGCTGAGTCCTGTCGATGGGTCGCGGCGGGAGGATGCCGCTGTCCCGACCGCCCTGACCCCGCCCGCGGAAGGCTCGGGGCCGACGCCTGAAAGCCGGGCCGAGCCATCCCTCTCGACCCGTCACGGCCCGGCATCCGACAGGCCGCTGGCGCAGACCCGGCCACGCACGCCCCTGCAGACCGCGCCGCCGCATCCGCGCTTTCCGAAGACCGCGCTTCTGCTGACCGGCGCCGATGCCCGGCGCGCGGCGGCCGACCCCGGCGCCCTGCGGAGCCTCGCGCCGCAGCGCCTGCTGTGCCATCTGAACACCGGTGCGGGCGATCTTGCCGCCGATCTGCAGGCCTTCGCCGCCCTGCAGGCGGTCCATCCCGGCCCCGCGTACGATCTGGAACTGATCGCCGCCTGCCCCCCGGACGGCGATCTTGATGCCGAGTTCCGCGCCTATGCCGATGCGCTGGCCGCCTCGGGGCTGCGGGCCGCCGCGATCATGGTCACGCCCGCCGTTGACCGCCAGTCGACCCCGCCGGGGTCCGACTGGCCCGCCTGCCCGCCGCTGGCCCAGATTTATGCCGCCGCCCGCCGCGCCCTGCCGGGCCTTCCCTTGGGCGGCGGCAGCGCCAGCTTCTTTCCCGAACTGAACCGCAAGCGCCCGCCCGCGGAGCTGCTTGATTTTGTCACTCACGGTCTCTGCCCCATCGTTCATGCCGCCGACGACGCCTCGGTCATCGAGACACTGGAGGCGGTGCCCCAGATCCTCGCCTCCGTCCGCGCCATCGCCGGCGCGGCCCAGTACCGGCTTGGCCCCTCGACCATCGCCATGCGCCACAACCCCTATGGCAGCCGCACCGTGCCCAATCCCGACCGCCGGCGCATCTGCCTGTCAGATGACGACCCGCGCCAAGACGCCGCCTTCGCCGCGGCCTGGACCTGCGGGCTGGCCACCGCGCTGGCCCGGGCCGGGCTGACCGTCTGGACCCCCGCCGAGCTGTACGGCCCGCGCGGCCTCGTCAGGACTGACGGCTCGCTGCGCCCCGTGGCGGCGGTCGTCGCGGCCCTATCGGTGCGGGCGGGTCATCCGGTCCACGCGGCGCACATCATGGATGACCTTGCATTGCTGCATCTGGGGGACGAGGTGATCGTCGCCAACCTGTCCCCGCAGGCCCGCACGATGGCGGACGGCATGTCGCTGCCCGGCTTCGGCTGGCAGATCCTGCCCGCCGGGCAGTTGCCTTGGCCCCCCATCGCGCATAGGTCGGGGATGTCGCGACAGGAGGGTCAGGATGAGCAGGAATAGCAACGGACAGGCCCCCGATCGCATCCTGCGGCGCAAGCTGTCCGATCAGGTGTTCGAACGCCTGCGCGACCTGATGGCCAGCGGAGAGTTGGCGCCCGGCGCGCCCATGCCCTCCGAGCGGGATCTGATGGAGCGCTTCGGCGTCGGGCGCCCCGCCGTGCGCGAGGCCTTGCAGCACATGCAGTCGATGGGCCTCATCACCATCAACCACGGAGAGCGCAGCCGCGTGAACGCGCTGAGCGCCGACAGCGTCCTGAACCGGGTGGACGACGTGGCACGGATGCTGCTGTCCTCCGAACCCGACCAGCTGGACCATCTGAAGGAGGCGCGGCGCATGTTCGAATGCGGCCTCGTCCGCGTCGCGACCGGGTCGGCCACGCCTGAGGATCTGCAGGATCTGCACGCGCTGATCGACCGCCAGAGCGCCTGCATCGGCGATGCGGCCCAGTTCGTGACGCTGGACATCGCCTTTCACAACCGCATCGCGGCGATCACGGGCAACCCGATCCTGGTGGCGACCAGCCAGTCGATGCTGCGCTGGTTGTTCCAGTATCACGGGGTCCTGCTGCACTGGTCCGGCAAGGAAGAGGTCACCCTGACCGAACATCGCGACATGGCGGACCTGATCGGGCATGGCGATCCCGATGCCGCCGTTCGCGCGATGCAGGCCCATCTGGACCGCTCCAACCTGCTCTACGTCCATCCTCAGGGTCAGGCCGCGGCGCAGGTATGACCCGAGGGGCCCTCCCTGCCGGACGGATCGTCTGCGCTCCGGCAGCCGCGTCACGTCGATGGCGCCTCGGCCAGGATGGGGAGCAGGCGAGGCAGATGCACCGCCCCGCTGCAACCTTGCCGTCCGACCGCATCGAACGAGGGACGCGAGGGGCGAGGACCGCAGGGTCGCTGACGGGCGATCCGGCCCGCCAGCATGTCCCCGACCACAGATCACGCCCGGCATCCCGTCAGAACTCGTACAGCTGCGCCGCAGCCTCGCTTCGCCCCGCGACAACCCGCAAGGGTCGGGCCCATGGTCGACAGGGCTTGGACGACCCCCTTGCGGCCGACCGACCGGTGCCCGTCCCTTGCCGCTGACCCGAAAGCCCGAGATGTCATGCAGCAGATCCTCGGCTCGCTGCTGCAGCGAGACGGCGGCTGCGTTCGTCTCTTCCGCGACGGCGGCGTTCTGCTGGGTGACCTGGTCCAGCTGGTTCACGCCGGCATTGAACTCGGACAGGCCGACCGACTGCTCGTTGGCGGCCCGGGCAATGACGGAGACCTGTTCGGACACCTCCCGGGCGCGCCCGAGGATCAGATCCAAGCTTTCGCCCGTCCGTCCCACCAGCGCGGATCCCGCCATGACCAGCGCCGCGCTGTCCAAAACCAGCGCCTTGATCTCGCGTGCGGATTCCGAGGCCGATGGCGAGACAGCGTTTCGCAGGCTGGCGGCGGCGCCGGTCCACCTGGTCATCTCGGACTACAACATGCCGGGCATGGACGTCCTGGCCCTATTGGAGGCGCTGCGCGGGAACCCCGGCACGCAACGGGTGGGCTTCATCCTGATCACCGGCACCGCTACCCGCGAGATGATCGAGCCGGGTCAGAAGGCCGGCATGAACAACTTCATCGCCAAACCCTTCACCGAGGAGGCGCTCTTGCGCTGCATCGAAACCGTGACTGAAAAGCTGCAGTGACGCCGGCGCAGCAGGGGGTCTGACCCCAGTCCCTGAAGAAAGTCCTGACCCGCGCCGCCGCTGAGGCGCAGCATATCTACGACGACTTGGCGGAACTGGACACCGCCCTAGGCATGGCACTGGGCCATCTGCCACCCGCAGTCCTGGCCCTTCTGCAGCGGGCGGATCTGCTGCGCCAGGAGGCCGATGGGCTGGCGCGGTTTCTGGGCCGTCTGGCCGAGGACGCGTCGCCGGGCACATCCTGCAACCCGTCGCCGGCCCTGCAGCTGTCCCTGCAGCAGCAGATCGGCCGGTTGTCGGGGGCGGCATGCGTCAAGGTGGTGGACCACGGCAGCGAGATCTGGCCCGAGGATGTCGCCAGGGGGCCGTTGTGAGATTGCCGGCGCTGGCGGAGACCAGACCCGCGACAGGGACGCGGATGCGCGCATTCCGCGCGATGACGGTCCCGGATGCCGCCCGTGACACATCGCAGGGGCCGCGTCAGATGCTGGCAAGATCTGCGGGCCCCATGCGATCAGGCCGCCCCGGCTGCGGCGGCCGATGCGAAGATCGGGGTCCCGCTGTCCCTCTCCATCTGCGCCGCCCGGGCGACCAGCTTCTCGCGCACGGCGCAAGCCACCTCCCACGAGGAGTTCGGATCGGCGCAAGGGATGCTGAACCAGACCTCGATCCCGAAGATGTCCTGCTCGGCCACATTGACGCTGGATCCGTCCAGATCGCCCAGGTTTTGGCCGATCTCCAGGGTGGCCACGTGGTCCAGGACCTCGTCGAACACCCTGCGCAGGGCATCGATATCGGCATGCGGGTCCAGCTTCAGCTTGAGGACCCGCAGCATGGCCGGGTCCTGAAGGGTCCAGTTCGAGAATGTCTCGGAGGCGAACTCCTCGACCGGCACGATCAGCCGCGTGCTGTCCCAGTTGCGCAGCTGCACGAAGGTCATGTTGATCCGCTCGACATGGCACAGCTCGCCCTTGTAGACGACACGGTCGCCGACCCGGGCCGACTGGTTCAGCGCGATCTGCAGCGAGGCCATGATGTTGCCCAGCACATTGCGCGCGGCAAAGCCCAGCACGATCGTCACCGCCCCCGCCGAGGCCAGAAGCGACAGGCCCAGATTGCTGGCCAGATCGGCCGAGGACAGGACCACCCCGGCGCCGATCAGGAAGACCACGACCACCAGCACCCGCCGCGCCGCGTTCAGGCGGGTCGCAAGGACGCGGGATTCGGCCTGCTTGGCCAGGGTCAGGTCGACATCCTCGCCCGGCGCGACCAGGCCGTTCAGCAGCGCCTCGATGCTGCTGACGATGAAGAGCAGCGCGGCCGTCACGAAGCCGGTCGCGATGGCGGGGGCCAGGAACACGTCGATCCGGCCCGAGAAGACGAAGACGTTGCTGGTGACCCACCAGATCAGCCCCGTCACGCTGGCGATGATCAGCGGCTTGGACGAGGCCGCAAGGATGCCCGTCGCGATCCGCCCCTGCGCATGGCGCCGCGCCAGCCTGAGGGTCCGGTGCACGGTCCAGCCCAAAAGAACGGCCGCGACGATCAGCACTGGCAGGCCGATCCATTCCCACCGCATCAGGCCGCCGACGGTCTTCGTGCGCATCGCCTCGGGCAGGGCCAGCTCGAATTGCGAGGGGCCGTACATCTCGTGCAGGGCGGGCACGTGGCGGACGGTCTCGACCGGAAAGACCCAGACCGGCTGGTCCGTTCCCTCGGGCTGCAGGCGGTTCAGGCGGATCTCGACCGGGGCCACGTCCAGGGGCAGGTCGCGCAGCAGCAGCGACCGGCGGGGATCGCCGGCGGTGGCCTCGGTGTCGCCGCCCTGGATCTGCAGCGCGTCGGGACGGTTCAGCAGCGCGGACCAGTCCAGCACCGCCTTGCGGTCGATGACGTCATAAAGGTGATGGGCCAGACGCGGCCCCTCGGCGGCCTGCCGCGACGGCGGCAGCTCGCCCAGATCGAGCAGATGCGCGGCGGCGGACCAATCCTCGTCATCGGCGGCCCGCAGAAAGCTGGCCATCGCGGCCCGCGGAGTGTCGCGGTCGATCCGGTCGGGCACGGGGCCAAGGCCGGTGTTCAGCGCGGGGGTTTCGAAGACGGCATCCTGCGCAAGGGCGGGAAGGCCGGCGGTCGCCACGATCAGAAGAAGGGCGAGGGACTTGCGTATGCGGATCATGGGTGTCAAGCGCGCTCACGCCTGTAATGTTCCGCCCCTGCCCGGGCGGCGGCAAGATCGTCCGCGGGGGGCGCGTCGCCCGCATGCCGGCCCGGCAGCGCAAGGGCGGCAGGCCGCGGCCCGGATGACGGATTTGCACATGCCGCAGGCCGATGGCCGCCGGCATGGCTGCCTTGCGCGCGGGAACCGTCTTTGCGCCTTGCCGCGGCCCTGCAGAGGTGCCACCTCGAACAGGGGCCATGTCGCAGAAAGAGCCGTCCGCGTGAGCAAGAGCATGTTTTCCGCCTCCAGGGGCCGTCGAAAGAAGGCCGCAGCCCCGGTTGCCGCCCGGATGATGGCCGCATTCTTCCGCTCGGCCCTGAAGGTGCCCGCGCTGGTGCTGACGCCCGCCAAGGCGTCGAAGCCCGCGACAAAGGCCAAGGCCAGGACGGCGGCGGTCAAGGCCCCGGCCCGCCCACGTCTGGTGACGGCCCCGGCGCGGGCGTCGTTTCGCACCCTGACCCATGACTGCGCCTTCGGGCAGCGCGGCTACAAGATCTATACCCCGGCCTCGGCGGCGGGGTCCGCGGATCCCTTGCCGGTGCTGGTCATGCTGCATGGCTGCGGCCAGACGCCGGACGATTTCGCCAAGGGCACCCGCATGAACGCGCTGGCCGAGGAGTTCCGGATGCTGGTCGTCTATCCCGCGCAGACGCGCGAGGCGCATCCCAAGCGGTGCTGGAACTGGTTCCAGCCCGGCGACCAGCACCGGGGCGCCGGAGAGCCCGCGCTGTTGGCCAGCCTGACCCGCGAGGTGCTGCAGCAGAACCCGGCGGATCCGGCACGGGTCTATGTGGCGGGGCTGTCGGCGGGGGGATCGGCGGCCTTGGTGCTGGCGCAGGCCTATCCCGACCTGTTCGCGGGCGTGGGCGTTCATTCCGGCCTGCCCGTGGGCGCGGCGCAGGGCAAGGCCTTTGCCATGACGGCGATGGGGCAGGGCAATCCCGGCATTCCCAGCCCGCATCCGGTTCCGACCATCATCTTCCACGGCAGCAAGGACCATGTCGTGAACGCCCGAAACGGCCGTTTCGTGGCCCTCCGGGCGCTGGAGCCCTTCGCCTATCTGCGCGAGACGCAGCAGAAGCGGCAGGTCCCCAAGGGCCGCAGCTATGTCCGCACCAGCCATCGCGTGGGCCAGGGGCGTGCCTTCGTCGAGCACTGGCTGATCGAGGGCAGCGGGCATGCCTGGTCTGGCGGCTCTCCGGCGGGGCGCTTCGTCGATCCGTCGGGCCCCGACGCCTCGCGCGAGATGGTCCGCTTCCTGCTGCGCCACCGGACGACGATCCGCAAGCGCCGGATGCAGTTCGCCGCCTGAGGCAGGGCCGCAGGTTCAGCCCTCCGGCATCTCCGCCTCTGCCGAGATCACGTAGCCCGCGCCGCGCATCGTGTGCAGCAGGGGGGCCGCGTCGGCCTCGTCCAGCTTGCGGCGCAGATAGCGGATATAGACCTCGACGACCTTGGTGCCCGGCTCGAAGCCCAGGCCCCAGACCGCGTTCAGCAGCTGCGTCCGGCTGACCACCGCCCCGGCATTCTCCATCAGATAGCGCAGCAGCGCATATTCGCGCGGCGTCAGGTCCAGGCGGCGCCCGCCCCGGGTCACGCGGCGGGTGATCGGGTCCAGCACCAGATCGCCCACGCGCAATTCGGATTCGTGGCGGCGCAGCTCGCCGCGCCGCAGCAGCGCCTCGATCCGGGCCACGAACTCGTCGAAGGAAAAGGGCTTGGCCAGATAGTCGTCGGCCCCGGCCCGCAGCCCGCCGATGCGGTCGCCCAGGGCGTCGCGCGCGGTCAGCATCAGGATGCGGATATCGACATGCTCGGAACGAAGCTGGCGGCAGATCTCGATCCCGTCCATGTCGGGCAGCATCCGGTCCAGGATCACCAGGCTGAAATCGCCGCGCCGCGCCAGGGCCAGCCCGTCCAGGGCGGTTGTCGCCACCTCGACGGCGTGGCCCTCGGCCTCCAGCCCGCTGCGGACGAAGCGGGCGATCCGGGGGTCGTCCTCGACCAGCAGCAGCTGCGCCATGATGGCCTCCTCAGTCCTTCAGGGGCAGGCGGATCGACACGAGGGTCCGCCCGCCGGTGCTGGTCAGCGCGATCGCGCCCTTGTGCGTCTCGACGATCCATTTGGCAATGGACAGGCCCAGCCCGCTGCCCTCGACCTCGCCCGGCAGGACGTTGCGGCCGCGATGGAAGCGGCTGAAGATGAAAGGCAGGTCGGCCGGGGGGATCGTCGGCCCGTCATTGGCCAGGGTGAAGACCGCCACCGGTCCCTCGCGAACCAGCCGCAGGCCGATCACCGTGCCCGGATCGGCATATTTCACGGCATTGTCGATCACGATCAGCAGCGCCTGGCCAAGGCGCCCCGCATCTGCATCCACGGTGACGGGCGCGTCGGGGATCCGGATGTCGAACTCGACCGCGCGGTCGCGGCCCAGGATGCGGGCCTCGGCCAGCATCACATCGACCACGTCCCGCAGGTCCAGGGGCTCGATGTCGAACCGGACGGCGCCGACCTCGGCGCGGGCCAGGAACAGCAGGTCCTCGACCAGCCGACCCATCTGGCGCGCGATCTCGGCCACCCGCGACAGGGCCTCGCGGCGCACGCCATCCGACTGGCCCGACCGCAGCGCCACCTCGGCCTCGCCGCGCAGGACGGTCAGGGGCGTGCGCAGCTCGTGGCTGATATCGGCGAAGAACAGCATCCGCATCTGGTCCAGGCGCTGCAGCCGGGCATTGGCCTCGGCCAGCTCGGCGGTGCGGCGCGCGACCTCGTCCTCCAGCCCCGCCTGCACCTCCAGCAGCCGCTGCTTCTCGGTGCCGAGCCGGTCGGCCGAGCGGTTGACCTGCCGCGCCAGATCGCCCAGCTCTCCGGGCAGGTCCTCGTCCAGCCGCACGGCGAAATCGCCCGCCCCGATGGCGCGGGTGGCGGCGACAAAGCGCGCCAGCGGCCGCCGGAGGCTGCGGGTCAGGCCGAAGCCCGCCAGCACCGCGATGATCACCGTCGCGCTGCAGACCGTCGCCACGAACCAGGTCAGCCGCGCCTGCAGCCGGTTGGTCCGCTCTTCGATGCGGCGCAGCTCGGCCTCCTCCTCCTGCAGCGAGGCAGCGACCAGGCGTTCCAGCTCGGCGTCCAGGCCCTCCTCGATCGAGTTGCGGAACAGCACGATGGCCTCGTCCGTCCGGTCGTCCTCGCGCAGCAGCAGCAGGCGCTGCGCTGTCCGGTCGATTTGTTCGAACAGCGACCGCATCTGCGCGGCGCGGATCCGTTCGTAGCGCTTGATCGCGGCGTCGGCGGGATCGCGGATCAGCGCGATCTCCTGCTCGATCAGGCGCTGCAATTCGGTCAGCCCGGCATCGACCTGGGCGCGGGCATCGGTGAAGTCGTCGATGACCGTGCGGCCCAGCAGCAGCAGTTCGGCGATGTTCTCGGAATAGCGGTTCAGGTGCCCCGACAGCCGGACGATGGTGCTCAGCTGGCGGCCCGCGACGCGATCGCGGTCGATGTAATAGTCCAGCCGCTCGATGGCGAACAGCGTGGCCGCGGCGCTGATCCCCAGGGCCGCGACGACGATCGCCTGGAAGACCGCGACCCGCGCGCCCAAGGTGGGGCGCCACCCGGCCAGGGCCGCCGGCAGGAAGCCCAGAAGGGCGCCCAGCCTGCGGGCCCCGCCCCGGACGGGATCGCGCGGGGACAGGGTGACGTCGGCGGGGGGATCCGGCTCTGCCATCTTCGCCTTCATGGACCGGGCGGTCAGAGACATCGTCATCCCACCCCCCGGGCCGTCTGGTCAAGGGCCGGCAGCGGTCGCCGCGGGTTCAGAAGATGAAGTCGTCGCTGTCTAGGCTGGACCGGCGGACATCCTCCAGCCGGACCGTGCCCTCGGCGAAGGTGAAGACGACGTCGTCGCCCACCTGCCGCGCGCGGGCCATGGCCTGCGAGAAATTGCCGACCGAGGCCAGCGCCGACAGGTCAAGATCGTCGTCGCCGCTTTCAAAATCGGTGATCCGGTCGCTGCCGCTGGAAAAGACGAAGCGGTCCCCGCCATCGCCGCCGGTCAGGATGTCGTTGCCCGCGCCGGCAATCAGCACGTCGTTGCCCTCGCCGCCCGTCAGGATGTCGTTCCCGGCGCCGCCGTTCAGGGTGTCGTTGCCTTCGCCGCCGATCATCGTGTCGCGCCCGGTGCCGCCCGACATCCGGTCGTCGCCCTCGCCGCCGTTCAGGTAATCGTCGCCGCTGCCGCCATCCAGCGTGTCATTGCCCTCGCCCAGAGAGATGCGGTCGTTGCCCGCCCCGCCATAGGCGGCGTCGTTGCCGCTTTCGTCGGTGATGACGTCATTGCCCGCATCGCCCCACATGCGGTCCTCGCCCTTGCCGCCCGCGATCGTGTCGGCGCCGTCGCCGCCATAGATCCGGTCCTCGTCATCATCGCCGAACAGGCGGTCGTTGCCGCCCAAGCCCCGCAGCAGATCCGCGCTGTCGCGTCCGCGGATCACATCGGCCAGGGCCGTGCCGGTCAGGGTGTTCGCCTCGTCGTTGCCGTTGATGGTCGCCATGATATCCTCCTGTGCGCGATGCCCGGTCGCCGGATCGGCCTGCGGGCTCTCGGTCGGAAGCTAGGGCAGGCGGCGGGGTGGGCAAAGGCCGCGGCGCGGAGAGGCGGGGATTCTTCCCGAACTCTAACCTTGGCCTTACCAAGCGCGCCGGTTTCGCCGTCGGGTCGGATCAGCCGGGCGCCAGGTCAGGCCTCGCGGCGGCGGCCGATGGGGAACATGTCCTCGCCATAGTGGTGCAGCTTGACGTGATGGCGGCGGCAGAGCCACCTGACGTTCAGCGGCTCGTCATAGCGGTCGTGATGGGCGTCCACCGTCTTGGCGCCGCAGACCTCGCAGCATTGCCGGGTCAGCTGCCCCGAGCCGAGCGCGCGCTGCACCGCCAGATGGGCGCTGTACATCGCGGGATTGGCCCGGCGCCAGCTGGCCTGGCGCGTGGCGCTTTTCAGCACGGGCGGTGCATCGGGGTTCGGGACATCAAGGTTCGGGGCGTCTGGATCCGGGGCGGCGGGCGGCTTGGTCATGGATCTGGGCATCCTCTTGTCGGCGTCCTCCGCCCGGGGCGATGCCGCGCATCGCCGCAAGCGCCTGCATCCGGGGTCCCCCTAGCGTGACATCGCAAGGCCCCGCACGCAAGACCGGACCCCCTCGGGTGCCGCCGCCCCTCAGATCAGCGCCCGGCGCACCTTGGCCGAGATCCCCTCGGACACCACCACCGTGCCCAGGATCACGATCAGGATCATCGTGACCTGCGGCCAGGCCAGAGTGTTCAGCGAGGCCTGCAGCTTCAGCCCCAGCCCGCCCGCACCGACCAGCCCCAGGATGGCGCTTTCGCGGATGTTGATGTCCCACCGGAAGACCGTGATGCCCCAGAAGGTGGGCAGTACCTGCGGCACGATCGCATAGCCCACCACCTGCGCGCGGCTGGCGCCGGTGGCGGTGACGGCCTCGACCTGGCGGGCGTCGGTCTCCTCGATCGCCTCGTACAGCAGCTTGCCGATGAAGCCGATGGACCGCAGCGCGATGGCGATGATGCCCGCCAGCAGCCCCGGCCCTAGGATCGCCACCAGCAGCAGCGCCCAGATCAGCGCGTTGATCGACCGCGAGGCGACGATGACGAACATCGCCACCGGCCGCAGCAGGCGCGGCGCGGGCGAGGTGTTGCGCGCCGCCAGGAACGCCACCGGCACCGCCATCGCGACGCCCAGCATGGTGCCAAGCGTCGCCATGTTCAGCGTGTCCCACAGGGGCACCATCAGCTCGGGGACATAGGCCAGGGCGGGCGGGAACATGCGCCCGAAGATGTCCCGGGCCTGCGTGGGGGCGTCCCAGACAAAGGCCCAGATCGTGCCGCGCGTCATCACCTGCCAGCAGAAGACGAACAGCGCGACCAGCCCCAGCCAGCCCGCCCACAGCGCCAGCCGGGCGCGGGGCGTGCGAAAGGTCCAGATGCGGTTGCCCGCCAGATGCTCGGTCGCCTCGGTCACTGCAGGTGCTTTCGCAGATACGAGCTGCCGTATTCGGCCAGCAGGACGATGGCGATGATGATCAGCAGGATGGCCCCCGCGCTGTCGTATTCGTAGCGGTCGATCGAGGTGTTCAGCGTCGCCCCGATGCCGCCCGCCCCCACGATCCCGATGACCGAGCTTTCGCGGAAGTTGATGTCCAGGCGATAGACCGACAGCCCGATCAGGCGCGGCATCACCTGCGGCTGGACGGCATAGTTGATGACCTGCAGGAACCCCGCGCCGGTCGCGCGCACGGCCTCGACCTGCGCCTCGTCCAGATCCTCGATGTCGTCGGCCAGCAGCTTGGCGATGAAGCCGATGGTCGCGAAGGACAGCGTCAGGAAGCCCGCGAAGGGGCCAAAGCCGAACATGGTCACGAAGAAGATCGCGATGATGATCTCCTGCACCGCGCGGCTGACGGCGATGATCGACCGGCAGACCGCATAGATCCAGCGCGGCGCGATGTTGCGCGCAGCCCCGATGCCGATGGGGATCGAGATGGCCACCCCCACCACGGTCGAGGTCAGCGTCATCGTCAGGCTTTCGACCAGCCCGCGCGAGATGTCGCGCCAGCGGCTGGTGAAATCGGGTTGCAGGAAGCCCTCGACGAAGCGCAGGGCCCGGGACCAGCCCTCGGCCACGCGCGCCCAGTCCAGGTCCAGCGTGGCCAGCGCCGCGATGAGCCAGATCGCGAAGCCCAGCTGCAGCGCGCGGGCCAGGCGCCGGTTCCGGATGATCTGCGGCGGGCGGCGCCAGCGGGTCGGATAGGCCGCCGTCATGCCAGGACCATCGCGTCGCGGGCGGCCAGCGCCTCGCGGGTCTCGGCCTCGTCCTCGGCCTCGGCGCGGCGCATGGCGTCCCAGTCCTCGTCGCCATAGATGCGGGTCAGGGCGGTGTCGGTCAGATCCGCGGGCGTGCCGTCAAAAACCACCTGACCAGCGCGCAAGCCGACGATGCGGGGCAGGAACTGCCGGGCCAGGGCCACGTCATGGATGTTCACGATGGCGGGCAGGTCGCGCTCGGCGCAGATCTCGGTCAGAAGGCGCATAATCTGGCGGCTGGTCTTGGGGTCCAGGCTGGCGGTGGGCTCGTCGACCAGCAGCAGTTCCGGGTCCTGCGCCAGGGCCCGCGCGATGCCCACGCGCTGGCGCTGGCCGCCCGACAGCGCGTCGGCGCGCTTGTCGGCATGGTCCAGCAGGCCCACGCGGTCCAGCAGCGCATAGGCCCGCGCGATGTCGGCGGGGGGAAAGCGGCGGGTGAAACTCTGCCAGAAGCTGACATAGCCCAAGCGGCCCGACAGCACGTTCTCCATCACCGTCAGGCGTTCGACCAGCGCGTATTCCTGAAAGATCATCCCGATGCGGCGGCGCTGGCGGCGCAGCGCGCGCGGGCCCAGACCGGTTAGCTCGGTCCCGGCCAGGGTGATGCGGCCCGCGGTCGGTTCCACCAGCCGGTTGATGCAGCGGATGAGCGAGGACTTGCCCGCCCCCGACGGCCCGATCAGCCCGACGATCTGCCCCTTGGGCACCGACAGGCTGACATCGTTCACCGCCCGGTCGCCGGTCTTGTAGGTCTTGGTCAGGCCGTGAAGGTCCAGCATGGCAGGGTCCGTTCCTGGAAAGCGGGGGGCCGGGGATGCATGGCACCCCCGGCCCCGGATCGTGCGGGCGGCGTCAGCTGCAGGAATATTCCACGCCCATCGTCTCGTCGATCTGGCGCACCACGGACCAGGTCTCGGCGAAATTGATCTCGATGAACTGGGATTCGCCCGAATTGCTGAATTCCTCCTCCAGCGCGGTGCCCGACCAGTCGAAGTCGAAGAAGGCGCGGCGGATGTTCTCCTGCAGCTCGGGGGTCAGGTTGTGGGCGACGCCGTAGCCGGTCGTCGGGAAGGTTTCCGAGGTATAGAGCGTGCGGAACTGATCCTCGGTCACCACCTCGCGCTCGGTCATGCGGGTCTTGACCGAATTGGCGATGGCCGCCGCCGGATAGTCGCGATTGGCCACGCCCAGGATCGAGTTGTCATGCGCTCCCGAGAAGACCGGCTCGAAATCGGTGCCCGCGACCATGTCGTATTCCGCCTGCAGCAGCGCGGAAGGGGCCTTGAAGCCGGAGTTCGACGTCTCGGCGGTGAAGGCCATCTGCCCGCCGCGGATGTCCTCGACCTCCTGGATCTCGCTGTCGGCATGGGTGATGATTTCCATCTCATAGCCGAAGCTGCCGTCCTCGGCCGCCATCATCGCGAAGGGCCGGAAGCCCGCGCAGGCCACGGCCAGCGGGTTCGAGCCGGTGTTGAAGCCCGCGACATGCAGGCGGCCCGCGCGCATCGCCTCGATCTGGGCGGCATTGCTGTTGACCGGGAAGAACTGCACCTGCTTGCCGGTGACCTCGGCCATGTGGTCCAGGAATTCCTGCCAGACCTCGGCATAGACGGCGGGATCCTCGACCGGGGTATAGGCGAAGACCAGCGTGTCGGGATCCGACAGCTGCGCCGCGTCGGTGGGGATGTCGGCGATCATGTCGCCGTCGGCATCGGCATAGCGCGCGTCCAGCGCGAATTCGGCATGGGCGGACTGCAGGGCCAGCAGGCTGACGGTGGCGGCGGTCAGGATGGTACGGGTCATCGGTCGTCCTCGCAAGATCGGGGCGGTGGGTGTGGGGACCGGCTACGAGACGAAGACGACAGAGGGACGACAGTCCTGCGTCCGTTCCGTGACGATGCGGGGGTCGGGCGGCCTGTGTAAGTCCCGTACCAAGCGCCCCGGCGGGGCGGCGGCGGCGATGTCGGGGCGGGGTGTGACGGTTCAGCATCGGCCGGCTCAGCGCGCCCACGTCCCGATCACGCCGGGCAGGCCCAGGGCCAGAAGGGACGCCGCCAGCGGGATCGCGAACAGGAACCCCGTCAGCCCGAAGCCGATCGCCCCGAAGACGCCGCCCGCCAGGAACGCCCCCACGAGCAGCAGCAGCATGCGCAGCTTGTCCCGGTCGGCCGTCACGCCCAGGCCGGGCCGCAGGCGGCCGCAGATGGCGCGCCCGATCTCGATCCCGATATCGGTCACGATGCCCGTCGCATGGGTGGTGCGGATGCGCGCGCCCGAGATCCGGGTGATCGTCGCGTTCTGCATGCCCATGATGAAGCACAGGCAGGCCAGCGAGAAGATCCGCCCCACCTCTCCGGTCAGCAGGCCGCCCATGGAGAAGCAGCCCAGGAACACACCCTGCACGACCAGGGGCCAGGCATATTGCTGGCGGCTGGCCGCATGGCCCTGCGCCCAGGTGATCAGGATCGCGCTGAACCCGGCCCCGGCGATGAAGGCCGCGACGGCCAGCGCGCTGATCGCGACGATCCCCAGGTTCGCGATTGCGACATTGTCGGCCAGCGCGGCCAGATAGCCGGTCATGTGCGAGGTGTACTGCCCGAGCGCGAAGAACCCCCCGGCATTCGCCGCCCCCGCGATGCCCGCCAGGATCGTCGCCAGGATCAGGTCGTTGCCCGCCGACCGGCGCCGCGCGACGATCGCCCGTGCCGACCTGTAGGGATCGCGCAGCCTGCGCCGGGTCTTCATGCCCCGCCCGGCCCTCTGTCATCGCCCATCATGCCCCCGATCCCCGCCCCGACGATGTCGCGAGGCCTTGGGGCCATCCTTCGCGCGCAAGGCGATTTCAGTCAATGATATCGTGATCTTGCCAGAGGGGGCGTTCCCTCGATCGGCAGAGCCTACAGCGACAGGCGCGACCTCGGGTCGGCATAGAACACGTGGTCGTCGATGACCCGCACGCGGATCATCCGGGGCGCCCAATCCGGAGAGACGGCGGTGGTGTGATAGTGATCGGCCCCGCGCAATTCGCGCATCGGCCCCTGCAGGAACGCCTCGGCCGCGAACTGCACGGCCTTCTTCCAGGACTCCATGTCCTTGATCGGCGGATAGTCGTAGCGCGAGGTCATGAAGCTGAACTGGACCGGCACGACGCTGTCGCAGGCCGTCCGGCCCCACCGATGCGGGACCGCCGCGCGCTGCAGGATCACCGAAGCCACGGCGCGCTGGCCCAGATCGGTCTGGTCGCGCGCCTCGTGATAGATGGCGACGGCGATGCAGGTCAGGTCGCTGGCATTCTGCAGGCTGGCCGGCGGCGCGGGAATGCGCGCCCCGTCCAGGATCTGCGCGGCCGAGGGCGGGCGCGGATGCGGGCGCGTGGTGACCACGCCTGTCGGACGCGGCAGCGGCATCTGCGATCCCCGAAGGACCAGCGCAGGGTCCTGCGGGGACGGGGCGCCGGGGGTGTCCTGTGCCAGAGGGGCCGGCTGGACGACAAGCGGCGCCCAGGGGTCATAGGGGGTCGCGGCAAGCGCCAGCGGCTCGGCCGGGGCCGTGCCCCGCGCATCGGAATTCGTCCCGAGTTGCGCCTGCCCGCCCGTCACACGCTCGTCCGCCTGCGTGAACACAAGGCCGCTCGACTGCCACGCGGCGACAACGGTGAAGGCCATGGCAAGAAACGCTCGGATCATCGTTTTTTTCCTCTGGATAGGAACGCAACCGGAATCGCCGTCAGTTGTTCCGCCGCCGGGCAAGGGGACAGGGCCCGGTGAGCGATTTTC
>NZ_CP040760.1 GCF_004683865.2 Paracoccus liaowanqingii | reverse complement strand
GCACGCAGGCTGTGCTGCCCGCCGGCAGACCAATCCAGGGGGACACCCATCATCATTCCGAATCCTCTCGACGTCAGTTCCGTCAGGATCGACCATGGGTGAGATGCGTGTCTGGCATTGGTCCGGGAGGTTTCGAAAGGTTTCTGACAACAGGAAATTTGTAACTGAAGGTTGCCACGGGCGAAGCGGCAAGATTGGGCAACAATGCTTGTCCCCTGATGCGTCATTGCCTGCTATGACCGGTTCATCCAGGAAAGCTGACCGCCATGCAAAACCTGCCCTCCATCCTGATCGTCGACGACGACCCTGAAATTCGAAATCTTCTGGTGCGCTACCTGTCCGGGCAGGGCTTCCGGGTCGAGGGCGCGGGAAACCGGCGCGACTGCATGACCAGTATCACGCAAGGCCTTCCGGATCTGGTGGTGCTGGACGTCATGCTGCCTGACGGATCGGGGCTGGAGATCTGCCGCGATCTGCGTGCCCGCCATCGACACTTGCCGATCATCATGTTGACAGCCTTGAAGGAAGACGTTGACCGCATCATCGGGCTGGAGATCGGCGCCGACGACTATCTGGGCAAGCCCTTCAATCCGCGGGAGCTGGTGGCCCGGATCAAGGCCGTCCTGCGCCGGACCGAACTCGAGCCAGTTCCTGCACCGGAGCCCGCCCGCAGCTATGTAATGGCGGGCTTTACCATTGATATAGAGATGCGAAGCGTCATCGCACCCGACGGAAGCGACGTGGATCTGACAGGGGCGGAATTCGATCTGCTGACAGTCTTTTTGGACCGCGCCGGGCGTCTTCTATCACGCGATCAGCTGCTGGATTTGACGCAGGGGCGTAACCGGGATCCCATGGATCGATCGATCGACGTGCTGATGAGCAGACTGCGCCGCAAGCTGGGGGAAAAGCTGGATGGTCCGGCCTTCAAGACGGTACGCAACGGCGGGTATCAACTGACCCTGCCTGTGTCCAGTCATGTGGTGACACGATGAAGTCGCTGCGCGCACGGATGGCGGCGCTGCTGATCGTCGCCATTCTGACGGTCGTGGGACTGGCCACTCTTGCGGCCAGTCGCGCCCTGCAACACCCCGACCCGGAGGGCGGCATCGATGCAGTTGCTGGACAGATCCGCCTGATAGCAACGCTGGCGCAAGACATGCCGGAGCAGATGGTCGCGGCAGGGGCGGTGATCAGCGAAAGCCCGGCGTCCGGTGAGCAGGTCCCGCGCACAACGGAATTGCTGAGCAACGCGCTGGCCGAGATGGGCCTCGGTATTCCCCTGACCGTGTCCCGCCCTGACGGCGGTCGTGTACTGACGATTTCGATCGAGCTCGAGGACGCGCGCTGGCTGCTTGCCGAGATGCCGGATCTGTCACCCCCAGAGGATGGCTGGAAAATCTTCACGGTCTGGATCGCCATGATCGTTATTGGGGCCATGGCGGTATCGCTCTGGGCCGCACGCAGCCTTGGCCGTCCGCTGGAACTGCTCGAGGCGGCCACCAGCCAGATTGGCGCGGATGGCATTCTGCCGCATATGGCGGAAAGCGGTCCGGCAGAGATCCGGGCCACCGCCCGCGCCTTGAACCATCTGTCCGATCAGGTGCGATCCGCCATGGACAGCCGGATGCGACTCATCGCGGCGGCAGGTCACGACCTGCGGACACCGATGACCAGGATGCGGCTGCGCGCCGAGTTCATCGAGGATGACGATGACCGCGCCAAATGGCTCATCGATCTTCACGAACTCGACCTGATCGCAGATAGCGCCATTCGCCTGGTGCGGGAGGAAGCGGCCGGTGGCGAGGCCCCCAGACCCCTCCGGCTGGACGTGCTCATATCGGACATCGCCGCCGAGTTGACTGAGACGCGGCACAACATTGCTGTGGGCGATCTGGCACCTCTTGAGGTGCGCGCCGATCCGCTGGCGCTCAAGCGGGCGCTGCGCAACCTGATCGTGAATGCTGCCACGCACGGCGGAGGCGCCTCGGTCAATCTGATGCAACAGGGGCGGCAGGCGGTCCTGTCGATCCGCGATGATGGTCCCGGCATACCGGAAGCGCTCCTCGGCCAGGTGTTCGAACCCTTCTTTCGCGCCGATCCGGCCCGCCGCAAGACGATCCCCGGCGCCGGCCTGGGATTGGCCATTGCTCGCGAGATCATCGAGCGGTTTGGCGGGCGCATCACCATCGCGAACCTGCAACCGCGCGGATTGGTCCAACACATCACCCTGGAATGCGCAGCCGACATGGTTCATCGACAAGAGGGCTAGTGCTGCCCGTCTGACAGTGGATTCCCCGTCTGGAGTGTGTGGGCAACGCTCTGACCATGAGCGGGACAACGTCGCCGCATCCGCGATGGGATTCATGCGTCAGGTGTGGAACACTAGTGTAGTTACGTTCAACGCTTGGAATGATTTTCGCTTACAATCTCTGGCATGAACTCCGGTTATAACCATCGGCCGGCTTATTGTCGGTCGTGAACACGCGCGTCAAAGGCCAAATAAACTTATTGACCCCGTGCCAATTCCGCTGATTCACATTCCAAAATTCTAGAATGCTCCCTGATAAAGCAGCCGCTTAAAACATAAGTGCTGACAGGTGAATTATGACTCATTTTATTGATTCGAGGTGAAAAAAGCGGTTGAGGTCAGCAAATTCGACGTAGGAAAGCCGCTGATCGCCGGGAGGCGCTCATGAGCAAACTTCGTTTACAAAAGACTCTCCGTCAGCAAACATTTGTAACACTCCGGACCAACACAAGACACGCGCATGGCTTATGCCTGATCGCATCGAGCGTTAATCATTATACACGTGGAGTGCATGGGCTGGTTATAAAATAACGTATGCATCACAGAGACCCGTGAGCGCGATCAATTCGGGATCATAGTTTTTCGGATCCAGTTTGGGATCTTTACTCCCAGTAGGCCAGTATCGCTTTGAAGCGCGGCAGTTATTAAGGATATCAGGGACGATTTAGTACTTCATCCCCAAGTTCGAGCTCAGCGCAAAACTGCAGAAACGTCTAAACAACCTAGAAGATTATCAGCAGATTTAGTGACAACGGAGGGTCAAATCAATGTTCCCTATTACGGAGAGTAACAACGTCGCCAAAGTTGAAATCACCCGAGACATGTTGGAAGCCATCCTATTGATTTTTGCCAGCCTGGGCGACATCTGCATCCTTGAAATTGAAGTGCGCCATAACGGTTTATTCGTGTTGAACCCTCTCACCGGTAAATACGAAGTCATTGGCTTGGCCTCGATGCCTCCGTCGATGAACCATTTAAGCTGACCATACACCGGACTGGTGCCGTGCAACAGGCTTTGGAGGAAGCTTCCCGACGCGAGAGTGACAACTCATGCTTATGCAGCTGCTTTGTGTTCAATTCACACAATTCAAATACTCGGCGGTATACTTTCAGATGGCTTTGCATGCCTGCACCAATATGACCTTTCGCTACCTTGTTGATCGAATAGCAGAAACGGCGGTTCGGCGATCGCTGAGCGATAGACGTTCGGAACCAGAGGGGGGCGTGCGAAACCGTGGCCTCTCCGCGAATTAAACCTAGGTCGGCTCAAGAGAACCAAAGCCCTAGTGTTCCACACCTGACGCATGAATCCCATCGCGGATGCGGCGACGTTGTCCCGCTCATGGTCAGAGCGTTGCCCACACACTCCAGACGGGGAATCCACTGTCAGACGGGCAGCACTAGTCTAGAGTGAAGACTTATCGATGTCTTGAAGGAGCCGGACCTTCGTAAGGTATTACAAACAAAAACATTTTCACCTCGTGTGAGCCGGTGGGCCTGAGATGCCTGACGCCCAACCGGAGTGAATCGCTGGCCAAAAGGTTCATGCAACCCTGCCGGTGCGCCGTAGCCGCCCCAAACTTTCCAACGAGCGCAGTGATCGAACCGCGCCTCAGATCTATGTACGTGAAGCACGAGGTTAGCATGAGCCGCTGGACTGATACCGCCCTGATTTTCGTTACCGCCGTGGTCGTGTCTTGGGTGGGCTGGATGCTGATTGATCGCTTCGCGTTGAGGCTGATTTCGCGGCGCAGCGATTTTTGGCGCCCCCTGCTGGCACGCTCGCGCGGTCCTGTGCAGTTGGCGCTGGTTATCGTCGCCCTCTCGGTCGCCGCCCGCGGCGCGCCGTTGACCCCGGAAGAAGGGACGATGTTGCGCCATGCGCTGTTCTTGTGTTTCGTGGCCTGCTTCACGCTGGTGGCACGCTCTGCCTTGCAGATCTGGGTCGCGCTGCACCTGCGTCGCTTTCGCATCGACGTCGAGGACAACCTGCTGGCCCGCAAGCATGTCACCCAGTCCCGAATTCTCCAGCAAGTGGGAAGCATACTGATCGTTACTATCGGGATCAGTGCCGCCCTGATGTCTTTCGAAGGGGTCCGCCAGTATGGTGTCAGTTTGCTGGCCTCAGCTGGCGCTGCGGGCCTGGTCGCTGGTCTCGCGCTGCAGCCGGTGCTGCGCAACCTGTTCGCGGGCATCCAGCTGGCGATCACCCAGCCCATTCGCATCGACGACGCGGTGATCGTCGAAGGCGAGTGGGGTAATGTCGAAGAAATTGGCGGCACGTATGTCGTCATCCGCATCTGGGACAAGCGCCGCCTGATCGTGCCCTTGAGCTATTTTATGGATCAGCCCTTCCAAAACTGGACACGCTCTGACGCGGCGCTGATTGGGGTTGTAATGATCTATGTCGATTACGCCACTGACATCCCTGCCCTGCGCACGGAAGCAGAGCGGATCGTCCGCGACTCACCGCTTTGGGACCGGGACGTCTTTGCCCTGCAGGTCACAGATTTCCGCGAAACCGTGACCGAGGTGCGTATCCTTGCCAGCGCCCGCAATGCTGGCCGCGCCTTCGATCTGCGTTGCGAAGTCCGCGAGCATCTTCTGGCATATCTCCAGAATACCCAGCCTCGGGCCATGCCGCGCCGGCGTGGAAGTATGAATGTGGATGTCTCCACTTTAGATTCGGCTGATCGAAGCCGTTTGACCGACTCGCTCGCCGCCTGGTTTGTTGATGAGGCGTAAGATTAAGAAGACGGACAAAAAGTAACCGCTACCGGCGATTAGAAGGCCGGTTCTAATGGGTTCGGCCATGTTGTTACGCATCGGCACATGGGGAGAGCGCGTCAGCCTTTCTCGGTTGGTTAAAAATTAGCCAAACGAATCCTACTGAGCGCGTAACGTGAAATGTTGGCTCGGAAACATAGGGGTTACAAAAAAGCCGTTCCCTTAGAAACAAAAAATAAAATTGGCTCTTCAAGATACATGCTAGTATTCCGTCACATAAATTCGGGGTCTGTCATGGAAGAGAGCGATAGCACGTCCGTGCGGGTGATTGATGTAGGCGAGTGCGGGTGGAACAGTCACACTGGATGTGACTACAATAGTCACGAAACGACCCAGTCATTACTGTTCTATCGCCCATCGCACGTAGAATTGGGCCGGCATGGCTCTAGATTATTTGATATCCTGAACAAAGAAAATCGTAGCGAGCATTCCTTCAATTCTTATGGTCGCCTTAGTATATTTCTTAAGCGTCATTTAGTGGGGAGCGTTTTCACCTCTTTTTTCATCATATTATTCCTGATCTATATACTCTCAAGTTAGATCAGCGCGGTTTTGATAGTTTTATGTGTTCACTTTATTTTTGTTTTTCGGTTGTAAAACCTATTTGTTTGGCTGGGGTTAAAGTCCTTTTCTCATGGTTCGTGCACACGGCCATCACGCAAGCCTCGATGCGGGCGGACGGATGCTCTGCATCCGTCCTGCGGCCTCGAGAGCCTGCTACGTAATGATAAAAAGGGTGGGTATATATAGCGCGACGCTCTGGTCATACTTATAAGGTTCCGCCACCCGAAAAGGTCGCGGGCATGCGATACCTTAACAGTGGCCGCGCCGTGTCAGACGCCGCACACTCGGGTCTGTGGTGCAATGATCTCGGCTCCCAATCGCTTGAAAGCCGAGATCATTCAATAAAACCAGCTGTCACTTTGACGGCAGATCACTCAGCCGGGACGGCACGGACTTCCGAAGCCACCTCCCGAGAAAGTTCAGGCGAGGTTTTATGATGCGTGGCGTAAATCATCACCCCCACGAAACTCAGCCCTCCGACAAGATTACCTAGCACAGTCGGGATCTCGTTCCAGATCATGTAGTCCATAATTGTGAACTCGCCGCCCAGAAGCAGACCAGCCGGGAACAGGAACATATTTACGATCGAATGTTCAAACCCCATGTAGAAGAAGATCATGATCGGCATCCACATGGCCATGATCTTTCCTGACACGCTGGTGGACATCATGGCTGCTACGACACCGGTTGAAACCATCCAGTTACACATGACGGCCCGCACAAACAGCGTCAGCATCCCGCCCGCGCCATGTTCGGCGTAGCCAAGTGTTCGTCCCTCGCCGATATGGCCAATCGTTTTCCCGATCTCGTTAGGAGCTTCCGACCAGCCGAAGGTGACAATGATTGCCATGAACAGCGCGACTGTAAAAGCGCCGCCAAAATTGCCGCAGAAGACAAGGCCCCAGTTGCGCAGCATGCCACGGACAGTGACACCCCGGCGCTTGTCGATCAAGGCAAGCGGCACCAGAGTAAATACGCCTGTGAGCAGGTCGAACCCGAGCAGATACAACATGCAGAAACCCGCCGGAAACAACAGAGCGCCGAGCAGGGGGTTGCCGGTGTTGACGGTGACCGTGACGGCGAAGGCTGCGGCCAGCGCCAGGATCGCTCCCGCCATATAGGAGCGGATCAGGGTGTCCTTGGTCGACATGAAGACTTTGGCTTCTCCAGCGTCGATCATCTTCTTGGCAAATTCTGAAGGGATGACGTAGGTCATGATATGCTCCTCATGCTGTGTTGCGCTGTGCCAGGACGGTGTGGTTCAGCAAGATCCGCCCGCCCTCCACCCGCACGGCATGGGTGGCGACCGCCCCGCTGTCGGCGCCCTGCGCCTGCCCGGTGGCCATGTCGAAGACCCAGTTGTGCAGGGGGCAAGTGACGGATGTGCCATGCACGATGCCCTCGGACAGGGGTCCGCCCTTGTGGGGGCAGCGGTCGTCCAGCGCAAAGACCCGGTCGTCGGCGGTGCGGAAGACGGCGACGCAGCCCTGCGGCGTGCGCACCACGCGGGCGCCTTGCGGGGGGATGTCCTCCAGCGCGGCGATGTCAATGAGCTGGCTCATTCGGCGGCCCTCAGGCGCAGGTCGGCCACGGGGGCCCACTCGTCGGGACGGGCGGCATGTTCGGCCCAGGGGTCGGTCTGATAGATCGTCTGCGACAGGCGGAAACGCTCGATCAGACCGGCGCGGGTGGCGGGATCCGCGACCTGCTCGCGGGCCCAGTCCAGACCCACCTTGTCCACCCATTTGTAGATCCGGTGCAGATAGCGTGCCTGTTCGCGATAGAGTTGCACGAAAGCCGAGATCACGTCGCAGACCTCGTCCTCGGTTTCCACGGTCAGCAGCGGCACCGTCTCGCGCACATCCATGCCGGCAGCGCCCGCGACGCTGATCTGAAACCCGCTGTCCACGCAGACGACGCCGATATCCTTGCAGGTGGCCTCGGCACAGTTGCGGGGGCAGCCCGAGACGCCCAGTTTCACCTTGGCAGGCGTCCACGATCCCCACAGCAGTTTCTCCAGCCGGATGCCCAGACCGGTCGAATCCTGCGTGCCGAAGCGGCAGAAATCCGTGCCCACGCAGGTCTTCACCGTGCGCAGCCCCTTGGCATAGGCATGCCCCGACACCATGCCCGCCTGGTTGAAGTCCGACCAGATCGCGGGCAGATCCTCTTTCCGCACGCCCAGCAGGTCGATGCGCTGGCCGCCGGTGACCTTGATCATCGGCACGGCATAGCGGTCAACGGCATCCGCGATGGCGCGCAGCTCGGCGCTGGTGGTGACGCCGCCCCACATGCGCGGCACGACCGAATAGGTGCCGTCCTTCTGGATATTGGCGTGGTTTCGTTCATTGACGAAGCGGCTCTGGCGGTCGTCGCGGTACTCCAGCGGCCAGTCCGCGATCAGGTAGTAGTTCAGCGCCGGACGACACGAGGCGCAGCCGCCCACGGTTTTCCAGCCCAGATCCTGCATCACGGCGGGGATGGTTTTCAGCCCCATCGACTTGATCAGCCGCCGCACGTCCTCATGCGTGTGATCGGTGCATTTGCACATGGGCGGGTTGGCGTTGGCGGCAAAGCCGTCGCCAAGCGTCAGCGCCATGACCTGCTCGACCAGCCCGGTGCAGGTGCCGCAGGACGCGCTGGCCTTGGTCAGCCCGCGCACGGCATCAAGTGTGGCGGCACCGCCCTGGATGGCGGTGACGATGGTTCCCTTGCACACGCCGTTGCACCCGCAGATCTCCGCCTCAGGCGGCAAGGCTGCAACGGCTGCCAAAGGGTCCGCTTGGGCACCTCCGGCGAAGGCGGGGCCGAAGATCAGCGTGTCGCGGTCGGCGGTGATGTCCGCGCCGCTGCGGATCTTGTCGAAGAACCACGGCCCGTCGGCGGTGTCGCCATACATCACGGCGCCGATCAGGCGGTCGCCTTCCAGGATCAGGCGCTTGTAGATGCCGCGCCCGGGATCGCGGAAGACGATGTCCTCGCGGCCCGGGCCCTCGGCGAAGTCGCCCGCGCTGAACAGGTCGCAGCCGGTGACCTTCAGCTTGGTCGCGGTCTGCAGGGGCATGAAGGCGGCGGGCGTGCCCGCCAGCGTGGCGGCCAGGACCTTGGCCTGATCGTAGAGCGGCGCGACCAGCCCGAACAGTTGCCCGTCATGTTCCACGCATTCGCCCAGGGCGAAGATCGCCGGGTCGCTGGTCCGCATCTGGTCGTCGACCGTGATGCCGCGCGCGACCTCCAGCCCCGCATCATTGGCCAGGCGCGTCTCGGGGCGGATGCCCACGGCCATGCAGACCAGATCGGCGGGATAGGTGGTCCCGTCCTCCAGCAGCACGGCCTCGACCCGATCCGTGCCGAGGATCGCCTTGGTAGCGCCCTTGCAATGGATGCGGATGCCACGCTTTTCCAGATCCCGTTGCAAGAGGTACCCCGCGGCGGGGTCCAGCTGGCGCTCCATCAGATGGCCCATCAGGTGGATGACAGTCACCTCGGCGCCCCGCGCGGCCATGCCGGCGGCGGCCTCCAGCCCCAGCAGACCGCCGCCGATGACCACGGCGGTGGCGCCGGGGCGGCTGGCCTCGATCATCGCGTTGGTGTCTTCCAGATCGCGATAGGCCACGACGCCGGGCAGCTTGTGGCCCGGCAGCGGGATGATGAAGGGCGCCGAGCCGGTGGCGATGACCAGCGCGTCATATTCGACCGGGCCGCGCGCGCCATGGACGATTCTCGCGCCCCGGTCGATGCCCACGACGGCCTCGCCGAAGCGGCAGGTGACGCCCTGCGCCAGATACCAGTCCGTGTCATGGGTGACGATCTGGTCATAGGTCTTGTCGCCCGACAGGACCGGCGACAGCATCAGCCGGTTGTAGTTGCCGCGCGGCTCCGCGTTGAAGAGCGTCACGTCCCACTGGCCGGGGGCCTGGTCGAACAGATGCTCCAGCATCCGGCCCGAGGCCATGCCCGCGCCGATCACCACAAGTTTGCGTGTCATGGCGCGGTGTTTATTGCCGCTTTGAAACCCTGTATCATTCTTCGGGACAGGATTGACGTGTATGGATTGGGAGGGATTGCTGGCGGACATGGATGCTCCGGTGGCGAACGGGAAAACGAGAAGTTTAAAAACGCGCGCCTAACGCCAACGACAGCCTTGAAAGACCATCGAGCAGAGGCACGATTTCAAAAATTGCCGCATCGTCGCGACCAAGCCCATGACGCGCCGTTGCGCCGGACCCTGCTCACCCTCATTCACCGATTAGATAGGCTGAGCCAAGCAGGCGGTCCCCAATTCAAACCAGGTGCGGAAATTTCGTGCAACATTGCTGTCGAAATGCCCGCTTTGCTCCCCGTTTGAACAACATATGTAAACGGCGGCCGCCTTGTTGCGCCGAAGGCGTCGAGATCTATGCATCTGGCCATCGCCGGTGGCCGACTGAGGTGAAGGCTTTGGTGGTCGCCGATACGCTTGAGCCTGGTGCCACGTGGGAGGAACCGGATTTTTCCGTGGAGGCTGACGCGCAGCGGCACCAGAGCCCGTGCTCAGATCGCCGGCCGGGTGGCGGGCTGACCAATGAAATGAAAAATCGTCAGCGGTGCCAAAGCGAAGCGGAAGCCGGCTGTCCGCTGGATCAGCGATCGCGGTGCCCGCGATCACCATATCTCTCGAAAAGCAGCCTCTCGGCGGCCGGGTAGCATCGACGCAAGGAGCCCTTTACGGACGGTCGCCCTAGTCCTTAGCATCTGCACAGCGTGAAAAAGGAGATGGCGATGCCCGAAATGACTGTGCTTCTGACTTACCTCGCAGTGCTGGTCGGCTTCGTCTTCTTTCCGGGGCCGTCGATTTTGCTGACTTTGGCACGTGCTTCAACCTCGGGGACTCGGGCGGGAGTAGCGACGAGCCTCGGCATTGGCCTGGGAGATGTAATCCACACTCTGCTGGCCGTGATAGGGGTGTCGGCCATCGTCATGGCGTCTGCCAATGCTTTTCTGGCAGTGAAATTGCTGGGCGCTGGATATCTGATCTACATTGGTCTCCGTAGCATTTTCGAGCGGACTTCTTTTCAGGGCCAGCCTGATTTGCCACTGATCACTCCGCGCAAAGCATTTCGTCAGGCATGTCTCGCTGAGGTGTTGAACCCGAAATCGGCCATGTTCTTCTTAGCGTTCCTGCCGCAGTTTGTTGCCCCCGATCAGGGAAATGTCGCCCTGCAGCTCTTGGTGCTTGGTCTGCTGTTCGTAGTGATGGGGACTGCTGCCACGCTCTTGGTAGCGGTCGGTGCAGGAACTATCGGAGCAACCTTGCGCAGCAACCCTGCCATCCAGCGTTGGCAAGGAAAAGTGGTGGGCACCCTATATTGCGCTCTTGGTATCCGACTTGCATTTCAACAGCGCTGATCACTGTCTGCTCGGTCCCGCATAGCTGCCCCTCAGCCGCCGCCTTCATCCGTTTGCGATGCGGGACGGAGCTGCTGTTGCTAGGTGAGCACCTTTTCGAAGTAAACTCGGTTGAAGCCGTCCTCGGTGTGGCGGCCCACTTCGGCATATCCAAGCTTTGGGTAGATCGATAGGTTTTCGGTCATCTTCTCGTTTGTGTAGAGCTTAACGGCACCTAGACCCCGTTCTCGCGCGGCATTCTCACAGAAATTGACGAGTTCCTTCCCTACACCGCGCCCAGCTGCACGAGGAAGGACAGCTACATTCTCGAGAAGAATATGCCTTTCTTCGGCATAAAAAACGATAAAGCCCTGAAATCCGCCTTGGTCATCTATCGCAACGAACACGTCGCCGTCAGCGATCTGATACCAACGGCCCTAAGCACTGACCCCTTTTGCGTATTCACGCGTGGCAATCGATCGGACGCGCTCGGGGTCGTTTGCGAAGGCGTTCCATGCGCTGCAGCATCGGTCGACAATGTCTGCGTAGGTGTCAAAGACGGTGATGGCGAGGCAGTTTGCGCGCAGATAGGCCCAGATGTTCTCAACCGGATTCAGCTCTGGCGCATAGGGCGGAAGCGTCACGATGGTGATGTTGTCGGGGATGCGCAGAGCGCTGGAGTTATGCCAGCCGGCGCCGTCCATCACGAGCACGGCATGGGCGCCCGACGCGACGGTTTTCGCGATTTCAGCGAGATGAGCGTTCATGGCCGAGGTATCGGCACGTGGCATGACAAGTGCCGCGGTCGTGGCGCGCGATGGACAGACGGCGCCGAAGATATAGGCCCATTTGTAGCGGGTGTCGCGCGGCGCACGAGGCCGGGTTCCGCACTCGGCCCAGGTCCGGGTGAGCGTCCCCTGTTGACCTACGCGTGCTTCATCCTGAAACCACACCTCCAATGGCTTCCCGTGCGCCGTCTCCGGCAGGGCGGCCTTTACCGTAGCGGCAAAGTTTTTTTAAATGCCTCCTGTGCCAACGGGTCGGATTTGGGGTGCTGTGGGCGCACTGAAAGGCGGCGGAAGCCAAGGGCTGCCAGCTGCTTGCCGACCGTCCGCTCGTGCATGACCACGCCGAAGCGATCTTCGATCTTGCGCTTGAGATCGACGCAGCGCCAGCGGACCACCCCATCGGCCTCAAGGTCAGGCCCTTCACGGACCATCCGGGCAAGTTCCGCTTTCTGCTCAGAGTTCAGGAGCGGCGTCGGGCCTGCCCAATACCGGTTCGACAGACCGGTGATCCCCTCGGCGTTGTAGCGATGAACCCAATCGCGCAGGGTCTGCCGGTCCATGCCGCAGGCCTCCGCCGCCGTCTTGCGATCCGCGCCCTCCAGAACAAGAGCGATCGCCAAAATCCGCCGCACCGCTTTTGCATCCTTTGTGCGCGCCGCCGCCGCCCGAAGCTCACTTGTCGACATATCCGTTCGAGTGATCTCAATCGCCATCAGAACCTCCATCTCTTGATGGCAATGATTCAGATTTTCAGGTCGAAGGGAATCCCGTGAGTCAGAGCTTAGGGCTGTTGGTATGAGTGGCAAAGTCAGCGACCATCGGTGCCGGTTTTCGTCCGATCAGTTGAACATACCGCTCATACGCCTTTTCAGCGCATTCCCTAATCTGCACTTCATCGTGGGCCGTGGCCTGCCGGATCATGTCGCCCTCCTGAGATACAGCAGAGACGATATTGAGTTGTCAGGACGTCCGCAGCAATGGCCGCAGTGGGCTCTTCACGTCGATGGCGTGCAGCCCCATCGCCGGCAGCTATGCGGGACGAAGCAGTCTCTCTCGGATAGACCTGCTCAAGAGCGTTAGACGAAAGGATCATCCCCGGCTTTCAATGGATAATCTTCTCATCCACCCCCAAGCACGCGGCACTTAGAAGTCGTTAGCTGTTCCAACTTATAATCCTCAAAACCGAGTGAGGCATAGAAAGCCAAACACTCAATATTTTTGCGTCGAACAGTCGCGTCTATCCAGCGGACTCTTGCAGTTCTCGCAGCCAAAAGCGTCTTCACGAACAGTGCTGCGCCTACGCCTCTGCCATGATGGCTTTGCTTCACGTAAGTGGAGATAATTGCCCAGTCTTGTGGTAGTGTGTTTTCGCCGGGCCAGTCCTGGTTGGCCCACTTAAGCGCTTGGAACCCAAGCACACAGCTACCTTCGCAAACGACATAACAGGAAATTCCTTGTGGCGGCGAGATGAATACGTCGAGCATTCGGTCATAGTCGAAGCCGCGGTCATGCGCTGTTGTTACGCCGATCAATATGGTCTCGTTAAGGACTCGGGTCATCCCCTCCACATCCTGTTCTTGGGCGGCACGGATGACATTTGCTTTGACCATAGGAATTTCTTGATTGGAAACGCGTGGCCTTCACCTATAGACGACCTCTGACCGTCCGCAAAGGGCTCCTTCACGTCGATGCCTCTGCACCGCATAGCCTGCAGCTATCGGGACGAAGCAGTCAGATGCTTAATGTTTCTCTGCCAATGCCACTATCGCAGCGGCAAATTCCTCTGGTGCTTCTTGCGGCAGGTTGTGGCCTGCGCTGTCTATAATCCTGCGTTCATAGAAACCGGTGAAATGCGAATGATCGCAATCTTCTGCTACTGGCGGATCAACCCCATCATCCCGGCCCTGAAGAACAATGGAAGAGACGGAAATGTCAGGCTGAGCGGCCAGCTGCGTCTCGATGTCATCATAGGCTGGATCACCGGGAATGCCGCCAAATCGGTGGCGATAGGAATGCAGCACAATCTCCACGAAGTCAGGGTTGTCGAAGGAGGGGGCAGTTGCGTCCCATACCACATCGCTAAACCGCCAGCTTGGCGACCAAAGCGACCAGATATGGCGGCAGATATCGCGCCTGCTGTGAATTAATCCGGCGCGGCCCCGCTCGGTATGGAAATAATACATATACCAGTAGCGGGCCTCCACGACTGCGGGGGCAGGGTTGGCGGCATTCGCAATGTTCTGGATATTGTAGCCCTGTCCGCAACTCACAAGGCCGCGCGCCCGCTCGGGCCAGAGTGCAGCGACGATACATGCCGCACGCCCACCCCAATCGTATCCTCCGAGAAAAGCAGTACCAATGGATAGCGCATCCATGAAGGCCAGGAGATCGGCCCCTAGCGCCGCCTGCTGACCTGAGCGCATCGTGAGAGGCGAAAGAAAGCAGGTTGGGCCATAGCCCCGCAGGTAGGGGACGAGACAGCGATATCCCCGCCCGCCGAGGTTTGCGGCTACAGCATCGTAGGCATGGGCATCATAAGGAAACCCATGCAGCAGGATCACCGGCTCGCCTCCCTCCGGCCCAACCTCATGGTAGTGGATGTCTAGGCATCCTGCCTTGATCGACTTCATCCGTTGCTTCCTCCGGATTGCCCTTACCACTGAAAGCCTAGGCCGACAGGCCGAAAGGCGGCAATGGGCTCCTTGCGTCAATACTACCAGGCCGCCGAGACGCTGCTCTTCGTGAGATATGGTGATCGCGGGCACCGCGATCGCTGATCCAACCAGGACCAGACGTCCATCTCATCAGTCTTGCTCTCGCGACATGCCACCAATCGGGAACATGTCCTCGCCGTAATGGTGCAGCTTGACGTGATGGGTTCGGCACAGCCAGCGGACATCGAGAGGCTGGTCGTAGCGGTCGTGATGGGCGTCGACGACGCTCGCCCCGCAGACCTCGCAGGGCTGCTTTTGCAACTGGCCTGACATGAGCGCGCGTTGCACGGCAAGATGGGCGCGATACTTCGACAGATTGGCCCGGCGCCAGTTGGTCTGACGACTGTCGCTTTTCAGAACGGTTGGCTTTTGATGCGGGGGCGTCTTCGCGTCCGGCGTGCGTGTCATCTGGCCCTCCGGTGTTTCGCCATCCCGTGGCGGTATCTGCACCCAGGCTGCAGTCGAGGTGCTGCAGCGCAAAGGCATGATACGATCATATTTCGATGGCCCACAGCCTGAACCTGCGATTGCCGGTCACCTCGCGGGTCAGACCGAGATCGTTCAGGCGCTTCAGCATGCGCTCGGCCGTGGGGCGGCTGATGCCGGCGCGCGTCTCTATCTCCATGGCCGAGACAAAGGGTCGGGCTGCCAGCACCGCGATGACCCGGGCGGCGTTGTCGCCCTTGATGCCGGAAGTGGCGGCCCGGGCCCGCTCGGACCAGGCCCCGATGCGCAGGATCAGCGCCCGCGCCTCCTGTGCACCGGCGCGCAGCGCGGCAAGATGCGTGGTGAGCCGATCCGCGGGCGGACCATAGCCGGTCCAGACCCGCCGCCCATGCCGGCCAAAGGGGACGAAGCGCAACCCCTCGGCCCCTGCCGCCATGTGGCGCGCCGACCAGACAGCCGGCTCAACCACCTGCCCCGGTGGAGACAGCTCGGCCATGCGCCATAGGGCGAGAGCCGCAGGGCCACACGCCAGCGGATGCAACGCCGCGAAGGCATCGACGGCCGCCAGGAACTCAACGGCTGCGCCATCGAACTCCCTGCCCTGGAGGCGCAGGTCCATGCTGGTCGCCGATGGCTCATCGGATGCGGCGCGGCGGTGTAGCCCCAGAAAGGCCGGCAGGTCCATCAAAGCCCCCTGCCCTTCCAGCCGGCGGACAGCCCACCGCGCCAGACGCAACGCCTCCGGGTCGGATGCCGCGCGGGCCTCCATCAGTTCGCGGCCGATCTCGTCTCGACCCAGCATCAGCCCCTGCGCCCGGAGCATCGCCTCGACCTCGATGTGGATCAGGCGTTCGCGGGCCCCTGCGGCCTCCGCCGCGGGCAGCGCCAGCAACGTAGCCTCTAGCCGCCCGAGATCGCGGGCCGCATCTGCCAGTGCAGAGGCTTGAGCCGCCTGTGCGGCAAGCCAGGGCTGGGGATCAGCGAGGGACGGCATCTGATCGATGAGCGAAGCCTTTTTTTTCAGTTTGAACCCAGTATCTAGACAACCTCAAGCACCATCTTAGCACCTTTATGAAGAGCACTGATGTATTTTCAGAGGGTCGGTTGCAGGATCTTCCTGAATGGCTACGTGCGCATCAAATACCCCGCAAGCGGCCTTCATTCGCCAGTGAAACACGGCATAAGAACGATGCCGGCTTGCTTGCTTCTGTTTACAAACGGTCGTTTATTTACATAAATAAAGATTGCAAAATCGCCCTTCCCATGTCCCTGATCGGCTATTCCCGCGTCTCTACGGATGATCAAACCTTGCTGCCGCAAGCCCAGGCTCTGAAAGCCCTAGGCTGCTCAGTCGTTCGCGAGGAGCACGGCTCCGGAGGCAATCGTGCCCGCCCCGTCCTGATGAGCGTCCCGGACGGTATCCGCAAAGGAGACACGCTGGCCGTCGTTCGGATCGACCGACTAGCCCGTTCCCTCTCGCATCTGCTGGAGGTCATCGAGAAACTCGAAGCAAAGGGAGGGTTTCTTTGGTCGCTCGAGGATCCGATCAATACGGCATCGCCCTAGGGTAAGTTTAGGCTCCAGGTGCTTGGGGCGGCGGCAAAATTCGAGCGGTCCCTGATCCGCGAGCGCACAAAGGCAGGACTGGTCAGCGCACGTCTCGAAGGCCGCACCGGCAGAAATCCCGGGCTGTGTGCCCAAAATCCGGCGGCGCTTCGCAAGGTCCGCCTGGCGCGGCGTGACGGCTACATGGAGCGCGTGGCGCAGACTGCAGCGGATTGGGTTCCACAGGTTCGCAGGCTGCGCCCACACATGGCCTGAGAAGATATCCTGCGGCTTATAGACGCCTCCCTGCCCCATAGCCGACAATGGACGCGGCCGAGGCTTCTGAGGGCTGTACGGGCCTATGTCCGTGACGGTCTCCTGCCCGAACTGGTACTCGGGCGTGCCGCCCGGCGTGTTGGCGATAGCCGTCTGCCAGCGATCGTGGCTCGATAAAGGGAGCTGACCCCCAAATTACCCTTCAGGCCATCTGCAATCGCCTGGAGGCGATGCGCGAGCGCACGCAACGCGGGCGGACAACGTGGCAACCCTCGTCGGTCAAGATGCTGCTGGCACAGGCAGAGAAGTTGGGAATGCTGTCCGAGAAAACGGTCAAGCGAACGGACTAACCAGTCGCAGCTGTCCTTCGACAAGCAGCCCCGCATGCATGTCTTCAGTCCAGAGTGGTAGTGCAGCCAGAGATCAGGGCCGCGACGACGATCATCGCGTCATACACCGAAAACCCGTAGCGCTCAGCCATCGCGCGACCGACCTCATGAGTACGCTAGATCACACCCTCAACTGAGCAAAACGCCCGGACTCCGGCTAAAAAACTGGCAGTTTTATCCCAGTCAAGTCCTGCCTTGCGACGGCAATTTATCATTGCCTCGTTCAACACCTGCACGCTAAAGCGCGGGCCCCGCACGAGGTGGGCTGGCACGTGATTTGCTATACGAGAACGCGCGTTATACCCGGTTTACTCGCCTACCGAGCAGCACGCTTGCTCGGTCTCTACAAGAACGCTCATCCTGCAAGGAGGTCGATGTAAACAAAACATATTTTCAGTAATTGCCAATTGGCAATTACAATGGATTGGCCTCGGCATATTTGCGAAAAAAGGCAAGGAAGGCGCGGTCGGGATTGGCAGCGTCGGGCTTGCCCTTTGCCCATGCACGCCATTCGCCTTCTATGAAGTAGATGTCGTAACCTGGGTGACGCATCCGTGCTGTCTCATACGTATCAGTGCGAAGGGGCAGCCCGCGCGTGTCGAGCCAAGCTGGTCGCGCTCTACCCTCACGCTCCTCGGCGCGTACTTTGCGACCAACTTTTGAGTACTGCAGCGCACGGTCAGCAGCTCCTGCTGCGTCATCATCCTTGCGCCACCAACGGAGTTCGACATGCGTCACGCTGCGACCTGTCTTAATAGGCTCGATCGCGACCATGAAATCGGACAGCGCGTTGACCTCAGCGACCGCCGGATCAATTGCTCGCAGCTTCAGGTTCGACCATGAAGTGAGCTTGCCTTTTGGCACGCCAAGCACGCCACGCAACGCTTCAAGCGCAAATTTCTCGGAACTGCGCCATCGAAGGTTCCCGCGCTTCTGGACCATCTCGTAAAGGGTAAGCGCGTACTTAGAGGATAGTGCAAACATCACCTCGCGCTGAAGACGAGCAAAGACGGTGGAATTGGAGATGATACGTCGCAGACGCGAAGGAATCTCGTATTCAAGCAACCCGTCGGCGCGGTTTGCCTCAACATTGCCACCCAAAAGTTGCACGCGTTCGATAGCGGATTCACCATCCCAGGTGACGGCGACTTTAACGATTGCAGACATAAGCCGCTCGATGCTCTCGCCGATACGGTCGTTGGAGTTATGAGAGCCACGCAAGGCAGATTTGGCTATGACATGGCTGACGGGTTTATCGATCGCGTCCCATGCGTTTTCGAGAAGCTGGTTGTAGATGCGACGGTCATTAAGGGTCAGCGGTGTGACCTCGACTAGATCGACTAGTTCGCCCGGCTTGATAATGCTTTCGGCATTGGGGCGGACTTCGACGGTGCGATAAGATTTCTCGGCCATTTTCTTACTCCCCAACTCTTACTTTTGTATCGTCAGCGGCGTAAGATTTCAACCGCTTCCCGCTTGGTCGGAGGGATTGCACCCGAAACGTAAGGGTTACATTGGAGGACAGCGCAGTACAGTACTACAACACTTTGACAACAATGCTCTTTTTTATGGAAACGCGACCAAACTGGCGGCTGCCCAAAAGGTAAGGACTCGGATCATCCCGATGCGTATGGCATGCCGCCCCAATATGTAAGAACAGACATCCCGATTCGTAGGAATTGGCGCCCAAACTGTAAGGGTAAATACGCAAAAACCAATATTTTTCAATTATTTAGCTGTGTACGAACAAAATGAATCTATGAATCTGAACTCAAGACGTTTTTTTTATTCTTACAAGATTTCAAGAATCCCAAAACCCCTATCTAGATCTTACAGATTGGTTGCCCTGACCCCATAAATGGCTCCACAAATCCGAACTACGCCATCAATGAACACAACTATCGGCTTTTTGACCACAATCTCAGAATTTCCGAACTTTACGGTGTCGTCCAAATAGCGCATGATCCGCGCAAAGTAACGTGAGGCGCCATGACATCCGTTCTTCCAACCGTAAGTTTCACAGAGTTAACGCAGCTCACCAGCCGCGCAAGCACCGTTATCCAACGCCTGCGGGAACGTGTTTTCTCGCCAGGACATGAAAAACAGCTCAATCTTCGCTTTAACGTCCGAACAGCTGCGGAGATGGTGGGGCGCACCGAAAAGGCAATCCGTGACGCTGAGGGTGACGGTCGTTTGCAGGAACCAGACAAAGATCCCGAAACGAAACGCCGAACGGGTTACACATTGGGGCAGGTCAACCAGATGCGGGATGTGTTCGGCACGCTACCTCACCGCGCAACCGATGATCCGGCGCTGGTTCTTGCGGTTCAGAACTTCAAAGGCGGTGTCGGAAAGTCTACTATCGTCAGTCACTTGTCACAGTTCTTTGCGCTTAAAGGCTATCGTGTATGCGTGATCGATTGCGACAGCCAAGCGTCCACCACTGCGATGTTCGGGATAAATCCTGACATCGATGTAGATGAGGAGGAGGATACGCTTTATCCATTTTTGCGCCATGGTGGGCCAAAGTCCCTTCACTATGCCCTGCGGGCAACTTATTGGCCGGGGATTGCACTCATTCCCGCAAACCTCGGGCTCTACGACGCGGAGTACGAATTTGCAGCCCGGATGGCGCGAGAGCCGACTTTCATTCTCGACCGCTTGAGGGATGGGGTCGAAAGCATTGCTGACCAGTTCGACATCATCCTGCTTGACCCGCCGCCAGCGCTTGGCATGTTGTCGCTTTCGGTTCTGCGGGCGGCGAACGCACTGTTGATTCCGGCACCGCCGAACAATATTGATTTCGCATCGACCGCACATTTCCTGAAGATGATGGAGTCGACCTTGTCGGAACTCGCCGAACATGGCGGCGCGCGCGAGTATAGTTTTGTTAAAATTATTGCCTCAAAGATGAACGATCAAAAGTCTGCGCATCTTGCGATTAAAAGGATGATGGATGCGGTGTTCCCGCAGGATATGCTGCAAGCGACGTTGAAGGACAGCGCCGAGATAGACAATGCAACTGCGAACCTGTCCACGGTTTACGAATTGACTGGACCGGCAACCAGAACCGAAACGCACAAGCGCTGTCGCGCCTACTTGGATGCAGTCGGACGTGAGGTGGAACTTCTTACACGCAAGACTTGGCCCAGCCATCACAAAGCGCTTCGCAAGGAGGGACTGCTATGAGCAAACGTCACAACGCCATAGACGACATCCTGAACAGCTTCGAGCCTAATGCCGTGCCCGAGGAAAAAGCAGGGGCGCGATTTTTGAAACGTTCAAACGCATTAGCTGAAAGCGGAGAACGGGAGGAAAAGGTGCTGCGTTGGGTCGATCCTGCGCAATGCGTCATGTGGGAACGGCACAACCGCGAATATTCGCTGTTAAACGACCAAAATTGCGCCGACCTCATCAACTCGATCAAGGCGCAGGGGCGGCAAGAATTTCCTGCTATCGTCCGCCGGACAGGCGGGGGGTATGAGGTAATCTGTGGCGCACGTCGGCATTTCGCCATCAGTTGGCTGCGTGCAAACAACTACCCACAATTCCGGTATCTGGTCGATGTACGCGAATTGACGGACGAGGAAGCCTTCCGCCTCTCCGACATAGAGAACCGCGACCGCGAGGATATTTCTGATTATGAACGCGCCCGCGACTACGCAAGAGCGTTGGAGACTTATTATGGCGGTCGGCAGAAAGCTATGGCGGAACGGCTGGAGGTCTCCGAGGGCTGGCTCTCGCGCTACCTTCAACTGGCGAAGCTGCCGGACGTAATCATCGCCGCGTATGCATCTTTGCGTGACGTAAAAGAGCTTCACGCGCGGATGCTGAAGCCTTTGCTGACCAACCCGAAGACGCGCGAGGCGGTGATGAATGTGGCGAGTGATCTTGCCATGACTCAGGAACTTGTGCGGGCAGGGAAGGGCGATCCAGTTCCCGCCGCGCAGGTCCTGGCCCGCCTAAAGGCTGCTGTCACCACTCCAAAACGCACGCGTCCGTCCGCCACTGTTTCTCGGCGCATTATCCATGAAAGCGGCGTCGCGATGCAGCGTAGGAACGGTAAGGTGACATTGGAATTCGATGAGGGCCTGTCTGAGGAATCATTGCGCGCTGCGATCGACCTGTTCCTGAAGTCTCGGGAATAATTGACAGGTGGCAATTATCTTATTTTATCGTTTTTTATCAGTAATTAAGCTGTGATGCAGGTGTTTGCGGATCGCAAGGCCAAGCCTGCGTACTCCCAGCCATTTTTCAAGCTCGCGCCAGTTCTCGTCATGTTCGCAAAATGCGTCTTTCCCAAACATGTGCGCGCTGTCATGTTAGATAAATCTGATTAACCGAACACGTTGGTGATGTCGTGTTAAAGCCGACCTATATTCTTCCCCGGATGCCTCCTCCCATTGATCTGGAAACGGTGCCCGTTCTAAAGAGCTTAAACCGGGCGTCACGGGCTTTGGCAAACCTGAAGGGTCAGGCAAGAACGATCCCGAACCAGGGTATTTTGATCGATACCTTGGCTCTGCAGGAGGCAAAAGCCTCGTCGGAGGTCGAGAACATCGTCACTACCCAAGACGAACTGTTTCAAGCTGATGTGTTCCCTGACGATCCTCTGTCACCCGCTGCCAAAGAGGTAGCGCGCTATCGCGACGCGTTGCGGCTTGGGCACCGCAGACTGATCGAGACGGGCGGCCTGGTTCTTAACTCGACGCTTATCGACATGTTCCGACTACTGAAGAATCGGGACGATGCGTTCAGGGTGACGCCCGGAACTGCTTTGAGGAACGAAAAAAGCGGAGAGACCGTCTTTATCCCACCTCAGGATGCGAACGAGATCATCCGGCTGATGACGGACCTTGAACGGTTCGTAAATGATGATGACCGTTCGGATCTCGATCCACTGATCAAGATGGCGCTGATCCATCACCAGTTCGAAAGTATCCATCCATTTTCTGATGGAAACGGACGGATAGGACGCATCCTGAATGTGCTCTACCTTACCCGTACAGGCTTACTCGACATCCCAATCCTCTACCTCTCGCGACATATCACGCGTCACAAGAGCAATTACTATCGGCTCCTCCAAGCTGTGCGAGATGACAGCGCATGGGAGGAGTGGGTTATCTTCATGCTTGAGGCCGTAGCCGAAACGGCTGATACCACGACACTGCTGGTTGATGGGATTGGCACTCAGATGCATGAGGTGAAGCACCGCCTCCGAATGGAGCTTCCGAAGCTCTACAGTCAGGATCTTCTGAACAACCTTTTCCGGCACCCCTACACGCGCATCGAATACGTTCAGAATGAACTCGGCATCACCCGACAAACAGCCGCACGGTACCTCGATACGCTTTCGAAAAACGGTTTTGTGGAAAAACACCGGGCGGGAAAGAGCAACTACTTCATCAACACGGAGCTTGTTCGGTTGATGATGACGGTATCAGATACATAGCCTTTCTTGTGTCCCAGAACTTCCCGCGCGATTCCTGCCGAATGTCCACTATCTTCCGCACAGCATCCTTCACCGCTGCAGTGCGGAAGTCTGCTTTATCCCGCATAGTCATGCAAGCCAAGAGAACAGCTCCTACCTTGCATAGAAAGGATCGCTGCGGTAGTCTGTTGGAATACCCATGGGGAGAAGCTATCATGAGCGTCCACAAGCAGACAGTCAGTTTTACGGAAGCAGCCTTTGCGTTTGCTCATGATCTGGTCAAGCAGGGGGATTACCCCAATGTCAGTGCCGCCGTATCCGGGGAGCTGGCGGTCGCACGACGGGTTCGCGAAACCGAAAAGGCCCTGCTCGAGGTAGAACTCGAACGGCGCCTGCAGCTTCCGCCTGGTCAGTGGATCCGTGTCGACTCTGCCGAGCAACTCACCGCGGGAGCACGGGCGTACCTCGCAGGGCTCGATCTTCCCGAGTGATGCAGTTCGCGTATCACCCGCATGTCGGGCGGGATCTTCAGGCCATAGCAGAGCATGTCGCAACCGTATCTGGCAGCAAAGCAGCTGCAGAGCGCCGACTTGATGAAATCGACAACCTGGTAGCGGAGATTGGGCGTTCGCCAAATTCCGGCGCCCGTATCGGCAATGGTTGGCTCGTCCGCCATGGTGGTGCCGGCCAGAAGATCACAATCGTTTTTGGTCTGGATGACAGCAGAGACTGCGTTCAAATTGGTATCATCGCTTTTGGCAGGCAGAACTGGGAGCCGAAAGCATCTCAGAGAGCCGGGCATTGGTGCAAGTAAAGTGGCCCGCTGATGTTCGAGTCCGAGATCAACGGGGCTTTGGGGTTTAGCCAGCAGCACCCGTGAAAAGTCTGCGTCTGAAACAGTGGGCCTTGGATCAGCGCTTCCAGCTGACAGGCGCGTTCACCGGAAATTCTTCGCCTTTACCTTCACGCTGTCGATGTGCAGGTCCGGGATGTAGATGTCGCGGGGATTGGGCGTTTGCGGCGGGGCAACCTGCGCCCCCGCCGCGGCGGGGGTGCGTGGATCTGACGCCGGCGCGCCGCGATGGACCTCGTCGCCGCGACCGTGGGGCAGGGGGAATGCCACGCCGCGCTGTCCGATGCTAGCCAGTTCCGCCGAGAGATCGGTGAGACGGTAGATGACCAGATGCACGACCTCGCCGTCGCGCTGCACGCGCCCCGCTGCCGCGATCATCCCGGCGGAAAGGATGATGCGGCGTTGGGCGTCGAAGACCTTTGGCCAGACGACGAGGTTGGCGATGCCGGTCTCGTCCTCCAGGGTGATGAACATGGTGCCCTTGGCGGAGCCGGGGCGCTGACGAACGAGGACCAGGCCGGCGATCTCCATCCAGCGGCGGTTCGGGGCGGCCATGGCCTCGGCGCAGGTGCGGATACGGCACTTCGTCAGGCCGGCGCGCAGGAAGGATACCGGGTGCCGGCGCAGGGATAGGCCGGTATGACTGTAGTCCTCGACCACCTCGCGCCCGGAAGCCATCGGGCGCAGGGAGACGGTGGGTTCGACATGGGGCAGGGGCGGGACGACGGCACGCGGGCTGCGATCCTGCCGAGCGGGATGGTGGTGCGCTCCTGGCTCGTCATCATGCCCGGCGGGTAACAGCGCATCCTGCTCTACCGCCGCGAACAGTGGCAGGTCATCGTTGCGCAGGCCCTTGATAGCCCAGATCGCCTCGCGCCGGGCGAGATCGAAGGCGGGCAGGAAGCCATCGGCCTCGGCGATGCGGGTCAGCGCGGCCATCGGCGCGCCCGCGCGGCGGCAGAGATCGGCGATGTTGGCGAAGGGCCGGGTGGCGCGGGCGGCCAGGATAGCCTCGGCGTGAGCCTCGGCCAGCCCCTTGACCATGCGCAGCCCGAGGCGGACGGTGAAGCGGTCGTCGCCGGGGTCACCCACCGGCTCCAGCGTGCAGTCCCAGTCCGACGTCGCGATGCAGATGGGTCGCACCTCGACGCCATGGTCGCGGGCATCGCGGACGATCTGCGCGGGGGCGTAGAAGCCCATCGGCTGGCTGTTCAGCAGCGCCGCGCAGAAGGCGTCGGGGTGCCAACATTTCAACCAGGCCGAGGCATAGGCGATCAGCGCGAAGCTGGCCGCGTGGCTTTCGGGAAAGCCGTAGCTGCCGAAGCCCTCCAGCTGGCGGAAGGTGCGCTCGGCGAATGCGCGGTCGTAGCCGCGTTCGACCATGCCCTCGACCAGCTTGTCGCGGAACCTGGACACCCCGCCGGTGAACTTGAACGTCGCCATGGATTTGCGGAGCATGTCGGCCTCGCCCGGGGTGAAGCCCGCGCATTCGATGGCCACGCGCATGGCCTGCTCCTGGAAGAGCGGCACGCCCAGGGTCTTGCCCAGCACCTTCTCCAGCTCCGGGGTGGGGTAGTGGACCGGCTCCTGCCCGGCCCGGCGGCGCAGATAAGGGTGGACCATGTCGCCCTGGATCGGGCCGGGGCGGACGATGGCCACCTGCACCACCAGATCGTAATAGGTCCGCGGCTTCAGACGCGGCAGCATCGACATCTGGGCACGTGACTCGATCTGGAAGGTGCCAAGCGTGTCGGCCTTGCGGATCATCGCATAGGTGCGGGGGTCCTCGGCCGGGATGCTGGCTAGGTCGTAACGGATGCCTTTATGCGCGGCGATCAGGTCCAGCCCGCGGCGCATGCAGGTCAGCATGCCAAGCGCCAGCACATCGACCTTCATGAACTTCAGCGCGTCGATGTCGTCCTTGTCCCATTCGATGATCTGCCGATCGGCCATCGCGGCGGGCTCGATGGGGACCAGATCGTCCAGACGGTCGTGGGTGAGCACGAACCCGCCCGGATGCTGGGACAGATGCCGGGGCGCGCCGCGCAGCTGCGCGGCCAGGTCGAGCAGCAGCCGCAACCGCCGGTCGCCGGGGTTCAGGCCCAGCTCGCGAAGCTGATCGTCGCTGATGCCCTCCTCGCCCCAGGACCAGATCTGCCCGGAGATGGCGCGGATCAGATCCTCGGGCAGGCCCAGGGCCTTGCCCACGTCGCGCAGCGCGCCCTTGGAGCGATAGCGGATCACCACGGCGGTCAGGGCGGCATGGCTGCGGCCATAGGTCTTGTAGACCCACTGGATGACCTCCTCGCGGCGCTCATGCTCGAAGTCCACGTCGATGTCGGGCGGCTCGCGGCGCTCTTCGCTGATGAAGCGCTCGAACAGGAGGTCGTTGCGGCCCGGATCGATGGAGGTGATGCCCAGCACATAGCAGACCGCCGAGTTCGCCGCCGAGCCGCGCCCCTGACAGAGGATGCCCCGGGAGCGGGCGAAGCGGACGATGCTGTTCACGGTCAGGAAGTAGGGGGCGTAGTCGAGGCGGGCGATCAGGGAAAGTTCATGGTTCAGGCTGGTCGTGACCTCCGGCGGGATGCCCTCGGGGTAGCGGTCAGCGGCCCCCTCCCAGGTCAGCGCTTCCAGCGTCTCCTGAGGCGTCAGGGCCGGGTCGTCGCGTTCCTCGGGGTATTGATAGCGCAGCTCGTCCAGCGAGAACCGGCAGCGGTCGGCGATCTGTCGGGTCCGGGCCAGAGCCTCGGGGTAGCGTGGGAACAGCCGCGCCATCTCGGCGGGGGCCTTCAGATACCGGTCGGCGTGGCGCTCGCGGCGAAAGCCCAGGGCGTCGACGGTGGTGGTGTGGCGGATCGCGGTGACCACGTCCTGCAGGATGCGGCGGTCCGGGACGTGGAACAGCACATCGTTGGTGATCACCGTGGCCACGCCCATCCCGGCGGCGAGGGTCGACAGCTTGTGCAGGCGCAGCTGGTCGTTCGGGCGCCGGCGCAGGGTCAGCGCCAGATACGCGCGGTCGCCGAACGTGTCCCGCAACCGGCGCAGGCGCAGGGCGCAGGTATCGTCGCCGGTGTCGGGGATCAGGATGGCCAGCAGCCCCTCGGCATGGGCTTGCAGATCGGGCCAGTCCAGCTGGCATGCCCCCTTGCCCGCCCGGGCCTTGCCGATGGACAGGAGCCGGCAGAGCCGCGACCAGGCCGGGCGGTCGGTGGGATAGACCACCACCGACATGCCGCAGCGCAGATCCAGCCGACAGCCGACGATCAGCCGCACGCCGGTCTCCTTCGCCGCCTCATGCGCGCGGACGATCCCGGCCAGGCTGTTGCGGTCGGTGACCGCCATGGCGCGGATGCCGAGAGCCGCGGCGGTGGCGAACAGCTCCTCGGCTGAAGACGCGCCGCGCAGGAAGGAGAATTGCGAGGTGACCTGCAGCTCTGCGTAGCTCATCCGAACATCCCGTGGATGAACCAGCGATGCGAGCCGGTGGCGGCATCCTCGCCGTCGCCGGCGCGGAAGATCCAGAAGCGCTGCCCAGCCTCGTCCTCGATGCGGAAATAGTCGCGCACCGCCCGGGCCTCGGCGTCGCGCTTCCACCATTCCCCGAAGATCCGCTCCGGCCGGTCGGCGCGGCGGACCCGATGGCGGATGCCGCGCCAGGAGATCCAGTTCGGAGGATGGTCGGGCAGCAGCGCCAGGGTGTCGATCGGCTCGGGGCGGGGCAGCAGGCGGGAGGGGCGGGGCCAGTGCCCGGGCCAGCCCAGGCCCTGATCCGGCGACAGCGCGGCGATCCGCGCCACCGAGCGTTCCGGCACGTCGCTGGCCACCGGGCTGAGGCGATAGACAGACCGATGGCCGACACGGTTGGCCAGCATGTCCACCAGATCCGAGATGTCGGGCGGGGCCTGTTCCAGCAAGCTGCTGGCCTGCCGGGGGACCAGCGGCTCGGCCAAGGTGGCGGTCAGGGTGATGATCTCGATGCCGAAGCCCGGGTCGATGCCGGGGATCTTGTCGCAGAGCAGCCGGGTCAGACGCTTCGGGTCGCGTTGCGCCACGGCCAGTCCCACGCGGACCGTCTCGATCCGGTTGTCGACGCGCCAGCAGAGCAGGTCGAGCCGACGCGCCCCTTCGCCCCGGGCCTCCAGGGCGGTGCAGAGATCCACGACCAGCTTGCCGATATAGCGGGCGATGGTCTCGGCGGCGGCGATGGGTTCGGCGAAGCTGCGGCGCACTTCCACCAAGCTCGCAGGGCGGAGGGGATCGATGGGCTCGGCCATCTCGCCCAGGGCCTGATCCAGCCTGCGGCACAGCTCCGCGCCGAAGCGCAGGGTCAAGGGCGCGCGGGGCGTGTCCATCAGGTCGCCAATGGTGGCGAAGCCCAGATCCTGCAGCCCGGCCACGGTGGCCTGTGGCAGCCGCAGGGCCGTCAGGGGCAGAGGTGCCAGCACCGCTGCCGTGGCGCCGGGCAGGGCGATGCAGGCTGCGCTCTCGCGGTGGTGACGGGCCAGCGCATGGGCTGCGCCCCAGGTGTCGGCGATGGCGAGGCGTGCGGTGATGCCCGACAGGGTCAGGCGCCCCAGCAGCATCTCCAGCAGCGCCTCCTCGCCGCCATGCAGGTGATCCGCGCCGGTGACGTCGATCACCACCCCGTCGGGCGGATCGACCTCCACGATGGGGGCGATGCGCTGCAGCAGCCACAGGCCAAGCCGCTCCAGCGCCTCCAGATCAGCGCGGGGATCGGCGGCCTCGACGCGCAGGTCCGGGACCAGTGCCTGCGCCTTGCTCACCGGCATGCCGATGCGCAGGCCGAGGCCCATCGCCGCCTCGCAAGCGGCGGTGACCACCCGGCGATTGCCGACCCGGCCCACCAGGATCAGCGGGGCCTCAGCCGAGGGCGTGCTGTCTGCCAGACGACGCAGCCGATCGATCGGCCACATCGGCAGGCAGACCGAGATGACCCGTGCCATCGCAACCCTCCAGCTCGAGATCGAAGGACTCGCCGGCCCGCGCCCGGATCAGTTCGATCAGCCAGCGCCGCCGCCCGACGCCCGGGACGGGCAGGGGGGCCGAGGGCAGCACCGAGACCCGCCAGCGGGTCATCGCCGCCGTGGGCTGCCCGAAATCGCTGGCATCCGCCTGGCGCCGCCAGCGCCGGAGCGCGATGCCGGTGGTCCCCGACACCTTGGCGGCCAGATGCAGGCGCCGCGAAGCGGTCATCGACAGCTTGGCCACATCCGCCACCACCGCGCCCAGTCCGCCATGCCGCAACCCTTCCTCCATGCAGGCCAGCACCGCGGTATCGTCTCCCGCCTCGACATAGATCACCCGGTCCGGTGACAGGCCCGCCTGCTCCAGCCCCGGGGCGAACAGATCGGCCTGGGTCACGCACCACAGCACCGGCCCGGGCAGCCGGGCGGCGATGCCCGCCGCGAAGCACGCCGCTGCAGCGCCATCCACCGCTCCGCCACCACCGCCCGCGACCTCGTGCAGACACCCCCTTGCCAGACCACCCTGCGGCATCCGGCGGTCGAGCATGTCCACGCCGAAGGGCAGCACTGCGCGGGCATGCGTCTCCGCGCCCTCGAGATGGGCGATGCGCGCGCGCAGGGCGGCAACGGTGGGGCGGGGAACGGCATCGGGCATGGTGGGGCAGGGGGCCTTTCATCTCAAAGTTGCGGAATCATAGTTCCTGTTTTGTTCTTATTGCGGCAATGTGTCAACCGGGGGGAAGTTCATCGTGATCCGGGGAGTGCGGGCGAGGCGAGTTCGGCTATGCTAGGCTGACGGAGAAAAGGATCAGGACCGTGTGCAACCTTTACAGCGCCACCATGCCTCAGGAGGCCATGCGCCGCCTGTTCAAGGGCCTGACGGACGATGCAGGCAATCTCGAACCAGGCCGGGTCTATCCTGACCAGTGGGCGCCAATCATCCGCAATGGCGAGGGTGGCCCCGAACTGGTGAAAGCGCGATGGGGTATGCCGTCGCCGCGAAGTGTCCTGAAGACTGAACGCGATCCGGGCGTCACCAATATCCGCAACCTGGCATCGCCGCATTGGCACGAGCAGTTTGACCCGGCTAAAGGCGATGCGAGTGCGATTTGTTTGACGGCGCAGTATCTCCGTCCCATGGTGACACATGGCGGTCCACTAAAAAGCTAGTCGATCCGTGGATAAGGGCCGAGGCGAAAATGGTGTAAGCGACCAGCGCCCAGAGCTGATCTTCATTGACGAACTCCATATGGCCCGTCGCATACCCGACGTAGTATACGGATCCGATACCCCGCACGCCAAAGAAGCCGACAATCAAGCGGTCGCCTGATGTCATTCCTGTTCTCAGAAGGGCCAACCACCCGACAAGCGGCCTGATTATAAGCAGCAAGCCAAAGCCAATCAGTGCATGCCGCCAGTCCAGAGCAGGCCAAAGCGCCGGCAGGATGCTACCGAGAAGCACAAGCAGTATCGCCGTGAGCGCGTGTTCAAGCGCCTCACTAAACGCGTGAAGCCGCTTATGAAAATGATGTTTCTCCTGAACGCGACGGCAGATGAGGCCTGCCGTGAATACCCCGATAAATCCGTAGCCTTCTACTATCTCGACAATCCCGTAGCACAGCAAGACAGCTCCGAGGGCCAGAACGCCGGGGCCGCTTTTCTCGATAGCACTGCTGCCCCAAGCTGAAAAAAGACTGCCCCAGTAGCCATCCTACGAACGCACCGACCGCTGCCCCCACCGTGATCCGGTAGAGCACATCAAACATGATCCAATCCCATAGCCAGACCGACGGATCAGCACCTTCCGCGGCTATGATCAAACCCAAGTAAACAAAAGGGAAAGCGAGTCCGTCGTTCAGGCCGGCTTCTGCCGTCAGGGTGAAGCGCACCGGATGCTCATTACCCTCCAAAGGTGGTCCGACCTGGACATCCCCAGCCAACACCGGGTCCGTGGGCGACAGGACCGCACCCAGCAGCACGGCACCCGCGATGGTCATTCCGGCCAACGCCCATCCGAGGATCGCCAGCGCCGCGATTGTCAGTGGCATCGCGATAAGCAGGAGTCGGACAGTGGGCCGCCAACGGCTCCAGCTGCCTACATTGTCGATCCGTAATCCGGTGGCAAACAGCACTACGATGACCGCAATTTCACTGGTAATCTCCCAAATCCGGGGCGACACGGTTGGGTCGAGCACTGCCGGCATGCCAGGAATGAACGTAAAGGTCACCAGGCCCAGGATCATGAGAATCGCTGAGGAGGACGCGGCGCGCAAAAACGCGATACGCGGGACAAGGTAGGCAACGAAAACGGCTGCGCCCACGGTTGCCATTAGCATATGCGTGGGAGACAGCCCAAAAAACGGCTCATGGTCTGACATTCGCTTAAGAGCCTTTTCTAAATACCGCTACCGGCGCGCCGCGGCACGATTGCGACCCAAAATCTACGACGTCAAGAGCTGACCCTTCTGCATCTGGGTTCTGCTAAACTGGCCCCGTCACCGGCCCCTGCCAGGGCCCGTGACGGGTGGTTTGCGACGTCTGACCCTTGTGGCACGACCACGTTTTCTTACCTGTCGGCACCGCCTCTCTTCATCGTCTCGAACCGGTTGTTTACGTCTTCTGTCATTTCCAATTGCCAAGCCTTGGGAAGAAAAGCCTTATGGAGTGCTGTTGGCCGCTGTGGCTTGACAGGACAATGTTGAGGGCTCGGCGTAATCTACGCCCTGCCATGAAGTTAGACCAGTCGACTGTTGAATGAAGACGCACAGAATTCGAGACAATCTCAATGCCGATCGGGGGAGGGCGCGCTTGACCGGATCGTTCCCCGCGCCAACGCGCCCGGTCGCGACGACTAGTCTTTTGAATATTTTTACGGGTGCGGGTGCCAGAGAGGAGAGATATGCGCAGAAGTTGGTGACGCCTGATCAGGCGGCGATCGCGTTCATGTACGGCGACAATCACTTCCAGGGCAATTCCCGCTTAGTAAGGTAAAAGGATCTCCTCGATCTGACCGACATTCTGAGCCCCAAACCATCGTCACATCAACTTTAAGTTGTTATAAGTAGGAAGCGCTCTCTATTGTGGCTATTGACGTTAGATACAATGGGCCCAGTGGCTCCTCCAAAACCGCTTGTGTGGCGCTGAAGTTCAAACGAATAAACCAAGAAGCGTTGTCGATGACATTCATATCAGACGTTCCTACCCTTGATCTTTACGAGTTCGCGCAGCCCTACGCGGCTGACGGCTGGCTAAAGTCTGACTGGCCCGCAGGACAATCAAGCATTCTGCAGTGGTTGCCGGACAATGTACGGCTCGCCGTCGACGGCAGTGTTGAGCTGGTGCTGAGACGGGCGCCGGAGGGTTCGGAACGTCCCTACCAGTCTGGCGAGGTTCAGTCCGCGCTGGAGGCGACGACGGGCACTTGGGGCTGGACTGTCCAGACACCCGAGATGTGGCCCGGTGCCGTCTTTGGCCTCTTCACTTTCAAGTCGGATTGGGAGAACCAGCCTTGGGTCGAGTTCGACTTCGAATTTGTTGGCGCCGACACAACGCGGGTCCAGCTTAACATCCACATGGAAACTGCTTCGGGTCAGCAAGTCACTCTCGATAATGACGGACGCGATCTTGTGATAATTGACCTCGGCTTCGACGCTTCGAAAGATGCGCATACTTACGAAATCACGGTGACCGAAGAGAAGGCAATTTTCCACATTGACGGAAAGATAGTGGGGGAGTTCAGTGGTGGCGACATGCCGGGCGGCATCTGGAACATTGGCCCGATGAACAGTTACATCAACCTGTGGGCCGTGCAGCCGAAGCAGGAGATATGGGCCGGGGTCTGGACCGACCCTCCTGCAACGCTTGTCGCCCGCATCCTGGGGGCCGAGGTTCGGCCCGGCGCGTATGGCAGCAGCTATGGCACCGGCCTGAACCGCTCCGACAGCTCAGCCCACCGAGCGGGGGGACCTTAAATGAGCTCTATTGAAGAAGGTGCCCCGAAATAGAACCGTCACGCGGCTCTGATGATGTAGCCGCCCATGCAGACAAAAAACTGCCAGTTAAAAACTGCCAGTTCTAGTCTCATAGTTCGGATTGTTTGACAGTGATGCCCTTTAAGGTAGACCGGAGTATGAAGCGCATACGATGCAGCTAACGTAACCATTGAAGGGAATGTTGTACATGAACACCAGTGAGACCCTCCGCGACGGACTGTATGTGCTACACGTCGGCGAACCTCGTCTTGATGCAAGCAAGGCGCCAGAACTCCGTGTAGCGCTGTTAGTGCCTATCGAGGCGGGACACAAGACGATGATCGTCGACCTGTCGGAGGTTCGGTTCATGGACAGTTCGGCCTTGGGAGCATTCATCTTCGCCGCAAAGAAAATGGGATCAGTGGGGAGTATAGCCATTGTGGGTTTGAATGGCGTTGTTGCAAGGTTGTTCAAGCTGACGAGCATGGACAAAGTGTTTGCAATCCATCCGACGATCGATGCGGCCGCGGCCACACTTGGGGAATAGAATGACCGGTGAAACGGATCCTCTTAGCGTTGAGCCTATCTGGATTGAGCGCGATCTCGCTGAGGTTTCTCGTGCATCCGAGGCTGTGAAAAACAGGCTAGAGGGGGAGCTGACACAAGAGCAGGCGGAAGCGGTAGATCTGGTGTTAACCGAGGCTCTCACAAATACGATCCGTCATGGCACAGTTCAAAGCGCCATCCAGATCGGCATCTATGTCCAGACGGGCCCAGGTTTCGTGGCAGTCGAGATAGCAGACAGTTCACCTCCGATGCCACAGTACCTGCTGGACGAGGCGGGGGCAGACAAGCTTGAGGTCGATCCCGACAATCTCGCGTCCCTATCCGAAGGCGGGCGCGGCTTGTCATTGATCGTAATGCTGATGGATGAAGTTGCCTATGTTAGGGTTGATGGAGAGGTCCGACTGAGAATGCTGCTGCGCACGCGTAATGGATCCCTGTAAAGGAGCGAACATAATAAAAGTATGCTTCCGGTCGAGCATTCCTGCGAGGACATATTGCGCGCAATCCTTCTCTTTTTAATCTTCATAAGCTTAGGTGTGCCAGCAATTGCCCAAAGTGCCGAGGAGTTTGCTGCAAGGGCGCGTCAACTTGCCAGCCAAGGACGTCCTGATGACGCAGCACGCTTGTTTAGGCGGGCAATCGAAATTTCGCCGCGAAAGCGCGATGATTGGCTAAGCGAATATGCGGACCAACTTGCGTACTCGGGAGCGGCCGAGGCGGCGGTGCCGCTTTATCGCGAAGTAATGAATGCCCCCCTGCAGCCCGAGGAGAAGCGGGAGTCGGCCCGGCGTCGGCTCGCACTGGCCCTGTTCTGGTCTTGGAACCTCGAGGAAGCCGTACCTGCTCTCCGCGCTGTTGCTGAAGACTATCCCGACGACGTGGATCTGCGCGAGGCGCTAAACCGCGCAACTACGGCGCTTGCAGATGTCGAGGCGGGTGCAAAACGGCTGGCGGGTTTCGAAATGCTTTGGAAGGGCGATTACTTGGCGGCAGTTCCCGCGCTTCGGCAGTTGGTCGAAGAGCGCCCTGCAGACGCAGAGCTGCGCAGTGGATTCGCCGATGCCCTGGCGGGCGCAGCAAGGGTTCGCGCGGAGGAGAAGGATTTCAAACAGGCTGTTGCTCTCTTTGACGAGGCGGCGCAGGTCGACCCCGCGCGTGCGGATCAGTTCGCCCGTCAAGAAGCTGAATTCCTTCTGAATGGCGGTTTGTGGAATGATGCTGAGACACGCTTCCGTGAACTCCTTGAGCGTCCGGAACTATCCGAAGAAGACCGCCGTGGGACACTGCTCGGACTGGCCAGAACATACGCCTGGAGCGGTCGGCCCGACGAAGCGGTTTCAATTTATGATACTCTCTTAGCCAAAGATCCTGATTTTGCCTCCGGCCTTGTTGGGCGAGGCCAAGTATTGGCAGATCTGGGTAACTACCGTAGATCACGCGAAGACTTCCTCCGTGTCCTCTCTGTTGAGCCCGAAAACGCGGATGCGATCCGCGGCCGCGCCCGCACTACACTGGGGCTGCAGCGCCCGCGTGAGATGCTCCTACAGCTTGCGCCTCTTCTTGAGGAACAAGACCCCGCCGCGCGGCTGCTCGCCGCACGGGCCTTTCACAGCATGGGTCGACCTGATCTAGCTGCGGACTTGGCACGAACAGTGGTTGCTCAAGGTGAAGCCGTCGAAGAGGGAACAACCTTTCTCGAGACCATCTGGCTTGAACAGACGCCTCTTATTACGCTTGATATTGCTCATGCATGGCAGTCGGACGGCTTACGGATAACAACCCTACGCGGACGTCAGACGACGATGTTTGAAGACGGGCTTACCAGCTTCAGTCTTGAGACCGCCCTGATACGCTACCGGGGTAATAACTTTCCGGACGTGAACCAAGCTAGTTTGAGGTTTTCGGGAAGCCGTAGGTTCAATGATGCGTTTGAAGCGCGCGGTACTCTGTTCCTGAACATCCAGGACTCGCGGGAAGGGCGAAGCCGTTCGACTACCTTCGACACAGAAATCGGGTTTAACCAAAATGACATATGGCGGTATGGGCTTCACTTGAGCCGGCGATATGCAGGGGACACGAGCCGTGCAATTGTAGAGCGAATTTTTGCAAATGACTTTGGCATTTCAGCTAGGTTCTCTTCTTCGCCCGAGATGCGGGCGGCAGGACGCATGATGTGGAGCAGTTTGAGTGATGGCAACCGCCGCTTATCCTTTGAGGCAAACGCGTCGCGGCAGGTCCTTGCAGGCGACCATCAGGTCTGGCTAGGTGCGGAGCTAAGAGGGTTCACATATGACCGGACCAGCGATTTCTATTGGAGTCCATCCTCTAATGCCAATGTTTTGGGGACGATGCAGGCTTTTGGTCCCCTTCCTCGTGGTTGGCGATATGGGCTCAACGGCTCGCTTGGCTACAGCCGCAGCGCGCCCGACAACCAGGGCGTGACTTACGGGATACGTGGCCAGATCAGCCGAGAGATATCCAAAAAAGGAAGCATTGCATTGAGCATCTCCCACACCTCTTCGCTCGCCCGAACAGGGGAAGCCGGGGAAGGCTTTGGCACCCTGAAGTCGGCGTGGAACCGCAGTGAAATCGGCGTTGTGCTGCAGCTTAGGTTCTGAACAGAGCGGAACAGCATGCGTCGGTTTCCACCATCCTTCAGGCGAAGACTCTCGATTGACGTACAAAGGTAAACAAAGGACGCTCTCGTATGGGAACCCCACCATTGCATCATCCAGCAGGTAAGCCGTTCTTAATTCAACTCCGCTTGGGGGCTCCATTCGCCGTGGCTTTGGCCGCGATGATGTTGATTACCGCCTCCGTGGCGCCTGGAATAGCTGCGCCGGCCAGAACCGGCATGGATGGGGAACTATTCGCGGGAAGTTCGGGACCTTCATTCCAAATTGCGCAACTGGAGAATTTCCCGCGTCGGGAGCGCGGCGAGCAGCAAGCTGGTGTGCTGACCGAGCTCGAACTGATGTGGGCTGAGGCTGCCTGGTCTTATTTCGCAGAAATGACGTCCGAAGCCACCGGGCTTGTGCCATCAAGGACTGGAATTTCTCACACCTCGATGTGGACGGTCGGCGACCATGTTGCAGCCCTTGTGGCTGCGCGACAGATCGAGTTGATCGACGCGGTAGAATTCGATCGTCGGTTTACTGCAGTTCTTGGCTTCCTGAACTCGATGCCCCTCGCATTCAATACGCTGCCAAACCAAACTTATAATATCGAAACCGGAGCCCCGCTTGGCGCTGATTTCGAACCCGGGATGACCGGGTGGTCGGGAGTGGATCTGGGACGATTGCTGATCTGGCTGCGCATTGCTGCAGTCGAATATCCGTTTTACGAGATCTATATCCGGAACACCGTCAGTAGGTTTAATGTTTGCGATATCGTCGACGAGCAAGGAGGTTTGCTCGCGGCACGTTCCACTGAGACCGGGCAGCAACTTCAGCCCGAAGGCGGCCGCGGCTACGACGCTTATGCCGTTGAAGGCTATCGTGCTTGGGGTCTCGATCTGCCAGCCGTGGCTATCGAGGTGCCGAATTATAGATTGGAGATCTACGGAGAGTGGTTCCAGGTCGACGAGACGCCGATCCGCATCCCTCCACTAATGACGGCTCCGCCCTCTTATCTCGGGATTGAGTTCGGCTTCGACGGTCTGGCTCTCAATGAGATCGATGAACTTATCGACGGTGTGCGCACAGCAGAAGAACTCTTCGTGACAATGCATACGGTTCAGGAGGAACGCTACCGCGACACCGGCATCCTGACAGCCCGAACGGACTACCGTCGAGGTGCAGAACCTTTTGCCCTTTACGACACAGTAATCACCAACGGTTATCCTTGGAGCACCGTTGACACAAACGGGGCCTCCTATCCGCGGTTATCCCTCCTGTCGACCCGTGCAGCCTTTGCCATGTCTACGCTGCTGGAAAGCGAATATGCTGAAACACTGCTGCAAGCGGTGACCCCCCTTTATAGCGAGAATGGGTGGGGCGAGGGCCGCTACGAGTTGTCGGGAGCGCACGAACGCACTCGGACCAGCGCAACTAACGCCTTCATTCTCGAAGCTTTGGCATACCGCCAAAATGGACCGCTTTTCCCTGCCTCTGCCCGTCCGGAGGTATTGGGTCCCTCGGTTACAACTGCCGCGCAGGGCATGTGCCAGCTGCCGTTTACCGTGGCAACAGACAGAGCGGCGCAGGATTGAGCGGCCACACCTTCAGCGCACCTGCGGCACAGGCAGGCAGTTTGCCTTGGCCATGCTGTCATCCACTCCTTGTGTCCAAGCGGTCGGAACACGAGTCAAATCCTTGAGAAGCGGCCCTTCAGTTTTGAAAAGCAAGGTTTCAAGCATGATGCCATTGTTGTTCGATGTCTGGGTCCGGATCGGCTCTCCACCTTCCTCGAATATTCCTTCGTAGAAACCGAGTTCCGGATCGAACTGTGGCTTGATCAGATCGAAGATCATGTCTGTGTAAGGTGTATCCCAAAGAGCCCATAGTCCGAGGGCGCCCTTCAGTGCTACGGCGGACAGTTGGGGCATGAACTCGCCCCCTTCCGTCATCGTTGCCCACGGGCGGCCATTGCTAAAGATAGTGTCGTAGACAAAGTAAGGCGCTTCGGAAAGCTGATGCTCGGTCCTCGCCGTCACAATCCCCGTTGCCTCAAAACGGCGCTCCTGCACCGTGTAGATATTCTGTGCAAATCGCGGCAGCCAGTCCTCGATCTGACCGCCGTCGAAATAGTCCCAACCAAACTCCACCCCTCCAAGCGCATAGCTTTCGCTCACGACGTAGTTATGAGCCCCAAGGATGCGCGGGTCGCGGCTATCGTAGGCAACCTCCACCCCATAAAGCCAGATGGTCTCGTAGGGCTCAGGCTCGAGGGCGGTGGACACGTCGAATCCCCAGAGCGAAAAACCTTTGGCGGCATACTCCTCATAACCGAGCCGGCCTTCCTGAAGGTAGCGGACAGAACCGTCTTCGGCCAAGGCCGTGCCGTAGGTCACCCCAGGCTCTTGGACAAGGCCACAAAAATTCCAGCGCCGAACGATCCGGTTAGGAACCTCTTCAAACTGAGGATAGCGTTGTTGGACGATCCGGAGCCATATCAACATACGGCCCATGTCAATCGCCGAGCAGCCAATCTCTGCCGGTTGGTTCACGTAATTGACCAGCTGGACTGTCTGTGTGTTGTAGGCCTTGTTCGGACATTCGTTCCGGAAAAGTTGAATATGCTCTAAAGTGGAGAGGACGCTACGCAGACGCTCTTCGGCCTCCGCATCCTCGACAAGGCCAAACGAATGTGCGGCGATAAGCCCAGCAAGATAGGAGGCAGTATCCCACAACGTCACTGACGGGTAATTGTGAGTAGAATTCACCAAACCACTCTGCGGCTGATGGTTGTTCTCAAAATAGCGCCAGGCAATGCGCGCCATCTCGAGTTCATCATCGGTGAGCGGTCCAAATCGCGGAAGCGCCACTGGGTCTGTGGTTGCTAGCGGCCGATCGGGCCAGTGCTCGTCGGCCGCAGCAGATGTACCCGCCCCGACCATGAACAGCGGTTGTAGCAGCGCGACCAAAAGAATTAGCGCGGGTTTAGTGCCACAGATCATCTTGAACCTCTGATCTAAGCTGGAATGTTTAGTCATCGCCATGAACCTCGGCGTTCAAATGTGTTGATAAGCACCCCAGTCAAGCCTCAGACCGCTTCGCGGCAGGTGGACACAGGCGCTCCAAAGCTAACAAGGACTTCACTTTCCTTCCTCCGCTGCCAGCAAACCTGATCTACCTTCGTCTTCGGGCATGCGAGGATGCAAGATTGGGCCGAATACCGAGTAGTGAAGTGCCGACAGGATCACCCCGTTGGTGTTCGCCGTCAGGACCGTATTGGGTTCGCCAAATGTTTCAAAATGCCCGGCCATCCAACCTTCCGGTGTCTGCAAATCTGCTACGGCAGAAAAAAGAGAGGCTGTGTAGTCACTTCCGTAGAGTACGTGCCAACCCATCGATCCCTTGGTGCTCAGAGTGCGATAATCCGTTGCCTGCTCTCCCGTGTCGGTCAGCACGTTCCACGGCTTGCCGTTGCCGACGACGGTGCTGTAGACGAAGTACGGTGGTCGATCGAGGTGATCCTCGGTGACTGCGGTGATGATTCCGGTCTCGGCATGGCGGCGCTCCTGTGCCTCATAGACTCGGCGGGCCAGAGCCGCGGTGCGGGTATCCCATCCAAATTCTAATCCGTGCAGGATATACGGATCGCTGAGGGTGTAGGTGTGCCCTCCAAAGGTCTCAGGATCCCGTCGATCCTCCGGAACCTCGACGCCGAATACATCAAACCAATCCAGATGCCTTTCAACGCGCTGCGCCTCTTGCACATCATAGCCCATGACAGCAAAGCCCATTGCCGCATATTGTTCATAACCGACGCGGCCCTCCTGCAGCAGCAGATAGCCGCCCTCTGCAGTAGGCTCGGCTCCGACCATCTCGCCTTGTCGGACGGCAGCACCTATGTCCCAGTAGTCCAGGACCGCACTGACTGCAGGCGCATGTTCGGGATAATGGCGCATGATCGTGTGCAGGGACACGAGCATGCGTCCAAGATCAAGTGCGGACCAGCCAATCCCCTGGTCGACCGGTTCGTTTGCATAATTCGTCATCTGCAACGTCCGAGTATCATAGGACTTGTTCGGCAAAAGGCCTGCAAAAAGCGGCATCTGCAAAAGGCTTTCGAGCGCCTCCTCTACAATCGTATCGAAGCTTGGGCGGTTTAGGACACCCAGTCTCTCCGCCGAAACTGCGCCGAGCAGGAAGGATCCGGTATCCCATAGCGTTGTTGCCGGATAGCCCGCCACGGAGTCGGCAAGCCCAGTCTCGGGACGAATATTTGCTTCGAAATAGCCCCATGCCGAACGCGCGGCCCCAAGTTGATCCGGCGTGAGCTCATGAAAGGGCGGCGGCTCATACGCCGCCTCTTCCTCTGGCAACCAACTGTTCGGCGGCTGCCGCGGGCTCGGCTCCCAGGCTTCAAGTGTAAAAATCAAAGCGAAGGCAACGATAAGCGCCAGCAAAAAGACAATGTTGCCGCGCGCGGCCAGTAACCCTTGGCGAAAGGTCATGCGATGGCCTCCTGAGTGATTGGTTCTTCTTCATCTGGTCGCCAAAAAGCAGCTCGGATGATGCCGCTCATAGCAAGAATATTGTTTGCCCCCCAGAACGCGTTAGCGACAAGGCCGCCAGCCGTGTAGTTGTCTGAACCCATCAAGTAGGCGGTCAGGGCGAACGCCAGGGCGGCCAATGTCAGAACCACGACAACGATCTGCGGTATCACCAGGCGCTGAAAGGTGCCTGCCTGACGACTTTTCGGCGTGACCGGGAACTTGATCTTCTCCCCTTTTACGACAGACCACATGGCGCGAAGGTTAAGTGGGAAGAATGACAAATACCAAAGCCGAGATTTGTACCCTGCGATGCCCCAGGTTCCAACCAGCGTCGCGAGTTCGTTCAAGATCAGAAACGGCAAGATGTGCTTGTAGAAATCAGTGGAATACGCTGAGACCGGTGCAATTGCAGAAAAAAGGTAGACGATGGGGGCAAGCAGGAACACGACATTCCAGATGCCGGACAAGTAGGACCAGAATGTTGCGCCATACATCAGCCGCTGTGGCCAGGAGAGACCGGACCGCAGGAGCGGGTTATCATGGAACAGAATGTCGAGGCTACCGCCTGCATATTTAAAGCGCTGAATTGACCAAGTAAGAAGGTCTTGCGGCGATAGCATCTTGGATTCGACCCACGGATGCAGAACCGATTTCCACCGTCTGTTGGGGTCCGAATGCAGAATAATCGAAGTATAAATGTCTTCCGAAACATGAAACTTATAGGGGGTAAGCTCTGTCGCAAGTAGCGCTTGTCCGCGCAGATGGATCCTTACATCTTCAGCAAGCACCTTTTCGTGAGTCACTCGACGAATTGCCGCCTCCTCCTTCTCGGCTTGCTTCGTAACGGTTTCGCCGTAGGCAGACAGCGCGGCTTGCATCACCGCTTCGCGCCTATGGATTGAGCCAGCGCCGCAGCAGAAAGAAGCATTGGCCCAGTTTCGCCGGCGCAGAATGATCTGGTAGAACATCTCCGGGTCATTGACGAAGGGGTCACTGCCGATCCGGATCGGGCCTGCAATCTGCTCAAGACCTCGTCCCATAGCCCGGCCGAACCAGCCAAGCCTCCGGCTTAACGCTTCTGCAATTGGGGTGCCCTCGGGGATGTCATAAAACCATTGGGGGGTCTGCACCCACGCCATGTCAGGATCGCGGAAATAGCCAAGGGTGCGTTCAAGCATAGTTGGAAGAGGACGCGTGTCCGCATCGCAAATGACGATGAAATCACCGGTGGTGACCTCGAGCGCGTTGCGAAGGTTCCCTGCCTTGAAGCCAATATTGTTGTCGCGCGTGATGTAATTGGCGCCCTCTTCCTCAGCCATTCGCTGCATTTCGACGCGGCCGCCGTCATCAAGGATGTGAATTCGTAGGTTGATTAGGTGCGGATAGCGCATCTTTGCGGCGTCTCGCACGCCGAGTCGAACGAGATCTACATCTTCATTATAGGTCGTGAAGAAGACATCAACGGAAACCGGGCGATCAGGAGCTTCAGGATCGTCCAAGCAGTCTGTGATAGAAGCAGGTGGTGGCAGGATCGGAAGGTCACTGGTCTTCCACATATTGATCGTGAAAAAGATCAAGCCGATGAAGGCCGTCGTCTCAGCAATCACAAGCGGAATTGCAAACCATAGGGCACTGAAATTAAGGCTATCCGTCCAACGCCAATGAAGATACCAGGCACCGGTGACGAGAGCGAGCACTGCAAGAAATTGGTAGAGGAGTTGACGCCCCTCCGAATGCGGGACCGGCTCAGGGGGATCTCGGTGTTCGTAACGCTCAAAGTAGTAGCCCATCGTCGATTTCGTCCACATCCTTTGGCCGCCCGCCAATGAGGCGCCGTTCCGTAGTTGACTCAAGATGGCCATGAATCCAGCCTCGTTTCAACTACAAGAAACCTTTCCAAGACAAGCAGCTTTGGCGAAAATTCCCGTGGGACCGTGTTGGCTACCAGTTGCGCCTGTCACCGCAGCTCACATCCTGTCTATCTCAAAAAACTAGGAAACTGGGCGTGGGCAATCCCGCTGATCACCTGATCAGCAAGTTCCTCTAGTTCCGCAATGTCACCGCGGGAAAAATGGCGGCGTTTCTGATCGCAGATGCAGAGAGCGCCCAATCTTACTTCGCGCATAAACAACAGCGGCACTCCGGCGTAAAACCGAATATAGGGAGGGCCAGTAACGAGCGGATTGTCTTTGAAGGCCGCATGTTCGCTGGCGTCCTCGACAATCAAGGGCATATCCGACCGTATCGTGGTATTGCAGAAACTTCTCTGGCGCGGGATGACATCCAGTACGTGCCCGCTACCCGCGACCGTGACTTGCCGATGATCGTCGATCAGATTGACCATTGCCGATGGCACGCCAAAGCGATGCCTTGCTTGATCACAGACGCTAGCCAACAGCGGTTGCAGCGCTTCTCTGTGCTTGAGAATCTTGGAAACGACTGCCGCCCTTGCACTCATTTCCTGTCGATCCATCCTGCAGCAGCTTCCTCTAGCGACCATGCCCTCATGCCGAACCGATGAAATCGTGGGCGCCCATCATTGCGCCTGCGCCTTCAGTGTAGGACATTGGAGCTGGATTGTGCAGCAAAGCGGTTATCTAGGGAAGCGACTATTCTGAAAAACGTTCCACACTGAGCGAACTTGCCACGACGCCAATTTCCCTATTATCTAACGTTGCCAAGGGCGTTAGTTGATATATATGCTTTTCTAAATGACCATACGGCGCACGCTCATCGGACTGACAGGCTTTTTAGGCTTGGCGCTTCTCGCAACAGTGGCGGTCCAAATCTCGTCTGCGGTTGAAGCCTATAGACGCGCGAGTACTCTGGTGGAGTCAAATACGGCGCGCCGGGCGCTTAGCGAAGCAGCTGCCGTTCTCGCAGCCGAGCGAAGTCAGGTGTATCTCACCCTCCAGGAGGCGCTGCCGCCCGAAGCGGTGGTCCCAGATCTCCCCCGCGAGACCGACCAGGCATTGGCTGCCGCTATGGACCGGCTTCGGGAACTGAGCCCTTATCTGGGAGACGAACTTCGGGTCTTTTTCGACATGCCGCGGCGCATCAGGGAGCTTCGTGAAAATGCGGTGTCAGCGCAGAAGGGTGATCAGGCTACCCGAGCACGGGTGGCCGAGCAGTGGTTTGAAGGAATGATTGCAGCCATTGATACTGTGGAGGCACTGCAACGAGATCTTCTTGCCGAAGGGCAGGCTGCCGATCCTGTCTGGACGGCGATGATTGAGATGGAAACGCTCAGTTCCACTTTGCTCGACTACATCTACCGGAATCAAGCGCGTCTTCCGACCCTGCTCAACGTCGGTCGACGCGATCCCAACCTGCTCGACCCGGCGCAGCGCAATGCCGCCAATACCGAACTCACTCTGCGGCAGTTGCGGGACCGATTGATTGCCGATGATCCCGCCGTCCGTCGACACCTCTCGGAGCTCGCCAACAGCTATTTCTCGTCCTATCGTCCCGTCGAGATTACGATCCTGCAAGCCGTGGCACGGGATCAAAGGCCGGCCAGGCAGCCAGAGGACTGGCTTCTTGAAGCGTCCCGTGTTCTGCCTTGGGTCGAGCGCTTGCAGTACGATCTTTCTCAGCGTTCGGCAGGCCGCCTGCAAGCGAACCTTACCGAGGCAGCCTGGAGCGCTGCGAGGTGGCTCACGCTCCTTCTGTGCGGCGGGGCGGCGGTGGCGGGCAGCATTTACGTGATCCAGCGCCGGGTGCTGTTCCCAATCGAGGCTCTGGAACATGCGATGCTCGGGCTTGCAGAGGGCAAGTTCGACACCCCGCTCCCGCTTGCAACACGAAATGACGAAATAGGCGCGATGGCTGATGCTCTTCGGGTCTTCAAGGCCAATGCCATCCGACGGAAACGGCTTCAAGATGAGCGAACCATTCTGCACGAAAAGCTGGAGGAGGCTTATGGTCAGGTCAAAGCAGATCTCGAGGCAGCCGCGGCAGTTCAGGCAGCTCTTCTTCCTGAGCCGGGGCAGGTCAATGGCGTCGGCTATTACGGCTACTTCAAGCCCGCCCATTTCATCGCCGGCGATACCTATAACGTGTTTGGCCTCTCGGATGGGAGGGTCATCTTTTTTCTGATCGACGTCGCGGGCCATGGCGCGCCGGCAGCCCTCGTCTCTGTCGCGTCGCATTACAGTCTCGTTCAAGCTTTGATTGCGCGCAAGCCGCTGGAAGGACTTGCCAGGGCAGTTGAAACGCTGAACGATGACTGGCCGGAGAACATGCCGTACTTCACCATGGTGCTCGGGGAAGTGGATCCGATCCTGGGCAAAGGACGAATGGTCCAAGCCGGACATCCTTCTCCACTTTTGATCAGCAGGGCCGGCATGATTACTGCCCTCGGCGACGGTGGCCTGCCAATTGGCGCGCTTTCTCAAGTGCCTTTCGAAGAGGTGTTGTTCGACTTCAATCCCGGCGACCGGCTTTTCGTCTACTCTGACGGTTTGACAGAGGCCGAGAACGACAGTGACGAAGCCTTCTCCGAAGAACGGCTACATGATCTGATCCTACAACAGCTGCACCAGAACACGCCGGACATGCTTTCAGAAATCGAGCGCACTGTGCGCTCTTGGTGTGCTCCTCGTGATCTTGACGACGATCTCACCATGCTCATTCTCGAAGCGAAGCCCGCTAAAACCGGGGCTACCCACACATGAGGTGACCGCCCCCTTTTGTGGATCCTCGCAGACCCCTCTTGGCACGGAGATGCCGTTGGGGGCGGCCAGATTATCAAAACCCGGTAAGTCCAATCACAATTTAACAATCAATTTTAAAGCAACGCACTGAAATATATAAATAATAAATTTTGGGTTGTGCGGTTTTTGCCGGTTTCACCGGGACTCGAGCGACAAACTGATGACATTCATCCAGAGGAAAGGGCAGGCGCCGCAGACTGGGTTTTCAAACTTATGCTGCGTCTCAGCATCGTCGCCCCACAGTTGTACTCTTTGGGCCCAGTCCTTGCGCTAATGTCAGAAGGATCACCCTATGGCCAAGGCCCGTTCCCATTCCCTCCTGGATGCCCCGGCGCCGCCGGACATGGCGTCGCTCTATGGGCGGCACGGCTATCCGGTTGCTCACAAATCCCGGGACTTGCGTTTTGATTTCATGCGCGGTTTTGCCATGCTCTCAGTAGTTGCGGCGCACCTGGAGATGTTTTCCTGGTTCAATTTCCTGTTCTGGGAACGGTTGGGCCTGATCTCGGCTGCAGGCATGTTCATCGCTGCGGCTGGTCTGGTGCTGGGACTGGTGAATCGGCGGGTGATGGAACGGGAGGGCATGGCTGGCGTGACCGAGCGGGTCTGGCGCCGCAGTTTCGTACTCTGGCGCGCGCTGGTGGTGACGGTTCTGCTGATCATCCTGGTCCGATCCCTGGGCATCTCCGACATGTCGGCCGTGACAACCTTCACGGACCGGTGGGCGCAGCAGACCCACCCGATGATCCCGTCTCCAGACGCGCCGTGGCTTGATCAGATTGCCTTGGTTCTGACAATGCGCGTCTCACCCCACCAGATCCAGATCCTCGGCCTTTACGTCCTCCTTCTGGCGATCGCGCCAGGGGCGCTGTGGTTGCTGCATCGTCGGCTGCTGGGCGTGTTCTTTGCGCTGACTTGGGGGATCTACTTTACCGGCTGGATGAGGCCGCTGGACACGCCGCTCATGTCCATGCTGTGGGAATACGCTTTCCCCCTGCTCATGTATCAGGCCTTGTTCATGCACGCGCTTGCGGTGGGCTTCTTCCGCAACGAGATTGCCGAATGGCTTTCAGAGCCTACCCGTAGACGCCTGGCAGTCACGGTGAGCTTAGGAATTTTCTTTGCCTATTTCGTTCTTGCACAGACAACCTCGAATCCAACGTTTCCAGCGTGGTCACGGCTTGGTCTCATCTCGCCCGAGCGCTTTGATACCATCTACAATACTTACTTCGTCAAGAAACAGCCAAGCCCGCTCCGCTTCCTGAACGTCGCAGCCTTCTTTGCCGCATTTTATATCCTGCTGACCTATTTCTGGAGACCGATCAACAAAGCCCTCGGCTGGCTCCTGATACCGCTTGGGGAGGCAAGCCTTTACGTGTTCTTGATGCACCTCCTGTTCATTGCCCTGATCAATCAAATCCCGGGCTATTTCGATGTCATCCCGGACTGGCACGATGTCTTGCCTAGCCGCATCTGGTTCAACACGGCCCTCTATATCGGCACGATCCTCGGGCTGTGGCTGATGGTCCGGTACCGGGTGCTGTTCAGCATCGTGCCGCGCTAAGAACTGACAGTTTCATGAGCAAGACCGCGGCGGCAGTGGTCGCGAGCTACTAAAAGTCTATTCAAATTAACTCTTCCTTAAGTTGTATTTTGCTGTATGCCCCATTTAGGCACTCGGCATTTGGGTGTTCTGCGGGCCCTCCATCGCCGCTTTTGAGGAGACCGGAGGTCAAGGCGGCGGCATGGGGCACCGGCATGACGACACCTACTACTTCCGCAATTGATCCGGCGCTGGATCTTTTTGAGTTCTCGCAGCCCTACACCTCAGATGGCTGGCTGAAATCGGACTGGCCCGCCGGGCAATCCAGCATCCTGCAGTGGTCGCCGGACAACGTTCGGCTCATGGCCGACGGGAGTGTCGCGCTGGTTTTAGGCCGTGCGCCGGAAGGTTCGAATTATTCTGTCCAATCCGGTGAGGTTCAGTCTGCGGAAACCGCAACCACCGGCACCTGGAGCTGGACCGTGCAGGCACCCGAAATGGTATCGGGCGCCGTCTTCGGCCTCTTCACCTACAAGGCGGACTGGGCGAACCAGCCGTGGGTGGAATTCGATTTCGAGTTTGTTGGCGGCGACACGACCCGCGTACAGCTCAACATCCACATGGAGAACGCTGCTGGCGAGCACGTCACGCTTGACAATGATGGGCGCAACTTGGTGGTGGTCGACCTCGGCTTTGACGCTTCAAAGGAAGCGCACACCTATGAAGTCACGGTAACCGAGGAAAAGGCGGTCTTCTACATCGACGGCAAAATCGTAGGCGAGTTCACGGGCGCTGACATGCCAGGCGGCATCTGGAATATCGGACCGATGAAGAGCTACATTAACCTTTGGGCGGTGCAGCCGGCGCAGGAGATATGGGCCGGGGTCTGGACCGATCCCGGTGAGCCGCTGGTGGCGCGCATCATGGGAGCAGAGGTTCGGGCCGGCGAGTACGGCAGCATATATGAGGCTAATCCGGAAGCTCCGGTAGCCATGCCGACAGAGCCGGCAGACCCTGATCCCATGGAAGAGGTGGCAGAGGATGGGACCATCACTACTTTTTCAGAGCGCTCGTACGTGCTGGCAGATCACGTCACCAACCTGATCCTAACCGGAAGTGCCAGCGTGGACGGCACTGGTAACACGCTGAATAATCGTCTGACCGGCAACGCCGGCAACAACCTCCTTGACGGAGGGCTGGGGACCGACACGATGGAAGGAGGTGCTGGCGACGATACCTACATTGTCGACAATGGGGACGATCGGGTCATTGAGACGGCAAACGGGGGGACTGACACTGTCCACGCCTCAGTCTCCTTCGTCCTGCCAGACCACGTCGAGAACCTGCTCCTGTCCGGGAGCGCCAACCTGAATGGCACCGGCAACGCCCTGAACAACGGCCTAACCGGCAACCCCGGCAACAACCGGCTGGATGGAGGAACGGGCACTGACGTGTTGGATGGCGGTGACGGTAACGACACCCTTCTGGGTGGGGAGGACAATGACTGGCTAATCGGCGGCCTTGGCAAGGACGTTCTTACAGGCAGTATGGGTGCCGATCACTTCGTCTTTTTGAGCACTGCCGACTCTGGTCCGACCGCTGCGACGCGGGACGTAATGACCGACTTCAGCCGCAGTCAAGGCGACAAGATCGACTTTTCTTTCATCGACGGGAACCTGCGTCTGTCCGGGGACCAAGCCTTCCAGTTTGTTGGCACGGCAAAGTTCTCAGGCACGGCGGGCGAGTTGCGCTACGAGTACAGCAAGAACGTGACCCTGATCCATGCTGACACCAATGGTGACGGGGCGGCGGACTTCTCCATTGAGCTTTCCAAGAAGACCGCTCTCTTCATGGATGATTTTGTCTTGTGATTGTCCGTCTGTGCCGCCAATCATAGATCGTCCGCGGTGGCAGTTGGTGACTGCGTTGGATCACGCGAGGATGCTCGCACAGGATGTTTCCCTCGGCCGCCACGACAAGTCGGTCTGGATAGATCCGCAAGCTGACGGGACGGTTGGCGAACGACGCGGGAACGCTATAGCGATTGCGCTCGAAGCTGATCAGGCAGGTGGGCGAGACGCGCTTGCTCAGCTCGATGAAGCCGTCAAATGCCACGGGCAACGGCATCAAGGCAGCCCGTTCTTCGGCCCAAACATCGGCGATCGTGCCGGGCCGCGTCCCATGTGCCGTGCTTTTCCACAGCTCCAGACAATGCTGTTCCAGCCAGGCATTCAACGCGGCGAGGTCTGCGAACTCAGGCATTCCATGAAGCAACTGGTGACGGGAGTCCCGCACGTTCTTCTCGACCTGCCCCTTCTCCCAGCTTGCTGCCGGATTGCAGAACTCGGGCTCGAAGACATAGTGGTTCGTCATGGCGAGGAAGCGCATGTTGACCTGTCGTTCCTTACCGCGGCCGACACGATCCACTGCCGTCTTCATGTTGTCGTAGATGCCCCGGGCAGGCACGCCACAAAAAACCCGGAACCCATGCCAGTGGGCGTCAAACAGCATCTCGTGGGTCTGCAGCAGGTAAGCGCGCAGCAAAAAGGCCCGGCTATGCGATAGCTTGATGTGGGCCATCTGAAGCTTGGTGCGCCCTCCCCTCAGAATGGCGAAGTCGTCACTCCAGTCGAACTGGAAGGCCTCGCCCGGACTGAAAGACAAGGGAACAAAGGTCCCCCGTCCTGTTGTGTGCTGCTCACGCTGACGATCTGCTCGCCAGTCCTGCGCAAAGGCTGCCACGCGGTTATAGGATCCAGTGAAGCCAAGCTTGACCAGATCGGCATGCATCTGCTTCAGCGTTCGTCGCTGTTTGCGCGACTTGCCGGTCTCCGTCTTCAGCCAGCCGGCCAGCTTCTCCGAGAAGGGGTCAAGTTTGCTTGGACGTTCGGGCGTCGCAAACCTTGGCTCGATCGTGTTCGCTGCCAGATGCTTTGTCACGGTATTGCGCGAAAGACCCGTGCGCCGCGCAATCTCGCGGATCGACAGCTTCTCGCGCAAATGCATGCGTCGGATGATGTTCAAAAGTCTCATGTGGATCACTCCGTTACCCCCGCCGCTGACCGCTATGGGGGAAGGTTCACATGGCTCACTTCTCAGTGGAAATTATGCGCCTACCCGGCTCAGTTCTGGGTGGAAATCAACACTTGATTGGCACAAAGGTGCGTTGGATTTCGGCCCGCGGTCGTGGCAGTGACGACGATATTATAACCGTGCGATGATAGGCGTATTTCTCGACGTAACCGGACGTAAACAAGCTGAAGAGAGCAGCGAGCTCATGGCCGGAGAGATGAGCCACAGGGTCAAAACCTTTTGGTCGTTGCTTCCGGGCTAGCGCGGATTACATCCCGCTCGTCGTCCGATGTAGAAGATATGACAAATCAGCTTACGCGGGCAGTGTCCCCGGTGGTGGTGTAGGAGGCCGCGCGCGGAGCCTCCGGCGTAGCGCAGCGCGCGGCCGCGGGTGATGCTGGCGGTCACCGCCGATCTTCGGAAAAGGTTCGGGTTGCGACACTTGGAACCAACAACGGAGATGACGATGACCGACGACAGAATGGCGCTGATCGAGCTGGTTGAGAAGGAGGTTGACGGCGACCTCGTGCGCGAGATGCTGGCCTTTGCGGCCGGGCGCATCATGGAGGCCGAGGTGGAGGCACGGACGGGTGCAGCCAAAGGCGCGCGCACGCCGACGCGTGAGGTTCAGCGTAACGGATATCGCGACCGTGACTGGGACACACGCGCCGGACGGATCGCGCTGGAAATCCCGAGGCTGCGCAAGGGCAGCTACTTCCCGAGCTTTCTGGAGCCACGCCGCACGGCCGAGAAGGCCCTCGTGGCTGTAATTCAGGAGGCCTACGTCCACGGCGTCTCGACGCGGTCGGTCGACGATTTGGTCAAGGCCATGGGCGCGGGCGGCATGTCCAAGAGCCAGGTCAGCCGCCTCTGCGCCGAGATCGACGAGCGCGTGAACGCGTTCCTGTCCCGGCCTCTGGAGGGCGCGTGGCCCTATCTCTGGCTCGATGCGACTTACCTCAAGGTCCGCGAGGGCGGGAGGATCATCAGCCGTGCCGTGATAATCGCCGTGGCGGTCAACGAGGACGGCAAGCGTGAGGTGTTGGGTGTGGCCACAGGTCCCTCGGAGGCTGAAACCTTCTGGACCGAGTTCCTGCGTAGCCTCGCCGACCGCGGCCTACGCGGCGTGAAGCTGGTGATCGCCGACGATCACAAAGGCCTGCGGGCCGCCGCACGCCGCGTGTTTAACGCCACCCAGCAGCGCTGCCGGGTTCACTGGATGCGCAACGCTCTGGCGCACGCCCCGGCCAAGCAGCGCACCGCCGTTGCGGCAATGCTGAAGACGATCTTCGCGCAGGAGACCAAGGCCGAGGCCGAAGCCCAGTGGGAGATCGTGGCTGACGCGCTTCGCGACAAGCAGCCCAAACTCGGCGCCCTGATGGACAGCTCCCGCGACGACGTGCTGGCTTACATGTCCTTTCCCCGCGAGCACTGGACCCAGATCGCCTCGACGAATCCGCTGGAGCGGGTGAACCGCGAGGTGAAGCGGCGCGCAGACGTCATCGGCATCTTCCCGAATGACAAAGCCATCATTCGCCTCGTCGGCGCGCTCATGCTCGAGACCAACGACGAATGGGCGGTCGCCCGGCGATACATGTCGCTTGAAACGCTCGCCCGCGTCACCGACAATCACAACGTCAGGCTGCCCGCCGTGGCCACCTGATCAAGCCCTGACCTCTCCGAGGGTCGGCACTCTTACACCACGCTGTGGGACACTATCCTTACGCGTAGGCTGATAGCTTTAGGACGAGCCCACGATCTTGTCCGTCCGGTGCCGGGGCATGAGGGCGACGCGGCCCTACTGGGAGATATATTTTCGGTTTTGTTGGCTCCCTATGATGATTTGGGCGCATTCGCTGGCCGCATTCGCGTATCAGTACCGAGGATGGGCGTCGGAGAAAATGCGGCATCGTCCTTGGCGCTCGTGGTGCATGACCTCGCTACTAATTCGCTTAAATACGGTTCGCTTTCTTGCGACGAAGGAGTTCTAGACATTTCTGGCGGTATGGAGGGGGCTAACCTCCGTATCGTCTGGACCGCGCAAGGTGGCCCAGAGATAGACACGACAGTTGATCATCTGGGGGTACGGAAACAAATTGGTGCAAGCAACTATCGAAAATTCGCTTGGTGGAACCATCAGCTATGATTGGTCACCAAGTGGGGCCCTTGTCACCATTGAAATGAACGGCGAACTCCTAGGCTCGTAGGCCAAGCATGTCATGGTGATAGATGCGTTGCAGCATCGCTTTTAGACGCCGCTCAGAAATGCAGCGACCCGACCTCCTAATGTCCCATCAAAAGCGCGTTTGCCCAGGGCCTGGTCAACCCACGGCCCGCATATTCCGCCTGCAGCGGGCTGTATGACACTGACGACCCCGGTGCGAGTGATCGCGCCGGGGTCGTCAGGAAGAGGCCACTCTTGACATAAGAACACACTCTTAAGATGATTAACTACCCTAAAGTTCCCGCAAAACGAGGAGTAAAGATATGGGCGCAGCTAACGTTCTACATCTCCGCCATCTATCATCCGCATCTGCCTACCATCTGCACAGCTCTGAGATTGCGCGAAGGTTATTAACCACGCATAGCGAATACCATCAAAACAAGCCGCATCCCGGCCATGAACGCTCAAGGCAACGCCATGTTTGAAGTCGGCAAAGAATATGAGTTCATTTTCCTGACATACACCGACCGCGGGCCGACTGAGACTGGTGGGCGGAGATGGTTTGTGCAGGCGGTTGAAGGGACACTCCTTCATCTTCATTCACCCGCATCACCCCCAGCTGCCGCCGACCAATATCTCGGCCCCAGCCACGAGCAAAACATGATCCTCAATACGGCATCGCCTTTCTTCCACAGCGCCCGTCTCATGGAAGAGATTGACGCGGATAAAAAGCGTCTTGCAGATCTGGCTAAAAGGTGGCTGGCCAACAACCATCGCAATTAGGTCATGCAAAAAACGGCTTCCCCTCGTAAGGCAATTATTACTCAAACTTATATCCAAATAGAGCTTTTAGTGCATGTCGTGCAATTTTCTCTCTGTGCGATATCGTACAAAAGAGGTTCCATGATAAATGATAGCTCTTGCAGAAACCGCTACTACAAGAACAGAAACAAGCGTATCCAAAGTGTTGCAATCTTGACGTTATCAACCTAAGATTGATTATCTCGGGGGGGATACTATGACACTCATTGGTGCTGATTTTTTCGATATGCTGAGCCTCTCTGGACCGATCTTTAAAGAAGACGGTAGCTTTGATGTAGAACTCTATTTTAAATCTATATTACCGAAACCTACGCCTCCAGCACCTTTAGCGTTTGCATATTCTCGGTTTGAGAATACGGCTCAGCTTTCTCAGCTTTCTCAGCTTTCTCAGCTTTCTCAGCTTTCTCAGCTTCCACTGGAAATATCCGACGCCGTCATTCCAATTGGCTACTGACCGAGCCGCCCAGTTTCCGGGGTACTTATTTGAGGACGTCATTGATAGGACGTCAATCATCGGTGAGGCTGACGAAGATAAAAGCCTGAGGGCTAAAGTCTTGAGCAGCCTCGACGGTGCCGGTATTTTGGCTAAAATGTATCCTTCAAAACGGCCATAGGCAGTATCGAATAAAGATGGCGAACGACGACATAAGCAACTTCAAAGAAACCAAGTCAGATAGACCTTCCGATATCGGTTTGCTCCAGGCGGTGTGCGAGAATGCAAGCGGCGCACTGTTCGTTCTCGATGAGAAGCAGCGCTGCATCTACATGAACACGGCTGCCGTCGAGCTCACAGGGTACAGGCTGGAAGAGCTTCAGGGGCGCCCGCTTCACGACTTCATCCACCACACCCATCCTGACGGTAGTCATTACCCGATCGAAGACTGCCCGATCGATCGGGCCTTCCCCGAGTCCTGCAGGCAGCGCGGGCACGACGTCTTCATCCACAGGGACGGCCACTTCTACGACGTCGCATACACGGCCAGCCCACTCGAGCGCGACAGCGTGGTTGTAGGAACGGTGGTTGAGGTCCGGGACATTAGCGCAGAGCTTGCAGCACACAGGGCCCTCGAGGAAGAAACACGGACGCTGGAGACGCTGAACCGGACAGGATCTATGCTTGCCGGAACCCTTGATCTTGAAGAGATCGTCCAAGCCGTTACCGACGCCGCTACCGAGCTTTCCGGCGCACAATTCGGCGCCTTCTTCTACAATACGGTGAAGGAGGGGGAAGCGATGCACCTTTACACGCTCTCCGGCGCTCCTCGCGAAGCCTTCTCGGCATTCCCTCAGCCTCGGCACACGGCGATCTTCGGGCCCACATTCGTCGGCGGCACAGCTATCAGGCTCGACGATGTCAGAAGTGACCCGCGTTACGGGCTGAACGTCCCGTTCAATGGCCTGCCGTCCGGGCATCTGCCGGTGACAAGTTATCTCGCCGTGCCCGTCATCTCGCGGACCGGAGAAATCCATGGTGCGCTGATCTTCGGACATGCGGAACAAGGCATTTTCAGCAAGCGCAGTGAGCGGATCGTGACGTCGATCGCCGCGCAAGCCTCCATTGCGATCGACAACGCCAACCTGTTCACCGCAGCACAGCGGCAGATCGCGGAACGTGAGCGGTCAGAGGCTCACCAGAAGCTGCTGGCCCAGGAGCTTAACCACCGCGTCAAGAACATGCTCGCCACTGTACGCTCCATTGCGACGCAGACGTTCCGCGGAGAAGCCACTGACGCCGCCAGGAACGTCTTCGAGGGTCGCCTGCTGGCTCTTTCCAAGAGCCACAGCTTGATCATGGAGAAGAACTGGAGGGACGTCAGCCTGGAGTCTGTCGTGTCTACCGGCCTGCTTCCCTTTTTAGGGGAGATCGCCATGAGCGGCAGAGTTCTTCTTGAAGGCGAGGCGATCCAGCTGACACCAAAGCTGGCATTGGCCCTTGGCATGGGCATTCACGAACTCGCCACGAACGCGGTCAAATACGGTGCGATGAAAAATGATGTCGGGAAGATCGAGATCCGGTGGCGCGACATCGGCGACGACACGCTCTGCATCACGTGGGTCGAGAAAGAGGGGCCCGCCGTCGTGCCACCCAGTAGCAAAGGCTTCGGGACGCTCCTTTTGGAGCGTGGCTTGGCCCACGAGTTGGACGGCGCCGTCAAGATTGTCCACGACCCTGCAGGCTTGATCTGCGAGATCCGCATGCCCCTTCCGGAGATGACCGTATGACCAACATCCTCCAGGATGCCCGCATCCTCTTGGTCGAGGACGAGATGCTGATCTGTCTCGACATCGAGGACATGCTGCAGGAGTTCGGCTGCAAGGTTGTCGGTCCTGCCGCCACAGCGGCAAAGGCACTCGCTCTGATTGACCTGGAGCAGATCGATCTCGCCGTACTCGATGTGAACCTGGGGCACGAAAAGAGCTACCCGATCGTCGACCGACTGACTCTGCTGGACATCCCGTTTCTGCTGTCTACTGGATATGCGGAGATCGACGCGCGATACGATACCTGTCCGAGGCTTCAAAAGCCCTTTTCTAGGGCGCAGCTGCGAGACCGCCTCATCCGTCTTCGTACCGTGGCTCTTGATCAAAATGACGCGAAGCAGAATCATCAGGTATGACCTCGAACCGAAAGGCACTGAGGCGCGGGGAAGCGCCAGAGCCTCGGGTCATCCTGCCGTTCATGTTAAGTAGTTGCGGGCCAAGCAAGCGTCGAGAGAGATCAGATGTTGTTCGACAAAGCAAATAGCCTACCAACTCAAGCCGCTTATTATTCAACTATACTGGAAATCCGGAGCGCCTGACCTGCAGCAGAGGATCATTCGAAAAATACGACAATAAATTCTAAACTGTCATCAATGTTAGTCGGGGTGAGGAACTACCCATAAGTGATAAAAATTATTATATTCCGCGAGAAATAGACGTGATAATTAATCAAAATGCTTTCTGTGAGGTGTGACGCGTACGGGGCTCCAACACATAAGGGACTTTTTGAGGCCGAAAAAATACCCTGTCAAGAACGCGGTTGCGAAACGAACGGCATTCAATCAACTCCTTGTTTTTCAGAAACGTAAGTCCGTGATACTCTAACCTGAAATCCAATGCGAGTGCAGCACCCCAGTATGCTGCTTCGTCCGGTGATATTCCCTCAGGGCGCCCAATGCCAGTCGACATTATGCTTGGAATCCATTCACTCACGGTTACTGCGGGAAGGAATGCTTCCAGTTCTTTGGCTAGGCCTTTGGAAAATGCACGAGCTCCGGCTTTTGAGACAGAATACCCCATCTTGCCGACAAGCGGATCGTCCCCCGCAAAGCTGCCGACGTTGATGATACGCCCATGGTTGCGTGCCAACATCGGCGGAATAAAAGCTTTTGCTGCGTAAAGGGGTCCCAAACAGTTTATTGCAACATGCTCGGCAATCTTATCAGACGATGTTCCCAAAAAATCCTGTTCGACACAAAGTGCGGCATTATTGATAAGAATGGAAACTGGGCCGATTGATTTTTCGATACTTTTTGCAATAGCTTCTATCTGGGCGGAGTTTGACACATCACAGGATATCGGGGTAAACTTGCCCTCTTTGCAGCCGCGTTCTGTTTCCGCCAGATCTAAGTTGTTCCGGGCAATTCCAACCACATGTATGCCTTCTGCGGTTAGCCGAAACGAAAGCGCTCGCCCCAACCCAGAACTTGCGCCTGTGACAACAGCAATGACGTATTCAGGTTGGTCTCTCATTCATCTTCCAAAATATTTTTTTCTTGCCCCGTGGAGGGTTGGAATAGATATTATAGGTGTTCAAGTCAACACTTTTAAAAGCATCATTTTCTTGGCTTACATTTACTTCATCTGGGTCTCGGCGGTATTTTTCAATAAGCATCGAATATAAATTTCATTATTAACAGATGAAAGTGTTTAATGTTCCCTCACAGTCACGTTGATATTAATGATTTGCATCTACCTCGAGCCAGAGTGATATAAAGCTCTTCGAGTTACAGATCCATCTAATATATTTACCTAAGGTTGTAATAATATCTCATCAGTGTTATTTACCTTGTAGTTGATTGACTGCTAAGCGCTGCTAAACTCTAAGTTATGTAAAACCGTCAGAGTTATTTGCGGGGCGTTCTTTTAGTTCCTCCACTAAAGATGGCCCAGCCACCCTCAATACCACGCTGATAAAAGTGTGAATATCCAACCCTCGGTTTTACGCCCAGTGCCGGTTGCGGTCATGGTGGGGACGTGGGAGGCATGTTGTCCCTTTCTAGATGGAGTTACGCGACCATGTTGTATGTCGACATTCCAACGCAAGCCGAAGTTAGCAGGCTCGTATCCGCCCGGGGCGAAGCCCTCATCAGCCTCTATGTTCAGGCCACACCCGAGACCCAGCATATCGATGCCGCCCGCACCCGCCTCAAGCAACTGACCGCCGAGGCCGTAGCGCAGCTGGAAGAGGCCGGCGCCGCCAAGCGCACGATCTGGCCAATCGAGGAACAGCTGAACGACCTGATGGACGACGACGCGTTCTGGCGCGTGCAGGCCAATACGCTGGCCGTGTTCGTGACGCCGGACGCGCTGCATACCTATCGCCTGCCAAATCACCTGACAGAAACCGCTCAGGTCTCGGACCGCTTCCACCTCAAGCCGCTCTTGCGCGCGGTCTCGATGCCGCAACATGCCTTTGTGCTAGCGCTGGCCGAAAACGAGGTGCGGGTGATCGAAGTGCTGGGCGATCAGCCTGCGCAAGAGATCCGGGTGCCGGACCTGCCCCGGGATGCGACCTCGGTCGCTGGCACCGCCAACGTCAACTCGCGAAGCTATTCCGGCCGTCAGGGCGGTGGCGAGGGGCAGAAGCACCATCTGCGCCAGTATTGCCGCCAGGTCGATGCGGCCCTCCGCGGCCTGCTGTCGGGCCGGTCCGAGCCTCTGATCCTGGCTGCAACCGAGCCCTTGCTGTCGCTCTATCGGTCCGTCAACAGCTATGCCCATCTGGCGCAGTCGGCGATCGAGACCAGCCCCGTGCGCATTCCCGCGCATGATCTTGGAGCGGATGCCCGCAAGATCGTCGATCAGTTGAACGCCGAGATGGTCGCCGAATTTGGGGCACTTTATGCTGAGCGCGAGAATGATGGCCGAGCGACAGCACAGGTAGCGCGTGCGGCGCGAGCCGCGACCTTTGGCGCTGTCGATACGCTGCTGGTCGATATGGACAGCGTCATGCCCGGTCTGGTCGACGAGGACACGGGCGAGGTGACGTTCGAGGAGAGTGAGAGCGCAGTCAGCTATGGCGTGATTGACGAGATCGTAGGGAGGGTCCTGGCAAATGGCGGGCGAGTTCTTGCCGTGCGCCGAGGCGACCTTCCGCAGGATGCCGACCTGGCTGCCATCCTGCGTTACGCGATCTGACCGACAACGGGCGAAGGAAGCCGGAGTTTTCACCGGCTTCTTTCGCAAATTCTCCCGGCCCAATTAATAGCTGTTTCTGCAGGAGCAGCGGGGGCGCACATATCTGTTGTTCGCGTAAACATCTTCAAAAACGTACATCTCTCTCTGCTTAGCAATCACTTTGCGAAAGAGGTATGATGATAGACCATGCTTAATAGGTCATTGAAGAGTGCATCAAAATGTGCTATAAAACGCACTACTGAGGGCATCTTTAGCGAGAAAACTATGGCTTATATGATCCATGCCGGGGTGACGGCCAGTGTCACCGAACTCAGACGCGACCCCATGGGCACGATCGCAGCCGGCCATGGCGGTGCAGTCGCCATTCTGAACCGCAATGCGCCAGCTTTTTATTGCGTACCGGCGGCGGAATACGAGGCCATGCTCACAGCGATTGAGGATGCTGAGTTGCATGCCCTTGCAGATGCCCGCGCGGCCAGTCCAGAAATTACGGTGTCTCTGGATGAGCTATAAGCTCTCCTTCAAAATCGAGGCACGCAAGGAATGGGAGGCGCTTGGCGCCCCGGTTCGTGAGCAGTTCAAGAAAGTCCTCGCCAAGCGGCTTGAGGAGCCGCATGTCCCCTCATCCCGGCTCTCAGGCTCCCAAGTTCGCTACAAGATCAAGTTGCGCAGCGTAGGCTTTCGGCTCGTCTACGAAGTTCGTGATGACGTGTTGGTTGTGGTGGTCATCGCTGTTGGCAAACGCGACAAGAACACCGTTTACAGGAAGGCTGCAGAGCGCCCTTGATAGACCAGTGGCGCAACCCCGGCAGGAGTTGCATTAGCTCCTGTTAAGGGCAGACAAGCAGACCGGAGGTCGAGTCATGGACAATAGCCGCCTGGTCCTCCCAAGCCACGATCCGAACGCCAAGAGAGATAAGATAGCGCGCACAGGGCTATGAAAATCCCCGGAAGGGACAGAGGCATCCATCCCGGCATAGATTGACCTTGCCGTCTCATACTCAGACACTGGCGTGATGTCGGCGGCCTCGCCCGTGGCATGGAAATGATTCAGGACCGCGGCGACTTGATTCTTCGGTATGCCCGCCGCCAAAGACGACTTTCGGAAGTCGCAATGTTTCACACGTAAGACCAATCAGACGTGACACGCCTTGTGCTCATCGAAACCTAGGCGATGCTGTGAGCGCAGAACTGGTCATGGAGCGCGCCGAGATTGGTCGCGCTTTCTAGGACGCGCGTGCCGGATCTGGCCCCAAGGCGATCCGGATAGCTCGGTGGGCAATCCGTCGGCTGGAAGGGCAGGGGGCTGACGAAAGGTCCGTCCTGTCCGGGTCTGCACCGACGGATTGCGGTGGATGAAAGGGTCCGACATGCGCTTTGCGCGGAGCCTCGGCGCAGGCCTTATTCAGGGTGGACTTCATCGCCCATGACCCGGGGGAGCCGGTCGCAGATGGTTGCCATCCGGCTAGCGATTTCACTGGGCTATTGGGCCGGATGGTGCGTCCTTCTGCCCCGGAACCTGGGAAGACAGCGCGCGTTCAAGTGCATCTTTTCGGGACAGACATGATTAAGCACATCGCGATCATCGGCACGGGGCCGACCGGCATCTATACCCTGCAGCATCTGACCGGACAAAGTCAGCATCTGGCGATCACTCTGTTCGAGCGGTCGGACAAGGCGGGGATCGGCATGCCCTATTCACCCGAGACTGCCAACCACTGGATGCTGGCCAACATCGCCAGCATCGAGATCCCGCCCGTCGTCACCCCTTATCTGGACTGGCTAGAGGCGCAGCCGGATGATCGGCTGGCGTTCTATGGGCTGGAGGCCGACAATCTTGATGACCGGCTGTTCACGCCCCGGCTGCTTCTAGGCGAGTATTTCCGCGATCAGCTGCTGTCTCTGGTGGACAGCGCGCAGGGGGCCGGGCACCGCATCGAAATCCGGGAATCCACCGAGGTGCTGGATGTCGTGCCGCAGGGCGACGGGATGCTTCTCATGACCTCCGGCGGTGCGGCGGGACCGTTCGACCGGGTCATTCTGGCGACAGGCCATGAGTTCCCTGATGACGATGCCGCCAGCCGCAGCTATTTTCCTAGCCCGTGGTCGGGCCTGATCGAGGCCAAGGTCCCCGCCGTGGCTGTGGGCATCATGGGCACCTCGCTCAGTTCCATCGATGCGGTCATGGCAGTAGCCAACCAGCATGGTCGCTTTCGCCGGTCAGATGGGCTGTTGCGCTTTGAGTCTCATGCGTCGGGATTGCAGATCACCCTGATGTCGCGGTCGGGTATCCTGCCCGAGGCCGACTTCTATTGCCCGATCCCCTATGAGCCGCTGTCGCTCATGACCCTGCCTGCCGCGACCGCATGCCTATCCGAAGCTCACCCCCTCGATGCGCTGTTCGATCTGATCCGGGCCGAGATCATGCGAGCCGATCCGGCATTCGCGCTGCGCATCGGTCTGGGTGGGCTGGATGCCGACAGCTTTGCCTCTGCCTATTTCGCCGCGCGAGAGGGGGCAGACCCGTTCCAATGTGCCCGCGACAATCTTGTCGAGGTCGAACATAACAAGGCCAACCGCATTACGGTAGCATGGCGCTATGCGCTCCTTCGCATGCACGAGGTGGTCGAGGAGATTTTTGCAGACCTGCCCGACGCCGATCGGACAAGGCTGGATGCGGGCCTCAAGAAAGTCTTCGTCGACAATTACGCCGCCGTGCCCTCTGAATCAATCCGCCGGGTCCTGGCGCTGCGCGACGCGGGTGTACTGTCGATCCTGCCTCTAGGGCCGGATTATGACCTGACTCGAGAGGCGTCTTGCAGCATGGTGACAGCCAATGGACAGACCCATGTCTTCGAGGTGTTCATCGACGCGCGAGGACAGGTTCCGCTGAGCAGCAAGGATCTGCCCTTTCCAACCCTGCGCGCCGCCCTGCTAAAGGCCGGTTTTGAGTTTCCTGAGGTCGCCGCCGACTATAGCCTGATCGGGGTCGGGGATTTCGCCGGTCGGCTGACAATGGCCTCGATACCCTATCTGATGCACGACCGGCCGTTCGTTCAGGGCATCACCGCTTGTGCCGAAATCGCCGCCGCGATTGCCAAGGGTGTTGCAACAGGGCAGCGCAGGCGGCTGGTGTCATAAAATCGGCCCAAGACGCAGGGCCGCTGCTGGATCGGAGGAGCGCATCCGTGCAACGTCACTCCATCGACCCGTTCTGAAACACGCTTTAGAGCGTTTCTGCAGAACTTGGGGTCAGGGGGTTCCCAAGACGATCTGTTTGTGATCCATCCTTTCCAGGAGGATGGACGCCAGAAAATGTAAGCGCAACGTCGCGGCCCTATGTGGTGAGGCTTGACGGCTGCATGTGGCGCCAGGGCATGAGGTCCTCGATGCGGGATCTGGGGTGCCCGTCAAGGATAGCGCGGAGGGTGTCGGTGAGATAGTCGACGGGGTTCACGCCAGCCATTTTGCAGGTGGCGACGAGAGAGGCGAGCATGGCCCAGTTCTCTGCGCCGACCTCGTTGCCGGCTAAGAGGACGTTCTTCCGCGTCAGAGCCAACAATTTGCCAGCGCGTCGTCCCGTGCTGCCGCGCGACATCCGTCACCGAAGCCCCCGGAAACAGGCTTTCCGCCGCAATCCGGGCCCGCTCCGCCTTCGTGCGTCGCCTGCGCCCGGTCGGACCCTCGATCACCTCCAGCCGCGAAACCCCGCCGCCCCTTGAGCCGTCCAAATGGACACCCATTTTGCCGTCTCGTTCCAAGCCAATACCTCCGACGCTCATGCGCACGGAGAATGGCCCGGTCAGATCAGAAGCGGCAGGAGGGGATCAGCGTCGCGCTTACGACCATCTCTGTTACCAGTCAAAAAGATCTTGCAAAGCAGGGTCTGAGGGGTTGCTGATGCCTCTCAAGACTTTTCGCAGCACTTCGACAGTTTCGCGTTGCGCTACTGCCGCTTCGACAACCTCATGCTCCTCCCGTTCGCGTCCTGCGGCTTCCTCCCGTTCACGTCTTGCCGCTCTCTCCACCGCTTCTGCCTTCCTGCGCACTTCTTCTGCGCGCCGTTGGCTTTTTTCTGCCTTGCTGCGGGCCTCTTGTGCCTCGATCTGCCGCCGTTCGGCCTCATGCATAGCCCTTTCAAGCTCGAGCAGGGCGGCCTCTGCGACGGCAAGGCGCTCTGTCGCCTCGGACCGTAGCCTGTCAACCTCTGCCGCTCGGGCTGAGGCCAATTCTGGAAAAGCGTTTGAGCGCGGGGGAAGGACTACAGTGGTAGGTGCCAGGGATGGAGGCAACGCGCAGTTTCGCGCATTGCGCGCACAATTCCGAGCAGCCTTATCGACCTTCCTTACATCCTCCTTTACCAACATTATGGCCGCCGACAGGTCGGCAAGATCTGGGCTGAAAAATTCAGCCGGATTTCTAATCACATATTCAAGATTGGCTATTTTTTGATATGCTTGAAGCCGGTATCTGCTGAGCTTATCAACAACCTCTTGCGCATAGCCAATATCGATCGGCGATACATTTGGCGGAAGTGGAATGCTTTCGTAGGGGGTAATAATGGCCTTATATGAAAATCCATTTTGGCCGTGTAGATCAGCATCAAAGTTCATTAGACTTTGTATTGACGCATGCGGCGCAACCTCCACCACAGCCGCCGCACCGGTCTGATAGACAAGCGCAATTAAGTCAGCCTTATCGTTTATTATATTTAGGGTATGCATAAGCTCGTCGGATGCAGCGAATGCTCCGTGAGCTCCTCCTACTTCTGATTTTACACTTTGCTTCTCTTCGTCGCTATTTGTTTTAATGTCGATGACAGAATATAACTCGCCCCCAGTTGTATAGCCGCTGATAAACGCGTCGCCACATCGGCGGTGAAAGGCCTCCGGACCGGCATCCCGGATCAGATCGTACGTCGCTTTCGTCAGCTGGGACTCTAGCATAACCCGGGTGGCATTGACGACTTGTGCGTGCATCAAGACATAGACCGAATAGTCGTTCAGACTTATGTCGTCCAGAAATGACCCTTTGCTGCCGATGGAAAACCTCCCTCCCGCAAAGGAAGCGTTGGAAGCGAGGCCAGCCGTCTTAGCCAACTGTAAGTGTGATTCAACGCTTGAGATGCCAATCCACGTTTGCACCTCATTGCCATCGCCGACTAGACTTAACTCTGTCCGTTTCACACAGTCGCCTTTGACACGACCTGCGATAGTATCGTAGCCCCGACCCAGGAACATTCCAGCCGTTCGGTCGAAGTCAATCACAGCGTTCCCGAACGAGGGGAAAGCCGTTGCAATCAAGATAACAATCCCCTGAAATATAGGAGCCCACATGACCTGTCCTCTCATTGATTGAGCATACATTAGTGTTGCTCCCGCGTGTTGGGGGCAATTTGGCGTGCTCAAGCCCTGCTCTCGCGAAGATCGCGCGTTCTGCACTGCCAGCGCTTTACGCGCCACGTCGGATGCGTTTCTTTCCACATTGCGACTTGGGGCTGTCCGTGAATCATGCAGGTCACGATGCTGACCTCTCGAGGGTCATATAAGAGGCTGAAATCGCGGCACTGGGGAGGGGGCTGGGCGATGTGAGTAGACAGCGCGCAGGCACTTATCAACAACTCGATCATGAAAGACACTCCATTTACACACACAAAATCTCATAAAAGCCTTCGCGAATTAATTCCGGCAACGCTGACACTTATACGTATTCGGGGCAGTGTGGCTTTAAGAGAAGGCTACACTGACATTAGGGTGTGACATGCAACGCATGAATACCCCGAATGGGGTATGTCTCGAAAAACAGGAATAAAAGGCAGTCGTTACTTCGTGGGAGCTATGCATGCCGCCACACAAGCGAAAACTTAGTTTTGAGAGTGAGATTTCGCTAAACTTCAAGAGTCATTGAATGCTCCTGAAACATAGTTGACAGATTCGACGATTTGATTTGCATTGCCATCTCGGCCGCGGCGAGAACAACTGTCAACGATTAATCAAATAGCCTATGCCACGCGGGGATGCCTCCGGGAGGTAGCGCTAGGGAACACCGGTTTCAGATAGAATGTTTACGATCAGCACTCCCACAAGGATGAAACCTAAGCCAACCATCGCTGGAGCATCAAGCTTTTGGCCAAACCATATCCAAGCAGAGCATGTAATTAGCACAATACCCATGCCTGACCAAATAGCGTAGACTACGCCTGTAGGCATGACGCGCATCGGGAAGGACATCAACCAGATCGCGGCGGAATACCCGCAAACTGTAATCACGCTCGGTACAAGCCGGGACAGATTTTCTGATCGCGAGAGTGCGGTCGTCGCGATGACTTCCGCGACCACAGCCGTTCCAAGTATTAAGTAGGTTGTTGATGACGGCATGCTCACATCTGCTTCCGATTTAAAGTTAACGGACGATTAGGTCTCATCTAGACCGTGCAACTTTTAGGCTTAGAGCCCAATTTTACTAATTCCAAAAACTGCCTGCTGCAACCTGGAAAATCGCTTAGAGGGATTCACTTAAGTATTAGCGCGGCCAAACCCTAAAGCGAACATGCGATTTATATAAGGGCACATATTTATTGTTTAAAATTGAAGGCGATTCAAAATAAGGATGAATTTAAGTCATCCTATTTCCCCCAACGGAAGTTCAAAAAATCTCGTTAAATGCCATCCCTTGGATATGGCAATAGTGGTCCTAAGCTTCACGGCGCGTTGCGTTTATCTTAAGCCATATCCGTTAAGACGTCCATTTGCACATCACTGCGGCTTAATAGGTGAAGCTGTCAAATAAGTGTCGTTGCTCTGCGCAATGATTGCCACCTGTCGGATGATGTCCGCTTGCCGATGACAGCCTGTCTTCCAAAAAATCGTTTTGAGCTGGGTGCGAACGGTTTCTTGCGAGGTTTTCCGCACAGCCGCAATTTGAGCGAGAGTGTGACCGGCGGCGATGCCTGACACAATGACCGCCTCCGCGTCGGTCAAGCCGTGGATAGAGCAAAAACGGCGCGCGCCTTCGGGCAGGCTCAGAGCAGGGTCCTCCAGACGCATAAAACAGTGCGAACCCGAAAGGTACGTTCGTCCAACGTTCCCGGGGCGATAGAGACAGATACGCAGCGGCAAGGCTCCCTCCTTGCGCTTAACATACACATGCTGAACGGCCGTCGGATCTTCTGAGCTCAATTGATGCTGTAGACAAGTCAGGAGATTGGCATCCTTGCAGATCAAACGACCCACCGGCCCTACGCAAAGAGCATCTGTTTCAGCTAAAAGGAGCAGCGCCCTGGCATCTGCCGCGACGACTTGTAGCCGGGCGTCAATCTGCAGTACACCTTCGGAGGTTGACTGCAGCCCTCCCACCATCTTCATGCCAGCGCCCTGAACGCGAAAAGCGCGGTACAGATGGGGCACAAGGAGGGTGGTGCAGTGCTTGGCAGATGCGATCTGCTCCTCCGTCGCATCTGCACTCACAATACTGAAAAACACGTGAAGCCCTTGTTGACGATGAAGGGTCACACCGAGACCGGTTTCGATGTCTTGAGGGCGAAGATAATCTTGAAAAAACTCGGTGCGCCTCAGATCGGCTCGCGCCAGCATTTCATCGGCCTGCAGAACTTTTCCGAGGGGTCTGATCATTGCATGATCGATCCAAGGGTTCACACTGTGATAGTGGTCATTGAATTTTTTCACCATGCCAGCGTCAAGGCCGGCCGTAAGTGACATTGCCCCCGCGCCTGATGTTTTATCCTGATAGAAGAGGACGGTCCTGCCGTTAGGCAGGAGACTGCAGGATCGATCCACAAAATTTTGCCACGGCGCTTCTCCGAAAAGCGCGGCGTACAGGTGATCAATCAGTTCAACGGCGTCGGGAGCCGTGGTTTTACTCGGCATGTGACACCTCAAGCTTTGCGATATGTGGCGGATTGCTCAGCGCCAACTTTATATGAGCGTCCTTCACGGAAAGTAGACGGCAGGGCCTGAATTCTTGGGATCAGCCCGCGCAGAGTAGTTGCTCTGCATACCAGCCTGCTCATCATTGGCCTCTGTATCATTAGCGGTGTGCTGCGCGGCTAGAATTCGACAGATAAGGCCGAGGCTATAGTCCAAGTCCACCGCGATAGCTCCAAAGGCGGCACGTTCAGGCAGGCGGGCACTGTGTTTCAGCTGCAACGCGTGAGTGCGGGCGCGCTCAAGAGCGTTGATCACCTCAAGCAGGTCACCCTCCGACATGCCACCGATGGCGGCTTTGAACTGATTTGCGTCCATGCTGTTCCTCCGGTGTCGGGGCTTGGGTATCGACCAGATTGTCGGACGTAGATGAAATCTACTTCGAACAGGCCGAACTTCTTTCGCCGCCTACAAAAACTCAGTGGACTTGCATTTGCCCATCATGGGCCGAGATCCATCATGGCCAGCGCTGCACGACCATTCGGTCCGTAAGGATTTCCGAGTGTCTCCCACATGTCCTGATGGAAGTAGTTCTGACCCACGATCAGTTGCACCGGCTTTCCAGCAGCCTCAAGCGCCGCGGCAAAATCCTTGGCCTGCCTTTGAAACTCTGGAGTTTCCAGGGTCCCATATGAAACCACCACAGGGGCCGTGATACGATCGAGATGGCGCTGCGGGCTCGTCGCATCCTCCATGGCATCTGTGAAAGCAATATAGCGGCTTCGCCACGACAGACGGACAGGCTCGAGATCGTACATCCCGCTCATGCACAGGCCACCCTTGACCGCATCTGTCGGAAGACCGAACTCTCCCGCCCAATCAGTCGTCAGCGCCACGGCAGCAAGGTGGCCTCCAGATGAGTGCCCCCCGATATAGACGCGCGCCGGGTCGCCCCCAAAACTCTTGGCATTCCGCACGACCCAGGCAATTCCGCGCCGAACCTGATCAGCCTGACGAGCAAGGTCTCCTTCGAGCTCGTTTACGGGCGCAAAGTCCAGTGAAACGAAATTTGCTCCTCGATCGAGAAACATCTCAGCTGCAAATCCTGCATAGCTGGCATCGAGATAGAGCCAAATCCCACCATGGACGAAGACGAAGACCGGACCGCCAGATTCAGGTGCCTTATAGATGTCCATGGCCTCGTCAGGACCCTCTCCATAGTCAACTCGTTCGGGATACCCAAGCCGCGTTCGCAGTTCATAGCTCAGGCCGGACAGGCGCGAGTTGATAGCGTCGGTGTGGGGTTGATAAAACTCTTGGTTATAAGAAGCATCGAGCTCGTCCTGGTGCAGATCTTGCCAGACCGCAGGACCTTTGACGTGGTTCGGGAGCCCAAGCTTACACACGGGTTGCGCAAGGGCCGGGCCGCCAAACAGGCAGGCTCCAGCTGCAAGCGCCGTGCGACGGGTAATGGACGGACCAACAGTGCGATGCATGTAAAGCCTCGATTCGGCAGAACTGATAAACGGAGCAACAAGCGTTCTGCATAATCTACCACAGGGATTTTAGAATTTAAGAATTAATTGAATGCTGATCGCGTATTTTAAGAGCGCCGTGATAATTTGTACTTTAAATATGGCTATTTCAAATGGATACCGCAATACTCAAGTAATACAAAGGACAATAAGGTGGCGTAATGAGCAGGTTTATAATAGTCCCATTGCCCGTTGACGCTTGTCGTTTGAGCATTCCATAACGTGTCAAGAAAAAAAATTGCAGACTAAATTCGTTTTGTATTAGGTAATAATAGAGCCGATAAAAGTGTTGTTTCCGGAATGGTCTCTGTACTTTAGCATGGTTCTATTCGATGGTTTTGGCGCTCAGTCTGATGCTTTAGGTTCAACCTGAAGTGACTCATCACGTGAAACGACGTGCCGGCCCGGTCTTTTGTTTCGGCGCGCTCATGCTCGTCCCAATACGCGCAATTCCTACTACGCTTTGGCCAATGCTACTGCGCCATCTAGCGCGGGTTACATCCGTTATATCATAGCAATGCAAAATGAAAGTACACACCGCGCAGACCCAAACCCTTGGTGCTTTTTGAGCGCAGCACTTCGCTGCAAGAAAGTGGATTGGGTCAGCTCCGCAGCCTTATCTGGTGGAACAGTGGGGCAGGGTACCTTCTTTGGGAAGCATTCTGCGTGCGTCGTTATTGTTCGGTGTGGCGTAGCAGGCACATCGCCTGGCTTTTGCCGGTGAATGGAATGACAAACGTCCTGGCGGGCAATGGCTGGACCAAGCTTCTCACGACCTATCCAGCATACGTTAATAGCGGATTGATTATACCATTTCTTTAGGGATCATAGCGATTCACGCTATATTCTTTTCTGATTGGCCCTCGGCTTGCTACACCTCTGACGGATAAGCCGAATGGAGATACCCGAAATCTGGTGTTTTTTATTTATAGCCATCCTGATTCTAGTGATGAAAACTTCAGTAGAAAAAAATTATGTCCGTGACTGGTTGCTATGGCCGGGAAAAAATAACTATTCTAAAGAGGGCGGTAATGATTGAAAGCGCTATCCTGTGGCGGCCACGGTTAAGACCGTAGTAAAACTAGTGCGGGAAATCAAAGCTACGCAGTAAGTAAGCAGATGATCTGTACAAATGAACCGTTGCTAGTCGGATATATCACCTGCGTAGGCACGACGGCGGCAGGCCCGTTCCAAAGCAGCAAGGGAATGGTATGCTGCATGCCAAAGGCAACTGGCGGGGAGAAGGCTGACGCTCATGACAAGGAGGGTTGAACTCGATTGGCTGCGCGTCCTGCTGTTCGCTCTCCTGGTCCCGTTCCATGTTGCGATCGGTTTCGTGGACTGGGGTGTCAACATTTACGGGTTCGTCAACGACCACTTGGCCGGCAACGGGATGAAATTCTTCATTTACTGGAGCCACAGTTGGAGGCTTCCGTCGTTGTTCCTGATTGCCGGGCTCGGGACCTGGTTTCTCACGGGGAAAGGCACGGGGATCCGTTTCATCGGCTTGCGCCTCCTGCGCCTGCTTACCCCTCTCGTCTTCGCCACCGCCATCCTCAATGTCTTTGGTGGTTATGCCATTGCACTAATGAACGGAGACGCGGCCGGGTTGGGCTCCTTTTGGTGGAAATGGTTGACAGAACCGGATCCACGGCAGGTTTTGCATCTGTGGTTTCTTATCAGCTTGGCGCTTTACACCCTGCTTTGCTGGCCGGCCTTCGTTTTCAGGAAGCGCCTTGCAGAAGCGGCACCACAACCGCGCTTCTTGCTTGCGACGCTGCTCATCTCATCAGCGGCAGCCGTTGTTCTGCTCAAGCCGTATGCGCCGGCCCTGACGGGCGACAACTATCAATTCGTGCTCTACCTGATTTTCTTTCTGGGGGGCTATCTGATCGGGGCAGATCATAGGCGCGTTCTTGACTGGGTCAGACGGTATGCCTGGTGGTTGCTCGGATCAGCGGTCGCCCTTTTCATCGTCAAGGCAGCGCTTCTTGCGCTTGCTCTCATAGATGACGTCGACACCGGGCTGGCTTTAGCCGCGGGAGGTTGGATTCCCCGAGGTCTTCACCCGCCGAGAACAACGGTCTTTTCCATTGTCGAAGCGGCCACGGCCTGGAGTTGGTGCCTTGCGGCCATGGGATTGGCAGGCAGGTTCCTCGTCAGCCCCGGCGGAATACTTCCCGAGCTCAATAGGGCGGTATTCCCGTTCTACGTGCTGCACTTCCCACTGACCTTGGTGGGACTTAGCGTGGCAGCAAAATATCCTGCGCCGTGGGGGGCCGAGTTCATTTTGCTGGTCATCTTTGTTTATGCAGGGACATGGGCTCTATGGCGATTGCTCGATCAACTGGGTCCCATAGCTTTCCTTGTGGGCGGAAAGCCGAGGGCGCCCGTTGCCTCCAAGCCGAACTGAATGTTGACTCCATCGAACTGCGGTTATTGGTCTGATGCGACCGTTCTGCGGCATCCGGACGGCTCAAGCTACGGCGCAGGTATAATGCTCGCCATGTCCTGCATCGCTGTACTTAGATTTCAAAAACCGTAATCACCAATGCCCTTCCAGCATAGGCAGTTTCCAAACCGACAGTTATTTTCGCCTATTTCGTCGCGAAAGAACGATCATCGCCAAAATCATCAATGCACAACCCAACGCCTCTCCTGGCGTCAGCCGTTCGTGCAGTATCAGGGCTGCCAAAAGAGCGGCGATTGCTGGCTCAATCATTGTGGCGGTCAATCCTACGGATGCACTACGGCAGCGTTGCATTCCGACCACGAAAGCGAGATACGCCCCTCCTGTCGCGGCGACCCCAATGTAGACCATTATGATTATGTCACGCCACGGTGGCAGGTGAACCAGCTTCCACTCCAAATTTTTTGTCCTCAGACCGATGATAGCCGCGAGCACCATGGCCGACGACAACAGCCCCAGCCCAGTAGTGCGTACGGGTTCAACGTGTCGCGTGATCGTGCGACTGACTAAAGCGAGCACGGCAAATGCGACGGACGCGCCGGCGAGGAGGATGATGCCGTGCGCTCCCCATCCGCGGATCATCTCTGTAGAGGCTGTGTCAGGAAGCACCAGGAGTACTCCGCCCGAGGCAGTCGAAGCTGCTAGGACGAACCGACGTTCAGGACACTTTCGTAACCATGCCGCATCTATGAGGGCAACGATTAGGACGGGCGCACATACGGTCACGGCTACCGTTACGGTCACACCTACTATACTAAATGCGGCAAAGAGGCAGATCTGAAACATCGCACCCGCTATGCCGAACACTATGAGAGCTCCAAGAGGAAACTCCTTCCAGACCGGACGGGGCGGCCGTAGCAGTGTCGCGATCATCAGCAGGCTGGCCGCCCCCAGTAGCGCCCGCACCAGGCCGGTAACCGCCGGGTCCTTGTAGCTACCGTTGGACATTAGACCGGTCGCGACGCCCACCGTGCCCCACAGACACGCCGCTAGACTTACCAGTAGGACGCCCGCCATCTGTTGCTCATCCATTTGTGCGAATAGTCGCTTGAAATTATTGCGTAGCGATGACCGCTCGCACTGGTTTTTTTGTGGTCGCGGTAGCGGTCGCCGCATCAAAGCGCTTCCAGCTATCGCTGCCCTTTTCAGGGCGTTCTTAACTCTTGTGGCCATAGCGGCGAGTTGAAGATATACATGTGCTTTGTGATGAGAGCTTAATTACCAGAATAAGAACTCCGATCGATACCAAGCGCCAGATTGCAGGCGCCTCATTCGAATTGTCCGCCAAAATTGCGGCAGGCAGAGGAGCGATCAGTAAATGAAACAGCGTGAAGCGCCACGAACGATAAAGAAATGGTATTATCAACCCGCTGATAATGTATGTTAAATGGATGGTGAGAAACTCTACCCTAACATTGTCAGGCAGGAAATTAGTTCCTCCATTACGCGGAGCATGCCAGGCGATGTGCAAGCGGCCGTCCACCGAACATAGATTCCGGGCGCAGAGCGTTACTCCAAGAAGGCACTACCCCGCCCATTCGAACGGAAAAAGCCTTTGAGGAGGAGCTATTACATCCATCTGATTTTTCCCGAGGCAAGCTCGTACCTTTCCGATGCATTGACATGTGAATGAGGAATAGGGGGCGGTCGATGCGTCTCTGTTTCGATACGGCTTTTGAACATTCCTGATTATCGAAGAAGTTGTTAGTGCGTTGACAAGCATTGGCGGACGGCGGAGTGAGTTACCTGCTTCAAAGTGCGACTTTGCGTTGTTCAGGATGCCTGCAGGTCCAGCGCTCGACCCTCCAGTCCGGATGGTTATGCTGCCAAGGGGAGATGACCGTCTGTCCGTTCAGCATGCAGGTCATAAGCGAGACCTCGCGTGCGTCAAACATGAGCGAGAAGTCCCGACAGTCGGGGCCTGTGGTCAGACAGGCAGAGATCAGCAATTCGATCATGGTTATGCCCCTTTATCATGGTCTGCGTCTCGCGCGGACGTTTCAGCCTTCCACTCAGGTGGTAGGGATAAAAGTCGGCTAATTCCGCGAACCGCACATCCATCAGGTGATAGACGCGGCTGTTCTTTTCAGCCCGTCGCGTCAGCTGCGGGGTGTAAGCTTTTCCTCCAGGGGGCGGGGCTCGGACGCGAAGGCCGTTTCGATCAGACCGAGCACTTCGCGCCAGCGGACATGGGCGACAAGTTCGCCCTCGTCGGGCCAGGCAACATAGCGCCAACCCGGATACATGGCCCCGTATTCAAGGGCGGTCTCAAATGGTGCATTGCCATCCTGCTCACCATGGATCAGCGTGACCGGGCAGGCAACCTGGCCAAGGCCTTCCGGCCAGTCCTCATGGAACAGGGCAAACTCGGCGGCGGCCGCGGCTTCGGAAAAGGATTGGCCGAAAAACATCCGCGCAGCTCCTTCGCAGAAAGCACTGGCAATTTCAGGGTCGGCAAAGGCGCGGGCGTCGGCGGGAATACGAGCAAGCGTGCCGCGGAGATAGTTTTCAAGACCATAGCGTGCGATGCAGGCCCGCAAGCCGCGGAGCATGAAAGGCAGCACTCTGGGGCTGTAGCGCGCACATGTGCGCACAAAACGGCTAACGGGGATCAGGCGGCGGTACTGAGCGTCGGTGCGGATGGGAAACCCGCAGCCGATGCCGAAGATGGCGTGTATTCGTTCAGGCACGGCCTGCGCCAGCATCAGGGCAATGCGGATGTCATCCCCAGGTGCCACGACCACCGCCGATGTGATGCGCAACCTATCCATCAAGGTGTGCAGGTCGTCGACGGCCGCCTCAAAGACATTGACCCCATGTGAAAGCGAGTCGCTGCCGCACCAGCCCGCGCGGAACGGGACCAGCACGCGAAGGCGGCGGTGGGCAAGATCAGCCAGCGCCGCGCGCGGCAAGCGCCAGAAGCCAAAAGGCGACTGCATCCAGATCACTGGCCGTCCAGCGGAGTCACCAAATCCTAGCACCTCGATACGCCGGCCATCCGGCATTCGCACGAACCGCTGGTGCGGCGCTGGAGCAGGCGGCGGACGGGCCGGCTCTGCGGCGGCGGGGACCGACTGCATCAGCAGGAGTGAAAGGCGTACCAACTCGGCCTGGGTGCCAGTGCCTGTCTTTTGCAGCACCGCATGAAGCTGCGAGCGCACGGTGCCCGGGCTACGGCCGGCGGCTGCGGCAATCCCTGCAACAGTGTCCCCCGCAGTGAGCAACCGCATCACTTCAATCTCGGCGGGGGTGAGCGCGAAGACCCGAGCCAGAAAATCGGGAACGGCGTCGGACCAGGCAAGCTCGCTGGTTACTGCCAGTACGTGCCGGCGGCTGCCGTCCACCATCTCCTTGAGGTGAATCAGTGTCGTACGGTTGGACCCTGCAAGGCGAAGCCGCAGGATGCCTTCCCGTTCGCAGCTGACCCCCGACGAGATCTCGACCAGTCGCATTGCGAAAGCATGGATGTCCGCCGCATCCAGCAGCATGTCACGGATGGAGCCACCTTGTCGCAAGCCAAACAACCGTCCGGCGGCGTCGTTGGCTGCGACGATCGTTCCGTCCTGCGCCAGCACCATCGCAGCGCCCAGGATAGACGACAGCAGGTCATTGGCCCGGCGCAGTTCGGCCGCATGCAACTGTTCAAGAACCTGCAGAACTCCTGCAACTTGATGGGCGAAGGCGGAACCTGCAAACCCTGACAGGAGAGAGCCTTCCAGGCCCGCATGCGTTGCTTGCGCATCCCAAGCTGCGATTAGTTCATTTAAACGCTCGGGACTGACCGAAGCGTCAAAAAAGTGCTCGACCAGCTCCCACGATCGAACCTTACCTGTCATATGGCCCCCAAGGGTGGGTAGTCCCGATCATGGAATTTAATCACAAATTCGTGTAGTCAGCAATAAAGGCTTTTGGCAATTGTAGGAGCGACCGGCATGCCACTCACTTGGAAAGCTCTGCAGCTGGTCCTGACTCATGCCGGGGTCGACGAGCTGGTAGAGAAGGCCTGGCGCGGGCGGGAACTGACGCATAGCCGCCTTGGCCATGGGGGGTGGTGATGACGATGTCCCCAACCGGCGCTCTCGTCGACGAGGCCCAGTCATTCTTGGATGCCAACTCCAATGTCGCTGCCGTCGACATCTCATTGGCCGATCTGCACGGCATCGGCCGCGGAAAGATGATCCGCCGGCACGAGCTGTTGGATCTGTTCTGTAATGGGCGGGGCATGCCTGCATCCCTCTTCGCGCAGGACATTGAAGGCAACGACGTCCCCGGTGCCATTGCCACGCAAAGCGACGGTGGCGGCGACAGCCTGTGCTGGCCAGTGGCGGGCACCTTGGGCCGTCAGCACAACGGGCGCGGGCTGGTGCTGCTGCAGATGTTCGACCGCGATGGCGCGCCGATCCCGCATGATCCGCGCGGCGCGATGTTGGCCCAAATCACCCGCGCCCGATACATGGGGTTTCAGCCGATGGGTGCGCTGGAGCTGGAATTCTATCTGCTGGATGCTGCAGGTGGCCCCGCACGTGCATTGCTAGGAGGTAGATGCATGTCTTCGACCAACTGCATGTCGGTCGATGAGCTCGACGAAATGTCGCCCTTCTTCGATGCCGTCTATGCTGCAGCGACCCCCTTCGATCTTTCGCTGGAATCGCTGCTTTCCGAATACGCGCCTGGTCAATTTGAACTGACCTTGCGCTATCGCGATCTGGCACGGGCGGCGGACGATATCATCCTGACCAAGCAGATCCTGCGCAGCACGGCGCGCCGCTTCGGGATGCGAGCCTGCTTTATGCCCAAGCCATTTGCGGGGCAATCCGGCTCGGGAATGCATTTGCATCTTTCGCTGACCGATCCCGTCAGGGGAATGAACCTGTTTGCCGATCAGAACGGAGCGACCTCGCTCCTGATGCTTCAGGCCATCGGCGGCGTGCGTGCCGCAATGGCTGACACGATGCTGGTGCTGGGTCCGACTTTGAACTCCTGGCGCAGACTGGGGGCAGCGATCTACTCCCCCACGTCCAACAGTTGGGGCCGCGACGACCGCAACGTGGCCTTGCGCATTCCCAATGGCAGCCCTGCCTCCCGCCATTTCGAACATCGCGTGGCGGGCGTGGACGCCAACCCCTATCTGGTCGCCGCGGTGATCTTGGGCACCGCACTTGATGGGATCGAGGCAAGCAACGAGCCCGGCCCTCAATACTCGACTGACGGTGCGCCCGCCCTGCCGCGGAGCTGGACCGAGGCAATCGAGAGCTTCGGCACTTCATGCACGATGCGCCGTATTCTGGGCGAGGATCTGCACGCCGCGTTGGCCGCGATCAAGCGGCAGGAATGTGCCCGGCTGGCTGATCATGTCAGCGATATTGAATGGCAGCTTTACGCTGATATCTGATGTCGTCCCAAGTCCTGGCCCGGCATCTGGGCGATCGAATCTGGGATTTAGGATGCCGAATTTTATGCGATACGATGTCCGACGGTGAAATCGCCTAAGCGTTGATCTGGAACGGCGCGTCGAACGCAATCACGACTTTGACCATGCTAGTGTTGCCCGCCTGACAGTGGATTCCCTGTCTGGAGTGTGTGAGCAACCGCTCAGACCATGTGCAGGGCGACGTCGCGGCATCCCGATGGGATGCATGCGTCAGGTGTGGAACACTAGCGACCTCGTCGCCATATCACATTAACTTCGCTTTGATATTTGCACAATTTTTTCTAGTGGCAGGGTAGCGGGGCGCCGACGACCTCATTGCGGAGGACATGGATATCAAAGTGAACAAGGACATGAGGGGTCGACCACCTGAATGAGGGTCGTTTTGCCCGGTCGTACTGAGCGTAGTGACAGATCCAAGCTAGACGGCCGGGTCTGAGCGTTTGGGTGTTGTCCCACGCATTTACAAAAAGGGACTTCATCTACACGTCCCTTTTAAAATGCAATTCTGTAGCAGGGCCGTGGATGCGGGAGTTTTACAACGGGCGCAGTGCTTTTTCCCCAGACTTACTTATCGCGCGTTAATCGCAAAGGGTATTTTAAGGGCAGTGATCTGGTTCGAAGAAAGCCGCACGAGCTGGAACCTCGGCAACTTGGCGGCACAAGTTGTGCCCTATGAGGCGCTAACCGAGGCTCGATACAAAATTCATCTTCCTCTTTGTCCGACTTCGTCGGTAATAATTGCCTCGGCGTCGCCAGACTGCCCGGCAGAAATATTTCGCGATCCGCAAGGCCTCGTTTGTGCTCTGCCTTCAGCGTCATCAGCTTCCACAGGCTTTTATTGTCCCTGTCGGACCCGGCATGGTCTCCGCCTCAGATCTCCAGACAGATTTTTCGAAGTGCTGCCCCGACATCCCGTAGCTGAATGCCTGAGCCGTCTGCACGAGAGGGAAAGTGCGATCAATCATTGGCCGCATTCTTAGACGGATCAAACAGGTCTGCTGCCGGACGTTGACTCCCCACAAGAAAAAGCGATTTGCTTTCGATACGGGCGGAGCACTGGGACGGTCGATGTGGGCTGAGTATTGAGTGAGCCAAGTCGGGGGGTTGTTGTCTCGGAATATTCTTGGCTGCATAAATTCCTTCAGGGAGCAGGACCATGGGCGGCGAAATCTTCATCGAAAGCGGTAGAGCAAGGTCGTTTGGCCTTCCGGTGTCGGAACACCTTTATCTGGTGTTCAGGGACAGCAATGACGAAGAATACGTGCTGCGGGCAGGACCGCCGTCACGCTTCTGGCCATTCGGCGAAATGGAGATCGAAGTGAACGTGCCAATTGCCGACTCCGCCGATGCGCGTAACGGCGAGACGCCCGAGGAGCGGTCGAGCACGCCACTTGATTTCCCAGGTATCACCGATGACCAGGCCTGGGCCATGATGGTGAAGTATGCCCGCTCGATAGACGATGCCGATTATCGCTACGATGTGCTGGAAGAGAATTCCAATGCGTTTGTTGGGGCTCTTCTTCACGCCGCGGGAGGACAAGCCGACAAGATGCTCCCCGACGGGATCCGTAGCAGCGCGGCTGTGGGGTTCTCGAGCTGGAGCAATATTGTGGAGGACGTCGCTCCACCCCGGGACTGGATATTTTGGGGGACCGGAGGTGCAGACGTAATGACGGGGCTCCAGATTGACGAGGAGTTTCGGACGGGGAGCGGGAACGACGTCGTGAATGCAGCACGTGGCGATGACATCGTCCGTGCAGGCTCGGGCAGCGATGCCCTCAATGGCCAAGGCGGCCATGATCGTCTCTTTGGTGAAAGTGGTGACGATACCTTACGCGGTGGCGACGGCTCTGACTGGTTGAACGGCGGCGCCGGCAACGACCTGCTGGATGGCGGCTCCGGGGTAGACCGTGCTGTCTTTTCGGGCCCGGTCGCGGCGCTTGTCGACCTGCGCATCACGGGTACTCAGAGTACCGGGCACGGCATGGATATGCTTCGCGGGATCGAGCATATCGTGTCAGGTTCCGGCAATGACCGGCTCATCGGTAACGGGGCCGGCAATCTGCTCGCGGCGGGAGCCGGGAACGACCAGTTGTATGGACTCGATGGCAACGACAGACTGAGTGGCGGTCGCGGGAGCGACGTGCTGCATGGCGGGGCAGGCAATGACCGCCTTATCGGTGGCGAGGGCGTTGACCAGTTCGTATTTGCAGATCTTGCAGATGGCGAATTTGATACCGTGGTTGATTTTGAGCCGGGGGTCGACCGGTTACGGTTCGCGAACATCTCGCAGTTCAGTGAGTTGCGGCTCAGCGGCGGCGCGGATGGCGGGATCAGTTTCGCGGAGGTGGAAGGAGAAACGTTCCGCGTGCGCCTGGAAGGCATCGATATGAGGGACCTGACGCAGGACGCATTCGCTTTCGTCTGACATCTGACCACAGTCCGTGGCCCTCAACTGCCAGTGCAGGGCCATGGGGCGCGAGAGCGTCTACAAGTTATTGATCGGCACGGTAGATCCCTTGCCGCATGTATCCCGAGGCATAGGCCCCGCTGCGTGTGCAAGATTTCGCTCCCCGCTCCGGCAGCACTGAACGATACGCTCAAAGGCGGGACATATATGAATCCCTTGGTGCCAGGTTTGTGGTATGATTTGCCTCGCTTGGGGAGTGCACGAGATGGTCGCGAACCGCACTGAGTCGGACTGCTGCGCAACTGGTCATGCCTACAGAGGCACGAGGGGCCATTTCCCGCCCTGCTCACGTCTTCCTCACACCTGCTCGCCACTTTCTGCCGCCCTTAGGCTATACCGGCGGCCGGGGACTTCGGGTTACCCAAGCGCCTTTTGTCATCAGCAGGGCCACTCAACGTGATGGAGCATGATCATGGCAATTCTTTTTGGAAACAGCAGCAATGACGTCTTGAGGGGGACCAGTCGAGACGATTTCATTCTCGGCTTCTCTGGCAACGACCAGATTTTCGGCTTTCTCGGAAATGACACGCTGGACGGAGGCAGGGGGAATGACCTTATTGACGCGGGCAACGGCGCCAACATTATTTATGCCGGCGACGGCAACGATCAGGTATCGGCCGGCAGCGGCAGCGACGTGATCTCGGCAGGCAGTGGTGATGACGTGGTAAGGGCCGGGGACGGTAACAACCGCATTGAACTTGGCGGAGGCAATGACCTGGCCATCTCCGGCTCGGGACGCGACATCATCTACGCCGAAGACGGCAATGACGTCATCCGTGCCGGCGGCGGAAACGACCTGCTGGGTGGCGGCAAGGGCAATGACCTGCTGTTCGGCGGCACCGGCGCCGACCGCATACTTGGCGGCGACGGAGACGACATTCTGAATGGTGGCGCAGGAAACGATACGATGACCGGCGGTGAAGGAGCGGACACATTTATCTGGAACGGCGGGACGGATAGGATCACCGACTTTGACCGTGTTGATGATGTCATCGACGTGTCTGCATATGCTCGCTTTGAGAGCTGGGCCGATATTCTCGGAGCAGCAAGGCAATTGGGCGACGACATCATCATCACGGCGGGCAGCGATGTGCTCCTGATCGAGGACATAAGGGTTGACCAGCTGAATGAGGGTCAGTTCGACTGGTAATCCCAAGTGGAGGGTCAGAGCAGGGCATGACGGCCGAGCTCGTGCCTTTGCTGTCGTCACAGGCAGCTGGAAATAACTACCTGTTGTGTTTATCGGCTAACCTGATGACCCGGTGGATTGCATCCGGCAATCACCCGTAGGGGATCGGCTTGCCCACCTCCTCGGCCACAAAATATGTCGCATCGCTGGTCACTACCGACGCATCCGTCGAGGCCGAAGATTTCTGTCATATCAATGGCCAACCAACCCCCCAAGTCGTTGAAATCAAGCTTGGCGATACTCTTGATGCAAATCAGCGTCTATGCCAGCCCAGCCTCCCGTAATCCCTCCTCGTAATGGGCAAGATCGGTGGACTGGCGAAAACGGGCGGGTCCGCGTAACCACGCAATCGGACCGCCGATTTCCTGCAAACGGGCAGGGCCAAGACGACGCTCGATTGTTGCTGTTGCTGCCCGTGCATGGGCGGCCGCTTCTACCCGCAATCCGGCGCGCGCAGCGGCGGCGGCCAGCCAAGCCCGATTGGTTGGCACCCGGTTCTGCGATTGCCGCAACCAGAACACCGCAGAATCGTAGCGACCAGCGATATAGGCCGTCTTGCCCATGAGTTCGGCAAAGAGCGGTGGATACCCTGGTTCCAGCGTCATCGCCCGTTCGACCAACGCGGCACCGGCTTCCGCCTCCCCGTGATACGCCTTTTCAAGTCCACTGAAGGCGAGAGTCTCGGGATCTCCGGGGCTCAGCATTAGGGCGCGCTCAATACAGTGGTCGGCTGTGTCGAAATCCCGCAGCGTCTGCAATAGCATGCCGTGCATCAGGTGCCCTGACGCTTGCAGGGGATCCAGTGTTATGGCCTCCCGTGCGTGTCTGAGGGCGTATTCCATCGCATTTCCTGCTTCACTTCCACTACAGGCACCGACCCCGAACCAGCCCAGTGCTAGGGCAGCGTGGGCTGCACCAAAACCCGGATCGCGCTGCACAGCCTGTGAAAAAAGCTGGAAGGCACTTTCGACGGAGCCAGGATTTCCTCTTCGTTGTTCCGCCCGCCCGCGTAAATAAAGCTCGTAGGCACTTAGGCATTCGATCGGGTGATGTCGGATCCGGGCGAGTTCTGCGGCCTCAACCTGCACCTGAACCGCCGCGACGATGCTACGGGACGCGTTCTCCTGAAACTCCGGAAGACCTTCCAGGTCGCCCCGGAACCGGTCCGCCCAAAGGCAGCGCTCGGAACCGCTTGAAAGAAGGCACACGCTGACCTCGATTGCGTTGCCTGCCTCTCGCACGGTCCCTTCAACCAGGTAACGCACCCCGAACCGGCGCCTCCAGTCGGCGAGGTCGGGTTCGCGCGTCATTGCCCAAGCTGTCGCGCGCCCCAGCACCGCCAGCGTGCGGAAGCGCGCTAGATCGATTATGATATCCTCCGCCAGCGCGGCTGATAGCACCGACAGGCTTGCCTGCTCCGAAAGGTTCTGAAAGAGCGAGACGGCGACCAAAGGTGGCGCATCAACAACGTCTTCTCCGCCGCGACCGAGAATTGAGGGGGCATCGAATGGCCGACGGCGTGTCCGACCCGCATGGTTCAAGCGAGAAGCCAAGGAGGTCAGTTCGGAACTGGGCTGAACGGCAAGATCGTGCGCCAGACGCTCCGAGAGGTTGGCAAACTGTTGCGCGACAGCCGCCCGTCGCCCTTGACCAAGCCTCAGCCGCATCAACGCTCCATGTAGTCGCTCGTCATATGGATCGAGTGCCAGATATGTAACAGCGCATTGCTCCGCTGCGCTTGCCTGGCCGCGCCAGACATAAAGACTGAACAAGGCCCAGAATGCCGAGCGCGCAAGCTGGCGCAGTCTCTCCCGTTCCGGATATAGCCAATCGTTCTGAACGTCTTCCAGCTCGCAATCTGCCAACAGGTCACCGCGATAGAGTGCGCAGGCCTGTGACAAAGCTGAAACCGTGCCCTCAGACACCAGTTGTTCGAACCGTCCGATGTCCACGGTGACTATAGCGGGATCCAGCCACACGGAGCGCCGGTCGCCTCCAATCGCATCGCCAAGGACTTTCCGCAGCCGGTGCAACTCGAATCGCAAGCTATCCTGCGCGTGGTGCTGATCCGATCGGGGCCAAAGGTTGGCCTGCAATGCGGACCTTGAATGGTGATTGCCAATGGGGCAGGCAAGCTGCGCCAGCAGCAGTATTCCCCTCCGGCCCACGGCGAGCGCACAAGGACGATCGCGCAGGGACGTCAGCCTGCACCCGCCCAATAATTGAAGGTCGAACGCCGTCATTTATTGAGGATAGCACTCTCTCGCCTTCTGAACCACGACATCGCGGGCCCCCTCACGCAATTCTAACGTCGGGCGTGAGGTTGTCTCACGCAAGGTCCACGCCACCGTTTGCATTCTGGTGCGAAGCTTCTTTATGCAGGGGTAACTGATGTGTCCATTACCAGCTTCCAGCATCACCACACGGTCGGCCTTCTCGGCGTCTTTTCAGTGGCTTTCGGCGCGACCGTGAGCGCCGCCGAGGATCTGACACCCTTCCTCCTCGAAGCCTCAGCCTTTGTGACCCAGGCAACCGAAGAAGACATTCCGGCTGTCAGCGTCCGGCGGGGGCATCAGATGGAACTTCAAGCTGCAGTGTTTGGTGAGGGGGCATCGCACCCATTTAATCATGTAGATATTGCGGCGGCGTTCGATCCGATCCGCGGCGAGATCATTATCATGGGCGATGTCGACCTGGCGTCTCCTCTTGGCCTGAGCTTTCTGGTCCATGAGTTGGTGCACAGTCAGCAGTTCGCGACCGGCCGCCAGAGCGATACGCCCTGTCCCGGATCGCTCGAGGCTGAAGCCTATGCGCTTCAGGCGCGTTTTCTGCGGTCTCGGGGATTGCCGCAAGACGCGTTGCTCTACGATATTTTGGGCATGATGCAAGCGTCCTGCAACGAGTATCTGCGTTGAGGCTGACGCATGCCCTTTACCGCCCAGGTGCACACTTCCACCTCCCGTGCCATGTTCCTTCGGCTGCTAGGCTCCAGACGGGTACATACCCATGTGCCGGGGGCTTCTTTAACTGGTGGCCATCATGGACTGGCACAGCCGCAAGGTGCTCAGCTGGCGGCTGTCGAACTCCATGGACGCGAGGTTTTGCGTGAAGGCCCTGAAGGAGGCACTGACCAAATACGGGCCGCCCGAGATCTGTAACTCTGATCAGGGTTCGCAATTCACCAGCTCTGATTTCACCGAGGTGCTGCTGGACGCCAAGTTGAAGATCTCCATGGATGGCCGCGGTCGCTGGATCGACAACCGGATGATCGAAAGGCTGTGGCGGTCCCTCAAATACGAATGCGTCTACCTGAACGCCTTCGAGACCGGGTCCGAGGCCCGCCGGGGGATCGGCGCCTGGATCAGCTACTACAACGAAAAACGTCCGCACTCTTCGCATGGGTTGCTGACGCCAGCTGAGGCCTATGATACCGCCAACCTCAACCTGAAAGCCGCCGCCTGACATGAAACCCATGCTGGAGCTTAGCGAGGCGGCAAACTGGTCGAAAACCCCGGACCACCTCTTTGCTCTACCAGCTTGGGAAGCATTTGGAGACGAAGAACCGGCCTAGCGCCGGTGCCGCATGACAGCGGGACCATGCGCGGCAGACCGGCCGTCGATGGTGGACGACGCGCCTTACGTCAGGTGCTCTATCAAGCTGCTTTCGCCGCCGAATGCCATAACCCGGTGCTAATGCCACTGGCAAAGCGCCTGAGAGCGCGCGGAAAGCCCTATAAGATTGTCATCATTGCCATTGCACGCAGGCTATTCACCATCGCAAACGCAATCGTCAAAACCGGCGAGACATGGCGGCCCCAAGCCGGCTGACAGAAACAATTGCTAACGCCCAACAGCTTGAAATACGTCTTTGGGCAGGCTTAAATTAGCGCGGCCTGCAAGTACTCACTGAACGTGCATTTGAACGATCATGGGCCGAGATCCATCATGGCCAGCGCCGCACGGCCGTTAGGCCCATAAGGGTTGCCAAGCGTCTCCCACATGTCCTGATGGAAATACTCGCGGGCCACCACGAGTTGCACGGGCTTTCCCGCGGCATCCAAAGCGGCGGCGAAGTCTTTGGCCTGACGCTGAAACTCGGGCGTCTCAAGCGTACCGTATGAGACCACCACAGGAGCCGTGACACGATCCAGATGGCGCTGCGGGCTCATCGCATCCTCCATCTCGTCGGTGAAGTCGATGTAGGCGCTCCGCCACGACAGGCGGACAGGCGCAAGGTCATACATTCCGCTCATGCACAGGCCGCCCTTGACCGCATCAATCGGCAGTCCGAACTCTCCTGCCCAATCTGTTGTCAGCGCCACGGCAGCAAGATGGCCTCCGGACGAGTGCCCGCCGATGTAGACGCGCGCCGGGTCGCCACCAAAGCTTTCAGCATTCCGGACGACCCAGGCAATTCCCTGCCGAACCTGGTTAGCCTGGCGTCTAAGGTCTCCACCAAGCTCGTTCACGGGTGCAAAGTCCAATGCCACGAAATGTGCTTTCCGATCGAGAAACATTTCAGCCGCAAATCCCGCGTATCCGGCATTGAGATAGAGCCAGATCCCACCATGGATAAAGACGAAGACCGGACCACCCGCTTCAGGTGCCTTATAGATGTCCATGGCTTCGGCAGGGCTTTCCCCATAGGCAACTCGCTCGGGATACCCGTGGCGCATCCGCAGATCAAAGCTCAGGCCGGACAGGCGCGAGTTGATAGCGTGCATGTGGGGTTGATAAAATTCCTGGTTATAGGCCGCATCGAGCTCGTCCTGATCCAGATCTTGCCAGACAGCTGGACCTTTGACGTGGTTCGGGAGTCCAAGCTCGCACAAGGGTTGGGAAAGAGCCGGGCCGCCAAACAAGCAAGCTCCCGCTGCAAGAGCCGTGCGACGAGTGAGCGAGGGACCATAAGTGCGACGCATGTCAAGCCTCTATTCGGCAGAGCTGATAGAATGACAATAGTGATTCCGTATAATCTACCAAATGCTGTGGAATCAGGAAACTAATTTAATACCTGGCGCAAAGATATAGGAGAGCTGCGACAATTACCCGAAAATCGTTCAATTTCAATCTGGAACGTGACTACTCTGCGCCTTTTTGAATAAAGATCTGCCATTATGCGCAGGCTTATAATTATGTTATCCTCTTGATGCCCAATTTTTGAGCATGGCGCTTGGCGCTCATTATACTTATCATGAAGCAATTTTCTTATGTATTAGAAATTTATAAATTAGAGCGGGTTGCGTTTAATCGGTTTCATATCCAGCGGCCTTGAAGAAGTTGTAACATTCCTCCTCGGTGAAGAGATCGCAGACTTGGCTGACGGCTTGCCATAGAGCGTCGTAGGTGCGGGCTGCGGCTCTCCGGATCAGCGCCTTGAGCTTTGCGAAAGCCATCTCGATGGGGTTTAGATCCGGGCTGTAGGGGGGCAAGAACAAGAACCAAGCACCGACGGCCTCCATGGTCGCCGCTGCCTTGGGGCTTTTGTGCGATGACAGGTTGTCGAGAATGATCACGTCGCCTGGTTGCAGTGTCGGGGGCAGTTGGGTTTCGACATAGAGCTCGAACAGTTCGCGGTTCATTGCGCCATCGATCACCCAAGGCGCGTCTAGCCGGTCGTGGCGCAGGGCGGCGATGAAGGTTTGGGTGTTCCAGTGGCCGAAGGGCGCGTGATCGACAAGGCGCGCGCCTTTTGCGGACCATCCGGTTGTCTTGGCCATGTTTGTCTTCAGTGACGTCTCGTCAATGAAACCGATGCGCGTCAACGCGTTGAGCATGAACGGTTGGCGTCGCGTGATCCAGATTTGGCGCGCGTGCCGGATCTCAGGCCGCTTCTGCTCGACGGCTTGCAGGTCTTTTTTTGTGTGTCAGCCCGAGACCCCGCAGAAACCGCCAGACCGAGACACGATGAATGGTGATCCGCTCGAGACGCTGGCGGCGATAGTGGACTTCGAGATGTTCCGGCCGGTGCTGGAGCGGGTCCTCGGCCGGCCGCCGCGCTGGAAGGGTGGCCGGCCGCCATTCGACCCGGTACTAAAATTCCGGATGTTGGTGCTGCAATCGCTGCACGGGCTGTCGCAGGAACGCCCCGCCCACCTCAGCCGGAGCTCCCGGCGGGTGCATCCGACGCTTGCGCCGCCATCACCCGCCGGGCCGGTCTCCCGGTATCGCGTTACACGAGGCCCCAGAGATCGGCGTGGTTGTACCAGGCTTGCTGGGACAGGACTGAAGGCCCGCTACGTTCCTCAATGATTCTAATCTCCTCGATGCCCGCGGCTTCGATCCCGAGGCGGGCCAGAGCCTCGCACGGTGCGGGACCGGTCAGATCGTCCCCGAACTTCGCTGCCGTGGAGGTGCCGAGGACCAGCCAGAGCGTGTCATGGCCACTGCCGCCCACGAAGACGTCCGTGTCGGCGCCGGTGGTGCCGCCGATCAGCTCAGCCTCGATAAACACGAACTGATCCGCTCCGCTGCCGCCGTAGGCTCGATCGCTGCCCAGCCCGTCGATCAGCACGTCACGTCCGCTGCCGCCGAAGAGCCAGTCCGATCCTTCGCTGCCGGCCAGCACGTCATCGCCACGCTGGCCGAGGAGGATGTCATCCTGGGAGCCGCCTGCGACGAGATCGTCGCCGTGTCCTGCCAGGATCGTGTCTTCGCCGCTGCCGCCAAAGGCGAGATCGTCGCTGCTGCCAAGCCAGATTGCGTCGTCACCGCCAAGTCCAAGTACGAGATCGCGCCCCTTGCCGGTCGCGACCCGATCGGCGCCCGAGGTCAGCGAAACGGACTCATGCTCTAGCGCGAAGGAGGTGTAGGCGCCCAGCACACCGTGCGTCGCCGCGGTGGGATGGAGCGGGTTCCAGAAGGCGACCTGGTCCTCATCGTAGCGGGCAAGGACATCCGCGTCTCCCGTTTCCAGCGTCAGGCCATAGGGGGCGATCAGGCCGAAGCCCGTGGGGTCCTCCATGATCGCCTCGGAGATCGGCCGCATGTCGAGAAGCCGCACGTTGAGCCCCTGTTCCTGCAGCGCACCCACGCCTTGCGCCAGCGCGGCGCTGTGGGCGTCGGACAGCGCGTTTATCTGGCCAAGGGCCGGGCTCATGGGACCGAAGGCCGGAAAGAATGACGGAACCGGAATGGTCGAAATCACGACTTTCTCGACCCCCAGGCCGAGCAGCTCGGCCGCGGCCGACAACGTGTCCTGCACCGCCCGGCCCAAGATGGCCGGCGCATCCAAGGGGCTTGCGATATTGAAGAAGTCGTTGCTGCCGGCAAGGATGAAGCCGGTCGCACTCCCGAGCGGCACGCCGGCCATGTCGGCAGCAAAGCGGTCCACCTGTCCGCCCAGGTTGGTGTCGAGATCGAGCCGGGGATCCGTCTCGGGGACGAGCATCGCGTTTCCGAAGCCCAGTTCGACGAGAAGATCGCCGAGGGTCTGGCTGCCGCCTGCCTCTGCGCCCGCCAGCGCATAGTTGCCCGCCTCGGGCAGCCCCAGCAGACCCGCGATGTGTTCGGCGTAGGTGGGCCCGTTGCTGAGGCGGCCGCCCGTGCCGACATAGGCCTCCAGCGCGGGAGCGGCCACAAGATCGCGCGCCAGCGCGTACAGGTTGCCGTCGTCGGTCAGGCTGTCTCCGAAGAAGTGGATCGGTCCACGCAGTTCTGAGGGAACTCGAATGCTCATTGCGACTGCTCCTTTGCTGGTGTCGCATCCGGTGCGGAAAGCGCGCGGAAGGGAGTCCGCAATTGCACACGCGTTCCGGCCCAAGCTGCCTTTTCCATCATGCCCGCGTGCAGCCGCGACTCAAAGCGTTTTCCGATTTCATATATGGACACCGCTATTTTGAACTTTTCCGGCTGCGGGTAGCGGGCGGGGCGGCGTGAGACGGGGTTGATACCGCCCGTCGGCCTGCCATCCCGAGAGACGCAGAGCCCGGCAGCCGAGTGGTCGGAAGGCACGCATTATACCAAGGGCCTTAACCATTGACCGCCTTTGGATACTATTGAGTAAGCAATTGTTCGGCCGCCTTTGGGATCGTCTGCGAAGGCACTCTATGCGTCGCTGCATCGCTCGACGATGTATTCAGAGGTTTTGAAAACCGAAATGGCGAGGCGGTCAATGGTTAAGGCCCTTGGTATAAGGTGTCAGTCCAACAGGTACCGGCCTGCATCTCAATCAGATATCACGCTCTTCCCTTGGAGGCTGGCAAGTCCAGCGTCGAATGCGCCAGTCCGGGTGGTTGGCTACCCACTGGGCTAGTTGCTGTTGCGCGGCCGATGTACAGGTCGGGATCGTCAGATCAGAAAACTGCATCACGTGCTGCTTGCAGGTGGCGAGCGTGGCACTAAGGCAGACTATAAAAACAAGTTCTATCATGGCTATATCGCTTTCGCTGTCTGGCCGGGAAAGAGTTGTGGCTTCGGCAGGCATCCCGTGAAAGTTACACGGACATGACAGCATCCCGCACCGCTGGTGCTTTCGTCCTGAAAGCTCCCTGAAAAACACACGAAGTCTTCCTGAATGAAAGCGCTGCTCAGGTTTACCTTGCGGCTTGTCGCTTGGATAAATTGCGCACTGTTGTCTGTTGCATGAACTGAGGGCTGCCCCTTTTGAGCATGACGGATTCAGAAAACTTTCAAACCTCTTTTGAGATACGAATGGCAGCGAGGTTCACACTCTTGAGAAAGACCGCAATGTGCGGTGTCGGTTCAGGAGAGAACAGATGGTTACGATCGGTGCCACTGCCCGAGATCAGGTTATTTTGAAGGTCCTTCCGCGCCGTCAATCCTCTGACTTGACGGTATCTGCCACGCAACAGCCCCTCCCCGTCGGCGACGACGAAGACCAGTTGCAGCACGTTTGTACCGGTTCACTCCTCCGGGGCAGACTGACAAGACCGGCCCATGATAAATGCGCGTCGGAGTGGGGGTATGCTGAAAGCACGGCACGGACATGGAGTGGCTGCTATTGACACCTCACGCCTTTCCTTCATCCTCCTGGAGGGGATGAAGGAGAAGGCGCGGTGGCAGAGGCAGTCGGCGCGACGATCATCCAGCTGGGCAAGTCCGTGCTGGACCTCGGTCGCGGCATGTTGAGCCGGGACGGCCAGATCATCCTCCTGCGCGCCAAGTCCTTCCGGCTTCTGCAGGAACTTGCCCGCCAGCCTGGGCGGGTAGTGCCCAAAGGTGAGTTGCTTGACGCGGTTTGGCCGGATGTCATCGTGACCGAAGCCTCGCTGAGCCAGGCCGTTCGCGATATTCGGAAAGCCCTGGCAGATGAAGAAGGACAGATCCTAAGAACCGTTGCCCGGCGGGGCTTCATGCTTTGCCCGACGGGCTCGCCCCTTCCGCAGCATGCCGGCCAAACCTTTTCGATCCGGCCGCGCATCGCACTGTTGCCCCTAAGGGATCGCACAGGCATCCCTGACATGGGCCCGGTCCTTGATGGGTTTGTGGAGGAGATTACTGTGGGTCTTGCACATTTCAGGAACCTCACAGTGCTGGCACAGCACTCGGCCTTTACCGCCGCGGTCGACAGGACCCTCGATCTTGCCAACATCGGAGCCAAGCTCAGGGCGGACTACATCGTGGATGGATCGGCGCATATGACGGATCATCGGCTGCTGCTGTCCATGGCGCTGAACAAGGCCGATACAGGCGAGGTTCTTTGGGGAGAAAGCTTCGCGGGCGAGGGCACGAGCTGGCTGAGCCTGCAGGATGTGATCGCGCGCCGGATCGTGGCGCGCCTCTTTGCCTCTGTCGAAGAGGCGAACCATCGCAGCAGTCTGCGCCAAGACGTTGGCGCCCTGACGGCCTTTCAGCATCTGGCACGCGGGCGTGCCCTGTTCCGCACCTTTGAGCCGGGAGTGAATGAGCAGGCGCTTGAGCATTTTACCGCCGCCATCAGGGCCGATCCCTTTGTCGGTGTCGCCTATTCCTATCACGGCCTAGCTGAAGCCGCGCTGCACGGTTACCAACTTGCTCCGCAGGAAGTGAAGCGCCGCATCAGGGCCCAAGGCATGCGCGGCGCCCAACTCTCGCCCGAGGAGGCACGCTGCCACGGCATCCTGTCTTTCTTCCATCTGTGGCTGGGCGAGTTCGAACAAGCTCAACAGGCTGCCAATCGCGCCGTTGAGGTCAATCCCTGCGATGCGGACGGTCTTTTCAACCTGGGCTTTGTCCTGGTGAACAGGGGGCGCCCGGAGGAGAGTCTGGCGTGGTTTGAGCGCGCCAAAGACATCAATCCCCTCTGGCCCGGCTACTATGACAACGAGCATTCGTTTGCCCTTTTTCATCTGGGCCGATACGTCGAATCTGCTCGGATGCTGGAGCGGGTTCCTCGGCGCAATGCGCGCCAGGAAATGCGCCTTGCCGCGACCTATGCGCTCATGGGCGAAATGGCCCGTGCAAGATCGCATGTGACACAGGCGCGATCCATGGCACTCGATCAGGATTTCCTCGAACTGGCGCGGGTCGGCTATTCCTATGAGCACGACCATGATCGACAGCATCTCCTCGACGCAATTCGGCTTGCTCTCAATGCGGCAGCCTGAAGACCTATCAGGAGTAAAGCGTGACAGGCATGAAACCACCCCGTCATCCTCCGCGAAAACTGGCACTAACCCTCGACCACGTGGCGCGAGCAACCCGCCCGGTCGCGGATTTTGCCTTTCCATCCTCGTTCTGTCCGGCGACAGATGCTGACTATGCGTCCTTTGTTGATAGCCTGCTGGCGGAAAGGCCGGAGGGCGCGCTTCACATCTTTGCCTATGGCTCGCTGATCTGGAGCCAGCCTTTCGTGCCGGCGGCACGGCGGCGGGCCGTAGCTTGGGGTTGGCATCGGCAGTTCTGCCTTGAAACCCGTGGAAATCGCGGCACCCCGGAGGCGCCGGGGCTGATGATGGCGCTAATGTCAGGCGGCCGATGCGCGGGACTCGCGCTTGAGGTTGAAGCCGGACAAGAGCGCCAGGTTCTGGATCTCCTGTCCCGGCGAGAGTTTCCATTCGTTGAAACCATGGTCTACCGGCGGTGGCTCAGTCTCAAAACGGCCGAAGGTCCCATACATGGCCTTGTCTTCTGGGCAGGGCCGACAGGACCAAGGATCAGGCGAGGCCTTCCGCTGCAGGCCGCTGCCGCGCAGATGGCGCGGGCCTGCGGGCCGCGCGGCTCGACGGCCGAGTACCTTCGCAACACGGTCTTGTCGCTCGAAGAGCAGGGTATCCATGACCGGAACCTGTGGGAATTGCAGCGCCTTGTGGCGGAGGAAATCGATGCTGCTTTTGTAGCCCAGGTAAGTTCAGAAAATGACAAACAGCATCGTTGAGTGCCTGAGAGTGGCCCACCTGAGCACTCAAGAAGAGGGCCGTGGCCATCGCCGTCAAAAACATCTCGGGGCGCCGCCGCTGGTGAAAGCTCGACGAGTGGCTAGCCGCCGCAAAGCCGGGCTGAGTGGGAGCAGCGGAGGCGTCCTCTCTGGCGCAGCCAGTGCCCACCCGCGACCAGGAAATGCAGAGGCGGGTGGTCACCCTGATGCCGGAACAATCTATCCAGAGCGAGAAGCGCGGCGTCCGAGTTTAGTCTGCCGTCCGCTCCGGAATAATACTGCCGGCTTGCAATCCGCTGCATGTTGCGTCTCGGCAAGTGTTCATCAACCGGTTTTCTTGAGCGAAGCAGCTTTGCTGCACAAATTAATCAAGGAAGACAAAATGGCAACCGGAACTGTGAAATGGTTTAATGAAACAAAAGGGTTTGGCTTTATCCAGCCCGATAACGGCAACAAGGACATCTTCGTCCATATTTCAGCTGTCGAGCGCGCTGGCCTTCGTTCTCTGGCAGATGGACAGAAGGTCAGCTTTGATATCGAAGCTGGCCGAGACAATCGCGAGAGCGCGGTGAACCTGTCTCTTGCATGACCAGACGTGCCCTTGAGGCAAGCGGGCGGGGCGGATGCAGTGCAACGTCCCGTTCGCAAGGCCTCTTTGGTCTGTTGACCGCAAGGTGTCGCAGATCTCCTTCAGCCTTCTCAGGATGAGGGTGATTGGACATCAAAGATCCGAGGCCTGTGTTTCGGCGTGCAAAACTGACCCCCTTGGCGGGGTAATCGGCGTCCAATTTTGACCCCCCTCGGGTTTCATCTGACCATCCGTTGCGAGGCAGCGGATGGAGGGGGAGTTGAAGCGAGTGGATACGATAGCGCGGGTGCGTCGGGCGTTTCATGTGCAGGGCTGGTCGATGAAGCGCATCGTCCGGGACCTGCATGTGTCGCGCAACACGGTGCGCAAGATCCTGCGGTCAGACGAGACGGACTTCACCTACGAGCGTGACCATCAGCCGATGCCGCGGGTTGGGCCCTGGCAGTCGGAGGTGGATCGGTTCCTAGTTGCCAATGAAGGCAAGGCGTCGCGAGAACGGCTGACCCTGATCCGGATCTACGAGGAGGTCCGGTCACTCGGCTACGAGGGCAGTTACGATGCAATCCGGCGTTACGCCAAGACTTGGTCGAAGGCGCGCGGATCAGCGGCTGCCGAAGCCTACGTGCCGCTCTACTATGCGCCCGGCGAGGCCTACCAATTCGACTGGAGCCATGAGGTCGTGCTGATCAACGGCGTGACGACGACGGTCAAGGTCGCGCATGTCAGGCTCTGCCACAGCCGCATGATGTTCGCCCGGGCGTATATGCGCGAGAGCCAGGAGCCTCAGCCATCGGGCTCAAACCGATGGCGCCGCGGTGGCTTCGATGTTCGACGCGCATGACCGGGCCTTCGCCTTCTTCAAGGGCACTTGCACGCGCGGGATCTACGACAACATGAAGACGGCGGTCGAGGCGGTCTTTATCGGCAAGGAGCGGCTCTACAATCGGCGCTTTTTGCAGATGTGCAGCCACTATCTGGTTCAGCCGGTTGCCTGCACGCCTGCGTCGGGCTGGGAGAAAGGCCAGGTCGAGAACCAGGTTGGCCTTGTGCGCGAACGGTTCTTCACCCCAAGGCTTCGGGTCAGGAGCCTGGACGAGCTGAACGTCTGGCTGCTCGACAAATGCATCGCCTATGCGAAGGCGCACAAGCACCCTGAGCGCAGCGATCAGATGATCTGGCAGATGTTCGAGACAGAGCGCGCGACCCTCGTCCCCTATGTCGGCTCGTTTGACGGCTTCCATTCCGTTCCGGCCTCCGTCTCCAAGACCTGCCTCGTCCGGTTCGACAACAACAGGTATTCCGTGATCTCGACGGCTGTCGGACGGCCCGTCGAAGTCCACGCTTATGCCGAGAAGATCGTCATCCGGCAGGACGGGGTCATCGTGGCAGAACATTCCCGCTGCTTTGGCAGGAACGAGACGGTCTACGATCCCTGGCACTATGTGCCTGTTCTGGCACGCAAACCCGGCGCCTTACGGAATGGTGCCCCGTTCCAGAACTGGGTGCTGCCGACCGCGATAGCGACGGTGCGCCGCAAGCTCAAGAGCATGAATGACGGCGACCGACAGATGGTGGCAATCCTCGGCTGCGTCGCGACCGATGGCCTCCTTGCTGTGGAAGCCGCGTGCCAGGAGGCCCTCGCACAGGGCGTCTTTTCGGCGCCGGTCATCATCAACATCCTCGCGCGCAGCCGGGACCCGGCACCACCTCCATTGCTTCTCACCCCCACCGCGTTGCGGCTGACCCACGAGCCCGTGGCTGATTGCGCACGCTACGACAGCCTCAGGAGGACAAACTACGATGGAACGCACCCAGGTTCTGGAATTGATGGCCACTCTCAAGCTCTACGGGATGCGCAGCGCCTATGACGAGATCATGGCCACCAGTATCAAGCGCCAGTTCGAACCGCCCCGTATTGTCGGTGATCTGTTGCAGTCAGAGATCGCCGAGAAGCAGGCCCGATCGATCAAGTATCAGCTCACCGTGGCAAAGCTGCCGCTCGCGAAGGATATCGAAGACTTCGACTTTGCCGACACACCGGTCAACGAGGGCCTGGTGCGCGATCTTGCGACTGGCACATTCGTGGCCGACCAGCGCAATGTCGTGCTGATCGGTGGCACTGGCACGGGAAAGTCACATCTCGCCATCGCGATCGCTCGCGCCTTGATACGGAACGGCACCCGAGGCCGCTTCTTCAACGTGGTCGATCTGGTGAACAGGCTCGATACCGAGAGCCGCAGCGGTAAACAGGGGCGCACGGCCGAATACCTGACCCGTCTCGACTTCATCGTACTCGACGAACTGGGATATCTTCCATTCGCTCAGGCAGGCGGCCAGTTGCTGTTCCACCTGATCAGCAAGCTCTACGAGCGCACGTCCATCATCGTCACGACGAACCTTGCCTTCGGCGAATGGCCGGCCGTCTTCGGCGATGCCAAGATGACAACGGCCCTGCTCGACCGCCTCACGCATCACTGCGAGATCCTCGAAACCGGCAACGAGTCCTGGCGCTTCAAGAACCGCGCCTGATCAGGGTCTGTCCCGCCTCCGCAACATGATCAGCTGCGTCGGGACAGACCCTGATCACCACACAGCTAAGGGGTCAAAATTGCACGCCGAAAGGGGGTCAATATTGGGCGCCGATTGACACCGAAGCCGCTGGAAGCATCCCGCGCATTGCTTTCATGGCTTCAGCTTCATCGGCAAGCTTGGTGTCTTTACGGGCGCTTTCCTCAAAGTATGGGATATCCCCGGTGATGGCCTCTGCTATGTCGTGAAGCGCGATCAGCTTCAGGGTTTGCCCCAGATCGACAGGATGCTGAAGGTGCGGAGCTATCAGGACGGCCGCCACTGACATCATCCACGTATGTTCCGCGACACTTTCCTGCCGGCCATTCGATAACCAGCTATGGCGCATCTCGGTCTTCAGGTTTTCGGCCAAGCCCAGCACGTTCACAATGGCCTCTGCGTCGGCACGGGGAAGTCTTGCGCTATCGCAGTTGTTTTCGGTCATGGGGCGCTCCTGTTACGGCCAAACGGATGCGCCTTCCAGACCAGCGGTTTCTGGCAGGCCGCAAATCAGGTTTGCGTTTTGCACCGCATGGCCGGCTGCTCCCTTGCCAAGATTATCCACCACACCCATCGCGATCACCAGGTTTCGCTCGGGATCAGCTGCATAGCTGACGAATGAGAGGTTCGAGCCGGTAGCCCATTTTGTTTGTGGCGGCTTATCGGTCACCCGCACAAAAGCACGATCGGCATAGTAGCGCCTTGCTGCGTCCAGGCACTGATCGGTGGTCGCGGTTCCGCGACAGTAGATGGTGACCAGCACACCACGGGTCATCGGCACCAGATGCGGCGTAAAGACCAGCCCGGAGGCGTCGCCACCGCTGAGATGTTCGATGGTCTTGGCTATCTCGGGCATGTGGACATGCTTGAGCAAACCATAGGGCTGCAAGTTTTCGTTGCTCTCTGCGTATCCGAATTTGCTGTCACCACCGCCCCGACCTGCGCCGGAAATGCCGGTCTTAGCGTCGATGATGATGTTGCCGGGCGCGATCAGCTTGTTCACCAGCAGTGGAGCCAGCGCATTCAGCGTTGCTGCAGGAAAACACCCGGGGTTCGCGACGCGGCTCTGACCTTCAAGTTGTGCAGGCCAGATGTCGGCCAAGCCGTAAGCCCATCCCTCGACGTAGCGGTGGTCGCCGCCGATATCGACGATCTTCACCCCATCAGGAACACGCGCCAGTGCTTCGGCCGATGTGCCCGTAGGCAGCGAGGCGAAGAGCACGTCCAGCTTTGGCAGCGCAGCAGGGTCCCACTTCTCGATCACCAGATCGGCCAGCTTTCTGGGCACGCCAGGGAAGCGGTCGATCAACCGACTGCCAGCACTGCCCTCTCCTGCGGCATAGACCAGCTCGAACGACGGGTGGCTGGCGATCAATCGCAGCGCTTCACCGCCGCCAAAACCGCTGATGCCGACAATGCCGACGCGAATGCTCATGGTGATGTCCTACTTACAAAAGGAGTAAACATAATCGGCAAGTTCATGTGAAACTTCGATGATTTGCACCCCATTGTCCACGAGGTGAATGACCGCAAAGGGCTCTTCGCGAAGACGCCCGTGCGCAGAACAGGCGACAGCTATGCGGGATCTAGCTGTAGGTCAGCTAGTCGGCAAAAGCTGTTTCAAAACCTTGGCATGAAGTTGAGGCGAGGCACTGGCAACGATGGCCCCGCTTGATGCCAATGATAGTGGCTGCCCCCTCCAGTCGGTGATCGTACCTCCGGCCTCCTGTACCACAGGGCATAGGGCGCAGATGTCATATGCGTCCAGATCGTCACCATTCAGGCAAATATCTATAAGTCCTCGGGCGAGCGCGCCGTATGCCGGCGCTCCACCATCAAAGACTCGCACACGCCCCGTTGAACGCAGTTTTTCGTAACCAGAGGCGCTTTCCCTCCCAAAGCTGTCTGGATTGGCTAGGCTGATCACAGCTTCCATCATATCCCGCCGCGAACTGCTGCGAACAGGACGGCCTGCGAACAGGGTGCCTTTCCCTTCAGCCGCAGCATAACGTGCGCGTGGTCCGGGCCCATCAATGATCCCCAGAACCGGCACGCCGTCCCTGCACACGCTGATCAGCGAAGCGAAATTCAAAAGTCCGGTCCCGAACTGACGGGTTCCGTCGATTGGGTCGAGCACCCAAGTAAAGGCGCTGGTTCCAGTATCGGACCCGTACTCCTCACCTAGTATGCCGTGCGATGGGAACTGCCGCTTGATCTCTTCGCGCCACCGCGTCTCGATAAGCAAGTCTGCCTGGGTCAGCGACGAGCCATCCGATTTGTAATCTACAGCGAGGTCACTGCACCATGCATCGGCAGAAATATTTGCCGCCAAATCCGCAAGGCGAAGCGCTACTATCATCAGATTATCGAGGTCGGACATCGTGTCCCCCAAAAAGAGCCCAGATAGCGTGCCGGTAGTGACGGCTAAATGACGGTTTAGGGCTGTTAGGGTCGATGCTGTCTTCCAGGCGTGAGGCTGCTTTCCCAAGAGGTGCGGTGATCCCGGGAACTGCAATCGCAAATCCCGAAGACCGCTTACGAGTGTCAAGCAAAAACGTCATTTTGACCTTTTGTCGGACCAAAAGGTCATACTGCTTTCCTAAGTAGGCAAACATAGTGACATGCAGCAGGTTCAAAGCTGCAACGCGGATCAACGAATGCCCGCCTCCCCTGCCCCTTTTTCAAAGTGTTCAAAAACGATCCAGACCGTGTGAAAACTTGCCGAGGTCTGATGGCGTGCAGGGGTTTTGGCTGGATCGGAGCCTTTCTTTTAGGGGATCCGGATCAAATGCTTGATCGTGGGCCGTGGGGTCCTGTGGGGGTTGCTGAAGGCGAATATGGGCTGATACTTGAGGAAATATTGAGCCTTTACGGTCGGACAGCCGCAATCAACGCCGGAATGAGCTATGCGGGATTTTGGGTGACGCGGCCTGATCAAGCGGCGCGGCTTTCGTTGGCGTCCTGCTCGGCGACACCGTCAGTGAACTTGACGCCTTCGACGACGAGAGGCAACTGGTTTGCGCCCTTCAGTCGTCGCCATTTCTTCGCTGCGGCCTGAACCAGCTTGAACACCATCAGCTTCGCTGTCTTCTGAGACAACGCGCCTTTGGTTCGGACGGTGCGATGGCGGACGGTCGCGAAGACGCTCTCGATCGGGTTGGACGTGCGCAGGTGGTCCCAGTGAGCGGCCGGGAAGTCGTAGAAGGCCAGCAGTGCCTCTCGATCCTTGGTCAGGCAGGCGACGGCTTTCTCGTATTTCACGCCATACTTCTCGACGAAGGTATTGACGGCGGTCTCTGCCGCCGCGCGGGTCGCGGCTTGCCAGATCTCCCGCAGGTCAGTCTTCACCGCCGGGTGCATCGACTTCGGAAGCTTGTTCAGGACGTTGGACACCTTGTGGGTCCAACAGCGTTGGTGGCGCGTGTCGGGGAAGATCTCATCCAGCGCCTTCCAGAAGCCAAGGGCACCATCTCCGACCGCGAGGTCCGGTGGCGCCGAGAGGCCGCGGGCCCTGAGGTCGACCAGCAGTTCATGCCAGCTCTGCGCGCTCTCGCGGACCCCAACCTGGAACCCCAGCAGCTCCTTCTTCCCTTCCGGCGTCGCCCCGATGATCACCAGCATGCACTCGGCCTGCGGCTCCATCCGGGCCTGCAGATACACGCCGTCGGCCCAGACATAGACGTAGCGCCGGGCCGAGAGGTTTCGGCGTTGCCAGCGGTCATGTTCTGCTTGCCACTCGCCCGTGAGCCGCGAGATCGCTCCTGGCGACAGGTTGGGCGCATCCGGACCGACCAGCGCGCTCAGAGCCTCCTGGAAGTCTCCAGTCGAGACGCCGCGCAAGTAGAGGACCGGAAGCAGAGCATCAAGGCTAGGCGAACGGCGCGCCCACTTCGGAAGAATGCGCGAATTGAACCGGATCTTGTCCTCCGGCGGCGCATCAGCTGCCCGGTCGCGCACCTTCTGTCTCTGCACCGGGATAGGGCCGATCCCGGTCTGGATGTTCCGCTCAGGGCCGGTGCCGTGGTGGACAACGCGCTGCCTGCCATCGGGCAGGCGCTCCTCAGCAAACTGCGCGACAAAACTCGCGGCCTCAGCCCTGAGTGCCGCTGCCAGCATCTGCCGGGCGCCGTCGCGTGCAATCTCGGTGAGTGGATCAACGACAGATCCGGGCTGGTGAAGCGGGGTGATCGTGATATCATCTTCCAAGGCGTATCGCTCCTTCGGGAGGTTCTGGCAGGCTTTGACACCCACCACGATACGCCGCCTTCTCAGACCCCATCACCCAAAATCGGCCATAGCTCCGCCGGAATGCCGACAAGGCTGATCGCTCGACGCAAATTGTAGGCGATGGCCGTCAGGCTGAACTCAGCGCGCACGTTCTCCAGCCTGCGCATCAGGAATGCACCCTGGCCCATCCATTGCTTCACGGAGCCGAACGGGTGCTCGACGCTCTCGCGCCGCTCATCGAGCACCCCGGGCCGCGCGGCAAGCCGTTTCGCCATCCGGTCCAGCACGGCCTCGTTCTCATAGCGCGCAACCTTGCGGTAGGCCGCGGTGGTGCAACGTGTCTTGAGTGCGCAGGACTTGCAGGCAGCGGCATTGGCATAATCGAACACGCGGATCTCGCCACGAACCGGGCGGCTGTGCACATGGCGCAAAGCCGCGCCGCCCGGGCATGTGTAGATGTCTGCCTCGGCGTCATAACGGAACTGGTCCTTGGGAAAAAATCCCTTGGCAACGGCAGATCCGCGCTGCGGTTTGGGAACGTAAGGGACGATGCCTGCCGTTTCGCAGGCCTCGATATCTTCGATCTTGAAGTAGCCCCGGTCGGCCACGGCATCGATCTGCGCAACATCGAGGGTCTCACGCGCAGCCTTGGCCGTCTCGGTCAGCAGGCCCAGGTCGCTGACCTTGTTGTGGACCTGCTGCTCCGCAATCAGTTTGTGCTTGGTATCGACCGCAATCTGGACGTTATAACCGACCCCGACGCGACTGCTGGAGTGCATCGCGCGTGCGTCCGGGTCGGTCAGCGAGATCTGGTCCGCGCCGCTGTCTGCAAGGGCTTTGCCATGATCATCAAGCCGTTCACGCCGCTTGCGGAGCGCTGCGATCTTTTCCTGCAGCCTCTCGACGGTGCCCCTCTCTGGCGCGTCCTCACCGTCCTTGTCGGCCTCATCGAGCTGCTTGAGATACCGCGCCAAGCGCTCATCGCTTTCCGCTATCGCTTTGGCCAGCTTGGCCTTGGTGAAATTCCGCTCCCGGCTGTTCACGGCCTTGATCCGGGTGCCGTCGACTGCGATCAACTCTCGTCCGAACAAGTCGAGTTCACGACACAGCAGCACGAACTCCCGGAACACCTGGCGGAACGCCGTTCTGTTGTCGCGTCGGAAGTCTGCGATTGTCTTGAAGTCGGGGGTCAGGCGGCGGAGCAGCCAGATGACTTCAAGATTGCGATGCGTCTCTACCTCCAACCGGCGGCTGGACCGCACCCGGTTCAGGTATCCGTAAATGTAGAGCTTCAAGAGATCGGCCGGATCATATCCCGGTCGACCGGTACTTTTCGCCTGGACCCGCCCAAAGCCAGCTGCCCTCAGATCGAGCCCGTCAACGAAAGCATCGATAAACCGGACAACATTGTCCGGCCCCACATAGTCGTCCACAGAGTCCGGCAAAAGCAGGAGTTGGGACCGATCACCGCCTGAAATATGTGCCATGCCCAAAAATACCATGGCCGCTCAGTGCTGGGAATCCGGTTCGAGTTTTCACACGGTCTGGATCCTTGGTGCAACAGTCCCAAACGTGCTGCAAAAGCCGTCAAAACGGCGCCTTTTGCAACATGTCGCAAAATGGCACGGATTTCGATACACGTTTGGAGTTGTGTAAGGCCATGGCTTCGTAGGCACAGACTTCGTAGTCGCGGCTAGCAAGGTGGTGAGTAGGTGTCACATCCCGCGTGATTGTAGGGCCGCTTCCTGAACAGGCCCGGCCTTTGTTTCTGCCAGTCCTTGAGCGCGTCGATTGGCGTTCGGCCCTTCAATACTGATTGCGGAAGCTGACCGTTGTAGAGCCGGACATAGCGCAGGATGGTCTGTTCGAGATCCTCGCCGCTGCGGAAGCGGTGGCTTTGCAGGACGTCCTCGATCCGGCCGTTGAAGCGTTTGACCATGCCATTGGTCTGCGGGTGCATCGGCGGGGCCAGGCGATGCTCGATGCCGAGATCGGTGCAGAGGCGGTCGAAGTCATGGTTGCCGGTGGGGCCCCGGCGGCGAAGGCCGAACAGACGATCGGTGAACTCCTTGCCGTAGCATGTTGGGAAAGATACGCTGAAGAGGGTTATGGCCGCCTGCGCAGCCTCAAAAATGCGCAGCAGGCGGCCATAACTGGGCTCAGGTCTCTATGGTGGTTTTGCCAACCACACCACAGAGGAGACCAGCTATGGCCAAGGTCAATGCTACGACGGATGCCCGCATTCTGGTAGGCATCGACATATCGAAGAACAGGCACGAGGTGCTGATCGCGATACCAGGCAAGACGCGTCGCAGACGCATGACGGTGCTGAACGTTGCTGCGGATTATCAGCGCCTGATCGAGACCTTGCGCAGCTTCGAGCTTCCTGTCGCCATCGGGTTCGAGGCGACCGGTAACTATCACCGCGCGCTCGTGTTCGCCCTCGGGGCCGCCGGCTTCGAGTTGAATCTGGTTTCGTCGGTCGCACTCGCTAGAACGCGGGAGGCCTTGCATAACAGCTGGGACAAAAATGACCCGAAGGACGCCCAGGTAATTCTGCGCATGCTGGAGATCGGGGCCGTGCAGGTCTTCCATGATCCGTTGGTCGCGGGCACTTGCGACATTCAGGAGTTGTCAAAAACCTATGAGATGGTGGCGCGTGCCAAGACCGAACTGTGGCACCGCATCCTGACCCACTATCTGCCGCTCTATTTTCCGGAAGCAGATCGGTTTCATCGCAGTTCACGCGGAGATTGGTTTTTGGCCTTCCTCGAGGCTTTTCCGTCGCCCCACCTGATCACCGCCATGGAGAAGGATGAGTTCATCGCGGTGGCTTGGCCGATCGTGGGCAGACGCGTCGGAAAGGCGGCGCTTTTGGCAGATATCTACGAGACGTCAAAGACTTCGGTAGGCTTGCCTGTCGACCCCGGTTCGGATGCCCTCAGCATGTTCCGGCTGGTTCTGCGGCAGGGTCGCAGTCTGATCCAACAGCGCAATGCCATCGAGGCCCGGGCTGCCGAACTGCTCGCAAACCATCCCGATTATCGCCTGTTGCGCACCATTCCGGGGATCGGCCCGGTCAACGCACTTGCCGTCCTTGCCGAGGCTGGCGACCTGCGGCGCTTTCGACATCATCGGCAATTCCTGAAGTTCTGCGGCATGGATCTTGCGACTGTGCAATCCGGGCTGTTCCGCGGAAAGAGCAAGATCTCGAAGTATGGGAATGTAAGGCTGCGCCGCGTCTTATGGCTGGCCAGTCAGGCGGCCGTGCTCAAGCCCGCCAACAGCTTCCGAGACAAGTTCGAACGCTACATCTCGCAGGACCGCCATAACCCGGATCTGCGCCGCAAGGCATACACTGCCATCGCCGCAAAGATGGCACGCACCATTCACGCCGTGATCAAATCCGGCGAACCCTATCGCCCCTTCTTCGAGGGGGCGAGCCCGAGCGGAAGGACCCCTTTCTATAGAGCCGTGGAGGCGCCATCGGCGACCTCGTAGATAATGTTTGGGCCTTCCGCTTGGGATTTAGGATCTCGTCTTAAGGACGGTGAGGGCGGCAACTTGGCCGACCCTGTATTTGCTATGGGAGAGACCATTTCTTGACGGCGGAGCCCGCTTGGGCGAACATCTTCAGGGCATCCGGTCGCTCGGATGCCCCGTGATCTGACGCCCTGAATGGCAAATCCGTCCCAACATAGGACGTTGTCGGTGAGCACCCTGGTGATCGTCATCGGTGCGGCGCGTTCCAGATCGCGCGAGACAAACGGCGGGCGTTGGCAGCGGTTTTGGCTGGGTAGATGCGCACGAAGACCCACCTCGTGGCGCGGTCGATGGCCACGAACAGATACCGGCGGCGGCTCTCGTCGGCCATCTGCGGCAGGTATTTTACGTCGACATGCACATAGCCCGGCTCGTAAGCCTTGAAGGCCCCGTGCGCAGGTCGTGGCAAGGCAGGCTTCAAAGCGCGCAGACTGCCCACGCCATGCCGGCGCAGGCAGCGGTCCAGCCCGGAACGCGAGACATGAGGGTGCAGGAACTCCCGCACCACCGACAGCAGGTCATCCAGCGGCAACAGCAGCGACTTGCGCAGTGCCACTGCCACAGCTTCCTGTGCCGGCGTGAGCGTCGACTGAAGCCTGTGGGGGGTGTGGGATCGGTCATGGACATTGTCCCGGCTCTGCCACTTCCAGACGGTCTGCATGGAGATGCCGTAGCGCTCCGCCACCCTCCAGGCCGGCTCAGTGCTCGCTTGGATCGCGGCTCGTATCTTCGGTGTCGTCGCTGCCTGCTTGTGAAGAGAGATCAGCATCCTCGCCTCCCGTCCCGAAACTCGCCCAGGATCGATCTTGCCACGAAGAACGCGGTCCGGCGAGGGTCTATGTGATCATCCGGGATGGGACAAGTAGGCACAGTCCGCTGTCCCTTCTGATAAGATGCCCCTGATGCCATCTTATTCCGGCGGCTCGCCTGCGCCTGCACCATCCATCAGCCAGCTTCTCACCTGCGCCATCGCCAAAGTCAGCGGCTTGCCCCGCAGCCATGTCAGCCAGTAATGGCCCGCGGCGACTTCGGTGGCGAAGGGCCGCGCCAATGTGCCGGCCTGCAGCTGGCGGGCGAACATCGCCGCCGGCAGCAAGGCCACCCCATGCCCCGCCGCGGCAAGATCCGCCAAAGCGACCGAGCTGTCCAGCACCGGCCCCTCCAGCGGCGGGCACTCGGCCCCGGCAGCCGCGAACCAGCCCGCCCATTCGTCCACGCGGTAGGACCGTAGCAGCCGCTGGCCCAGCAGATCCTTCGGCGCCTGCAGATGCGGCAGCAGGTCCGGAGCGCACAGGGGCGTCAGGGGCGCCGCGATCAGGGGCGCCGCCTCCAGCCAGGGCCATGCAGTCCGGTCACCGAAGCGGATCGCCATATGCAGCCCCTCCTTGGCAATGTCGATTCGGTTGTTATGTGTGAAGATGCGCAGGCTGATGCCGGGATGGATGGCCTCGAACGCCTCAAGACGCGGGATCAGCCAGCCGGTCGCAAAGGTCGTGACGACCCCGAGGTTCAGCGTCTCGCGATAGCGGCCACCCTGAAAGCGGTCCAGCACCTCGCCCATCTCGTCGAAACTGCGGGTCAGGACCGGGTGCAGCGCGGCGCCGATATCGGTCAGGATCAGCCCGGTGGAGGCGCGGATGAACAGGCGGTGGCCCAACAGATCCTCCAGTCGCTGGATCTGCTGACTGACGGCGGCCTGCGTCACCCGCAGCTCGATCGCGGCGCGGGTAAAGCTGCCCTGCCGGGCGGCGACCTCGAAGGCGCGCAGCCCGTTCAAGGGAAGGTTGGGTCTGTCCATGCCATCACCTCAGCTTATGTCCTGCGTCAGGATTTGTCGTTTGAGCAGCGCCGCGTCAATCGATTACACCTCTGTCATGGCCTTGGCATGATGCCCGCTGGCCGCCTTCATAAGACAATCCGATACCGCCCCTTGCGGGCGGCAAACCCCGCGCATGCCGGGGTCACCCTGGAGTTTCCCATGCCACGAACGACAATCGCCACTTGCATCCTGCTGAGCGCGCTGACCGCCCCCATCGCCGCCGAGACCGTCACCGAGGCCGCCCGGGCCATCGAGGCCGATCTGGGCGGTCGCGTCGGGGTGTCCCTGCGCCAGCCGGGCGGGAGTGACGCCACCGGCTATCGTGAAGACGAGCGGTTTCCCCTGTCCAGCACCTTCAAGGTGCCCTTGTGCGGCACGATCCTGACCCTGGTCGATGCCGGAGAGGATCAGCTGGACCGCAGGGTCGGCTACAGCCCGGGCGATCTGGTCACCTATTCGCCCGTCACGGAAACCCGCGACGCGATGACGGTCGCAGAGCTGTGCGAAGCCACCATCACGCTGAGCGACAATACCGCTGCCAACCTGCTGCTGGACCGCCTCGGGGGGCCCGAGGATTTCACCCAATACCTGCGCGCGATCGGGGACGATACGACGCGGCTGGACCGGTGGGAGACGGACCTCAACGAGGCCGTGCCGGGCGATCCCCGCGACACCTCCACCCCCGCCGCGATGACCGCCACGCTGGAGACGCTGCTGTTCGGCCCGGTCCTCTCCGTCGCCTCGCAGCAGCAGCTGGAGGCCTGGATGCGGGCCGATCAGGTGGCCGACGATCTGATCCGCGCCAGCCTGCCCGAGGGCTGGGTCATCGGCGACAAGACCGGCGCTGGTGGGTACGGGTCGCGCTCCATCATTGCGGTGATCCGCCCGCCGCAGGGTGATCCTTGGCTGACAGCAGTCTACCTGACAGGAAACGAGGCCGACATGCCCACCCGCAACCGTGCCATTGCCCGCATCGGCGCGGCGCTCGTCAGCGAAATCACCGCCGCCAAGTGAAACAGGTAATGCGCAGCACATGACGCCGAACACTGCCGCCGAGTGACGGTAATTGCGGTGCTCAGCCGAAACGTGGAGGCGGAGCTGGACCACCCCGCCGTTTGCAGTGCGCGCACCATCCAGACATGCGCACGCAAGGATCATTCCTACGCGGGCGCATGTCGTACAGGTCTTTAGGTAGCCCCGCCAATGCGCTTCCATCGGTCGGCCTTCACCCGCGCGTCCAGCAAGCGTTCGTACAAGATCCGGTAGCTCGGAATGTGTTGATAGGCAGAAAGAGCTTCGATTATCAGGTCGAGATCTTCGTGTGAGAAGGTCGTCACGATCACCTCTTCCTGCATGGTTGCCTCCAGCGTATTTTGATTGAGCGCTCAAACGCCATTAGCCCATGCAGGTTGCGCCTTGAAATGAACTTTTGCGCCATCGGCAGAGAGCGGCTCAAGGGCCACATTCGAGCGGGGGCCGGGAGGGACATGACGACAGGCCGGACACGATGCCACACCGGTGCAAGCCGTTGCTTGATCCCGCCACGGGCATCGGCGACCCTTCGTACCCGAGACCCCGGAAAGGACCCTCACATTTTTGGCAATGAACCACTTTACTGTCCCACTTGGAGAATGCTGCCGATTTCGAAGCGCTGTGGCTGGGCCGCGACAGCCGGCTGCACGAGATGGACGGGTTCGTCGAATTCAACATGCTGAAGGGCCCCGAGGAGGACGGCCACCGACTGTATGCCTCGCACAAAGTGTGGCGGGACGAGGGCGCGTTCCGTGCCTGGACCACCTCCACACAGTTCCGCGCGGCCCATGCGCGGGCCGGCAACACGCGCACGCTGCATGCGGGCGCACCGCGTTTCGAGGCGTTCACCTCGATCCAGACCAAGACCCCTCAAGATAGACAAATCGTGGCAGCGATGGCGCCTGGAAAGGAGGCCGGTGTTGCTCACGCTACCGTCCCTTCTGACACGATGGAGGACAAGTCGGAGATCAGCCTGACTGCGGCAGGGGTTCTGTTCCTTCGCTGATGATCGTCAAATATCGCTGATAGCTGAACACCCGCCCGCGCTTGCGTCCCGTGACCTCTGTCACGATGCCCATTCGTTGCAGATCTGCCAAGGCGGAATTGACGGTCGGCGCCGACAGTCCGGTTCGTTGGACAAGTTGGGTGGCAGACAGAAAAGGGCTCTGCTGAAACAGATCGTGAATGCGAAGCGCCGATCCTGCGCGGTCACTTTTGCCCGTGATGCGATCGCGGTCTTCCTTGAAGAGGCCGACAATCCGGGTGGCTGCGTCAAAGGCCTGGTTGGCAGTCTCCGCAACGCCGGTAAGAAAAAAGTCCAGCCAAGCTTCCCAGTTGCCGTTCTCCCGCACCTCTTGAAGCAGGCGGTAATATTCGGATCGATGCGCTTTCAGGTAGAGGCTGAGATAAAGCAGCGGTGTTCGCAGCACCTCGTTGACGCAGAGGTAGAGTGTCACCAGCAGACGGCCGATGCGGCCATTGCCGTCTAGAAACGGGTGTATTGTCTCGAACTGGACGTGCAGGAGCCCCGCTTTGATCAATGCCGGCAGCTTCGATTGATCCTCGTGCATGAAGCGTTCCAGTTCACCAAGACATGTGTCCAGCTCCGTCACGGGCGGAGGCACAAACAGGGCATTTCCAGGCCGCGTTCCACCAATCCAGTTCTGCGTCCGCCGAAACTCCCCGGGATTTTTGGTGCCGCCGCGGCCGCTTTGAAGCAGTCTCGCGTGCATTTCTCGGATCAGGCGCAAGGACAGCGGAAGCTCTTGCAGGCGCTCCAGGCCATACATCATCGCGTCGACGTAGTTCGAGACTTCGCGGATATCGTCGATTGGCTCTCCCGATGCCGCTTCCGTTTCGAAGCGCAGAAGATCAGTCAGTGTCGACTGTGTCCCCTCGATCTGGGAGGAGAGAACCGCCTCCTTGCGGACATACATGTAAAGAAAGAGTTCTTGCCGGGGCAGCAGCATCGTTATGCCATCCAGGCGGCCCAAGGCACGCTCGGCTAGGCTCAGCTTCTCGAGCAGCTGCAGAACATTGATTTTCGGTTCCGGCGGCAGAGGCGGTGGAACGAAGGCTCGTACCATCTCGCCTGCGACAGGTGTTTGGACATAGCGGCCACGCCGTTGATTCGAAGGTTGGTCAATCATCGCCGCAGATTACGACGAGTGCTTATTTAAGCAAAGACCGATTGTCTTTAATAGATGGCACCCTAAGGAAAGCAGCCTTAACCAACGACGTCTGTGAGCCGAACGGATGATTGCTTGCAAGCCCTGCAGCCCAGCCACCGGCCAAGGTGGCTACCACCCACCGCCCTCACCTGATTGCGGAATTGCTGGAACTTGCTCGTATAGCAATAGGAAAGGCCGAAGCTACGGCCAGCACGGCGCCGCATGGCACCGGGGCCATTGTTGCCTGGCATGGCAAGATGAGAATGGCTCAGATCAGGCTTTCGGGGTGGATGGGGAAGCGCTGCGGGCAGATGCCGGTCGCATGCCAGACGGCATTGGCGATGGCGCCCACCGTGCCGGTGACCCCCAACTCTCCGACACCCTTGATACCAAGCGCGTTCACATACGGATCATCTTCGTGAACCATCAGCGCCTCGACGAAGGGGACATCGGCATTGACCGGGATGTGATAGCCGGCAAGGTCGTTGTTGGTGAACCGCCCCGTGCGCGGATCGTGGATTGCCTCCTCGTGCAGGGCAAAGCCCACGCCCCAGATCATCCCGCCCAGCAGTTGGCTGCGCGCCAGTTGCGGGTTGATGATGCGGCCGGCAGCAAAGGCCCCGACCAGCCGGCTGACGCGGATCTGGCCCAGATCGGGATCGACCAGCACCTCGGCGAAGACCCCGCCATGAGAGAACATGGCCCGGTCGGGTTCGCCCTCGCGCGCGCCCTTGCCCTCTCCGCGCAGCAGGTCCAGCCCGGCGCGGGCCAGGATGTCCTCATAGGTCTCGCTGCGACTGTCGTCGTCGTTGCGATAGAGGCGCCCGCCGCGCGCGGTGACGCCCGCGTTGCCCGCCCCGAACAGCGGCGATCCCGGATCGTTGATGGCGATGTCGGCCAGTTGCCGCACCGTGTCGGCGCCGGCGTTGAAGAGCGCGGTGCCCGCCGTGGCCGTATGGCCCGATCCGCCCGCCACGCCCGCATCGGGCAGGTCGGAATGGCCCGAGCGGAACTCCAGCCGGTCGACATCGATGCCAAGCCCGTCGGCGGCGATCTGCGCCAGCGCGGTCCAGGCCCCCTGCCCCATATCCGCGGCCGAGGTTTCCACCACCGCACTGCCGTCGGCGCGCAAGGTCGCATGCGCCGCAGCCTGGAACATCGGGCAGGGAAACTGCGCGGTGCCCATGCCCCAACCCTTGAGCAACCGCCCCTGACGCATCTGGCGCGGTGCCATCGGGCGGTCTGCCCATCCGAACAGGTCCGCTGCCTGCGCATAGCACTCGCGCAGCGCCTTGGAGGAGAACGCCATCCCCGTGGCCGGGTCGGTCTCGGCATAGTTCAGCAGACGGAAGGCCAGCGGGTCCATGCCCATCGCATGGGCCGCCTGATCGATGGCGACCTCCAGAGCGGCCGATCCCGGCGCCTCTCCGGGCGCGCGCATCGGTCCGGGCGTGCCGGTATCCGCGCGCACCGCGCTGTGCGTGGTCCGCATCGCGGTCGTGGCATAGACGCTGTGCGAGGCGTTCGACGCGCTTTCGATGAAGTCATCGAAGCTGGAGGCGACGGCCAATGTGTGGTGGTCCAGCGCGATGATGTGCCCCTGGTCGTCCAAGTCCAGACGCAGCGTCTGCCGCGTGGCGGGGCGGTGGCCGACAGGGCCGTACATCTGGTCGCGACGCAGCGCCAGCTTGACGGGGCGGTCCAGATCCCTGGCCGCCAGCACCGCCAGCAGCTGCGCACCATACAGGATGGCCTTTGACCCAAAACCGCCGCCAAGGAACGGACTGCGGATCACGATCTGTGCCGGATCGATCCCTAGATAGGCCGCAAAACTTTGCTTCGCTAGACCAATGGCCTGGTTCGGGGTGTCAATCTCCAGCTGGTCACCGACCCATTTGGCGGTGATGGCATGGGGTTCCAGCGCGTTGTGATACTGGGCCGCGGTCTCGATGACCGTGTCCAAATGGTGGGCGGCACCCGCGCGGGCGGCGTCCATGTCGCCCGTCTGCAGCGACGGCGGGCGGCCGATGCTGACGGTTTCGGGGTCATAGGGCGCATTGCCGTCCAGGCCGATCCTCGGCGGATCGGCACGATATCGGGGGTTCAGCAGGCGCGCACCCTCGGTCGCGGCCTCCAGCGTCTCGGCCACAACCAGCGCGATGGGCTGTCCGGCATAGCGCACGGTGTCGTCCTGCAACGCCTCGGTCCGCCAGGCAAAGCCGTGGATCTTGGTGTCGGGATGCACCGCCAAGGCTGGACGGTTCGCGGGGGTATAGACCCTGACCACGCCCGGATGCGCCAAGGCCGCCGCCGTGTCGAGATGTTCGACCGTGCCGCGTGCGATGCCTGCGACGGCGGTGACGGCGTGCAGCACGCCCTCGGGGCGGCGATCGGCGGCATAGGGCGCCTGGCCCGTCACCTTCAGCACCCCATCGCGTCGGGTCATCGGCTGTCCCGAGTTCGAGCCCAAGCGCACGTGCTGCTGGATGTTCGTCATGTCAGCCATGGACGTCTCCTTCGAAGACAGAGGCGGGCAGCGCGGGCATCCGGTCGGGCGTGCCCGCCGCAGCTTGCATCAGCGCGCGGATGGCAATGCGCTGTGCCAGCACGATCTTGACGGCATTGTCGCCCGACGGCGCGGCACCCTGCAGGGCCAGCGCGGCCGCATGGGCAAAGGCGTCCTCCGACGGGGGCTGGCCGATCAGACCGGCCTCGGCCGCATGGGCGCGCCAGGGGCGGGCAGCAACGCCGCCAAGGGCCAGGCGGGCAGCCACGATCCGGCCGTCCATCACGTGGACCCCCGCCGCGGCCGAGACGATGGCAAAGGCATAGGACGTCCGCTCGCGCAGCTTCACATAGCGGGCATGGCGGGCCATGCCGCCGGGATCGGGCAGGCGGATATGAGTGATGACCTCTCCGGCCGCCAGCGCGGGCGGCACGCCGGTCGCATCGGGCAGCGGATGGAATTCGGCCATTGGCATCTCGCGGCGACCCGTGGGGCCCGCGATCTCCACCACGGCGTCGAAGGCCGCCAGCGCCACGCACAGGTCGGACGGATGCGTTGCGATGCAGGCGTCGGTCCAGCCCAGGACTGAATGGTTTCGCGTCACCCCACCGATGGCGGAACAGCCCGATCCGGCCTGTCTGCGGTTGCAGGGCGACAGAGGGTCCTGGAAATAGCTGCAGCGGGTCGCCTGCATCACGTTGCCCCCGGTGCTGGCGGCATTGCGCAGCTGCGGGGACGCCCCGGACAGCAGCGCCTCGGCCACGGCGGGAAAGCGGGCCAGCACCCGCGGATCGCGGGCCAGATCCGCATTGCTGACCATCGCGCCGATGCGCAGGCCACCGTTATGGTCGTCGATCCCGCGCATCGGCAGGCGGGTGATGTCCACCAGCCGCGACGGCGTGGCGACGCCGATCTTCATCAGGTCCAGCAGGTTCGTCCCGCCGGCCAGGATCGCGCCATCCGCGCCCATAGCGGCCTCCAGTGTGTCGGCGCGTGTGTAATCGAACAGGTTCATGCCGCATCCTCCCGCGTGGTCATGACGCGGGTGGCGTCCAGCACGGCCTCGGTGATCCCGGCATAAGCGGCGCAGCGGCACAGGTTGCCGCTCATCCCCTCGCGGACGCGTTCCGGGTCCAGCCCGGCCTCGCCCTCGGCGATCAGGGCGACAGCGGACATGATCTGGCCGGGCGTGCAATAACCACATTGGAACCCGTCATGGCGGATGAATGCGGCCTGCACGGGGTGCAGGTCTTCGCCTTGGGCCAGGCCCTCGACCGTGGTGATGCTGGCCCCGTCATGGGACAATGCCAGCGCCAGGCAGGCGTTGATGCGCCGTCCATCGATCAGCACCGTGCAGGCGCCGCACTGGCCGCGGTCGCAGCCCTTCTTGGTGCCGGTCAGGCCGATCCGTTCACGCAGGACGTCCAGTAGCGTCACGCGAGGGTCGTCCAGAGCGAGGGCCCGGGCGGTTCCGTTGATGGTCAGGTTCAGGGTCTGTGTCATCTTTCCCTCGTTGGCGATAGGCTATCGGGAAGTAGGGCCGGACGCGGCCATGACACCACCATACGGAGGCATCCTCCGTTTCGCAAGAACGATGGAGGAGGAGGCCGGTAATGGGCGAAGACACGCCAGTTGCACGCAAGCCGCGTGCCGATCAGGCCCGCAACCGCGAACGTCTGCTGACCGCCGCACGCGAGGTGTTCCGCGCCGATGGAGCCAGTCTCGAAGCCGTGACGCGCCGTGCCGGCTTGGGAACTGGCACCCTCTACCGCCATTTCCCCACGCGGGAGGCGCTTTTCCAGGCTGTCTATGCGCGCGAGGTCGAGGAACTGGAGGCGCTGGCCCGAAAAGACGACCTCGAGACATGGATGACGGCCGCATTGGCAATGATGGCGACCAAGAAGGGTATGGTCACGGCCCTCGCTCCGGTGCTGGACAAGGAGGCGCCGTTCTTCACCGAGCAGTCGGCCCGCATGACGGCGGCTGTCAGCGGTTTGCGCGACCGGGCGTTGGCAGCAGGACAGATTCGCGACGAAATCACCGCAGATGACCTGATGCGGGTGCTGCTTGGCTTGAGCTACGGTCCCGGTGCAGACGCATCACGTGCGGATGTTTTGCTGAACGTCTTTCTGGACGGGCTGCGGCCGCGGTGAGGTGATCTGACACGCTCTTATGAAGAATCCACGTATCGGGTCGACGTGACTTTCGACTTGTTGCTGAAACCTTCCAGCGCCGACCCGTCCTACAGGTCTGACGACGCGTCAGCCTTCGTCGCCAAGCGGCAATAGGATCAAACAGAAGCGTCGTCTTTGTGGTTCGAGTAGACGACCGTCCAGAGATGGTCACTAATTGTCAACGGGTCTGCCGTTTCGCCAGCCACCACGCAACAGCAACCCAGCTCCATATGCGCCCTTATCAAGCATGCCGGCCTCTCTGACCGCCGTTCGCAAATCCCATGGGCGAAAAGAAATCCACTGCGCCCGAGAGATTGCCGCCGATCTTTAATGTGAAATCATCCAAGGTCGTTTCGTGGGAAACGATTTCGATCCGTCGGGGCGATATAGTGTGCTGGAGGGCTTTTTGCGGCTCCCGGAACAACAGCTACAGCCGGGCCCATGGCTAGATCGCTTCGGGCTATCAGCGCTGCGTTCATTCGTGGCAAAGGCACGGCGCCGGTTGCCATCCATGTTGGCGACAAGCGGGGCGCTCAGCAACACCCGTGGGCTTGTGCTCCGGCAGGTGGGGCAGCAGCCGGGCTGGGCGTAATCGGCCATGGACGCGCGGGCCTCGAAGGGGCCGCAAGTGGGGCAGCGGTAATCGTAGCTGGGCATGGGCTCGTCCCTTCGGTTTGGGAACGGGCGCCGCAAGCGGCGCCCGGGACATTCAAAGATCGGGGGCCAATGGAAGATCGACAGACCCGTCAAGATAGAGCTTGGGCCCGTCGGTGTTGGGCTTGAGGTCGAACTCGAAGATGTCCGTCGGCAGCCACAGCGTCGCGCAGGCATTGGGAATGTCCACCACGCCGGAGATATGGCCCTGGACGGGTGCGGTTCCCAGAATAGAATAGGCCTGCGCCCCGGTATATCCGAACTTCTTCAGGTACTCGATCGCGTTGAGACAGGCTTGACGATATGCGACCTGCACGTCCAGGTAATGCTGGGTGCCAGTCTCATCGACAGAAATACCCTCGAAGATCAGGTAGTCGTCGTATTTCGGCGCCATCGGGGAAGGCTTGAAGATCGGGTTGCGGATCGCATATTTTTCACAGCCGCCCTTGATCAGGCTGACCTTCAGATGCAGCCAGCCCGCCATCTCGATCGCGCCGCAGAAGGTGATCTCTCCATCGCCCTGGCTGAAATGCAGATCGCCCATCGAAAGCCCGGCCCCGGGCACATAGACCGGGAAATAGATGGTCGAGCCGCGCGACAGATCCTTGATGTCGCAATTGCCGCCATGCTCACGCGGGGGGACGGTGCGGGCGCCTTCGGCCGCGGCCTTGTCGCGGGCCTCTCCCGTCAGGGCGCCCATATGCGCCGATTGCGTCGTGGGCAGGGCGGCCAGTGGGGGGACGCGGGCCGGGTCGGTGTCGAACAGAGATTTCTCGCGCGTGTTCCACATGTCCAGCATCTTGCGGTCGGGCAGGCAGCCGATCAGCCCCGGATGGATCAGGCCCGCATATTTCACGCCGGGAATATGGCGCGAGGTCGTGAACATGCCATGAAAATCCCAGATGGATTTCTGTGCCTGCGGGAAATGCTCGGTCAGAAAGCCGCCGCCGTTCTGCTTGGAAAAGAAGCCGTTGAAGCCCCATTGGCTTTCTTCCTTTGCACCGATGTCCAGGATCTCGACCACCAGCAGATCGCCCGGCTCGGCGCCCTTGATGCCGATGGGGCCGGACAGGTAGTGGACCTGTTCCAGCTCCACGTCGCGGACATCCGAAGCGTCGTCATTGTTGGAGATCTGGCCGCCGGTCCAGTCATAGGTCTCGATCTTGAACTCGTCGCCCGGCTCGACCCAGACCGCGATGGGGATGTCGGGATGCCAGCGGTTGTGGATCTTGTCATTGGTGTGCGGGCTCTCCGCAAGGTCCACGGAAATCAGCGTGTCAGCCATGATAGCCTCCTGTTGGCAAGTCAGACGGAAAGGAATTTCGAGACGCGGGCTTCGTCCAGCCCGGCGCGGGGGGCGTCGTGGACGATGCGGCCGTTCTCGATCACCATCACCCGGTCGGCCACGTCCAGCGCAAAGCTGAGCACCTGTTCGGAGACCAGGATCGACAGGCCGCGCTGGTCGCGGATGCGTTTGAGCGTGCGCGCCATCTCGCGGATGATCGAGGGCTGGATGCCCTCGGTCGGCTCGTCCAGCAGCAGCACCTTGGGGTCGGAGGCCAGCGCGCGGGCAATGGCCAGCTGCTGTTGCTGGCCGCCCGACAGGTTGCCGCCCCGGCGGGACTTCATCTCCAGCAGCACGGGAAACAGCTCGTAGATGTCGTCGGGCACCTTTCGGCGGCCGGTCACGGTCAGGCCGGTCTCGACATTCTCCTGCACGGTCATCGCGGAAAAGATCATCCGCCCCTGCGGCACATAGGCGATGCCGCGCGCCACGCGGGCATGGGGGCGCAGGGCCCCGATGGGCGTGCCGTCCAGCGCGATGGCGCCCGACTTCAGCGGCACCACGCCCATCAGCGTCTTCATCAGCGTGGTCTTGCCCATGCCGTTGCGGCCCATGATGGCGACGATTTCGCCCGGTGCCACGGGCAGGTCGATGCCGTGCAGCACCTCGCTTTCGCCATAGGCCGCGCGCAGGTCGGTGACGTTCAGCATGGCTTCCCCCTCAATGGCCCAGATAGACTTCGATGACGTTCGGATCGGCCTGGACATGGGCCATCGAGCCCTCGGCCAGCAGCTTGCCGCGATGCAGGACGGTGACCCGGGTGGCGATGTCCTCGACGAACTTCATGTCATGCTCGACCACGATGACGGATCGGTCGGCGATGATGCGGTTGAGCAGTTCGGCCGTCTTCACGCGCTCGGCCACCGACATGCCGGCCACCGGCTCGTCCAGCATCAGCAGCTGCGGATCCTGAATCAGCAGCATGCCGATCTCCAGCCACTGTTTCTGGCCGTGGCTGAGATGGGCGGCCTTCTGGCCCAGGTGATCGGCCAGGAAGATCGTGCCCGCGACGTCGTGGATCCGGTCACGGATCTCGGAGGTGCGGCGGAAGGCCAGCGCACCGAAGACCGAATAGCCGCGCGGATAGCTGATCTCGAGGTTCTCGAAGACGGTCAGATCCTCATAGACCGAGGGCGTCTGAAACTTGCGGCCCACGCCCGCATGCACGATCTGATCCTCGCGCATCTTCAGAAGTTCCATGCCCTTGAACTCGATTGAGCCCGAGGTCGCGCGTGTCCGTCCGCAGATCAGATCCAGCACGGTGGTCTTGCCGGCCCCGTTCGGGCCGATGATGACATGACATTCATTCGGCGCGACATAGAGGTTCAGCCCGTCGACCGCCTTGAACCCGTCGAAGGACACCGTCAGATCCTCGATGGACAGGATCAGCCTTGGATTTTCCACGTTCATCGTCGGTCCTCATTCAGCCGGAGCAGGGGCGGAGCGGGGCGCCCTGCGGCGCAGCCGGCCCGGCAGGGGGGCGGCATAGCGGTTCCACAACCCGGCCAGTCCCTCGGGGAACAGCAGCACCACCGCGATGAACAGCCCGCCCAGGCCGAACTGCCACAGCTCGGGGAAGCTCTCAGAGAACGCGGATTTGGCCCAGTTGACCAGCAGCGCGCCCCAGACCGCCCCCAGGATCGAATAGCGCCCGCCGACCGCGCAGAAGATCACCATCTCGATCGAGGGCACGATGCCGACGAAGCTGGGCGACATGAAGCCCACCTGCAGCGTGAACATCGCGCCGCCGATGGCCGCAAAGCCCGCCCCCACGCAGAAGATGAAAATCTTGAAGGCGGCGACGTCATAGCCCGAGAACCGCACCCGGTCCTCGCGGTCGCGCATGGCGATCAGCAGTCGGCCCGCCTTGGACCGGCGGATGAACTGCGCGATGCCCAGGCAGACGAACAGCAGGATGCCGTTGACGAAATACAGGATCTCTTTTGCGCTGTCGGTGCGGATGTCCCAGCCCAGCAGCGTGCGCAGGTCGGTGATGCCGTTGATGCCGCCGGTGAAGCCCTGCTGCCCGATGATCAGGATGGTCAGGATCGCGGCCACGGCCTGCGTGATGATCGAGAAATACACCCCTCCCACGCGCCTGCGGAACATAGCCATGCCGATGATGAAGGCGAAGGCCACCGGCACGGCCACCACCGCAAACAGGGTGAAGCTGAACGAATGGAAGGGCTCCCACCACCATGGCAGGGCGGTGATCTGGTTCCAGTCCATGAAGTCGGGAATGCCGGGGGTGGACTGGATCGCGGTCGCCTCAGGGGTCGAGGCCTCCAGCTTCAGGAACATCGCCATGCAATATCCACCGAGGCCGAAGAAGATCCCCTGCCCCAGGCTGAGGATGCCCCCCGACCCCCAGCACAGCACCAGCCCCACCGCGACGAAAGCATAGGTCAGGTACTTGCCATACAGGTTCAGGCGGAACGGATCGGTGAAGGCGGGCAGGATGACGAAGATCACCATGGCAAGGACGATCACGCCCAGGATCTCGGTCCGGTCCAGAAAGCCGCGGGCGGGCGGCATGGCGGGGGGGGTGTCGGTCATGACAGGCCTCATTTCCGGATCTTGGGAGAGAACAGGCCCTGCGGGCGCAGCATCAGGATGCCGACCACGGCCAGCAGGGTCAGCACTTTGGCCATCGAGCCCGACAGGAAGAACTCGAGGAAGGACTGCGTCTGGCTGATCGCGAAGGCCGAGGCGATGGTGCCCAGCAGGCTGGCGGCCCCGCCGAAGACGACCACCAGGAAGGTGTCGACGATGTAGAGCTGCCCGGCGGTCGGGCTGGTCGAACCGATCATCGTGAAGGCCGCACCGGCAACCCCCGCCACGCCGCAGCCGATGCCGAAGGTCAGCCGGTCGGTCCAGCCGGTATTGATGCCCGTCGCATCGGCCATGCTGCGGTTGGCCATCACCGCGCGCACCTGCAGGCCCCATTGCGAGCGATAGAGCATGACATAGACGCCGCCGGCGATCACCAGCGTCAGCACCATCACGAAGATGCCGTTGATCGGCAATTCGATCATGTCGGTCAGCGGCAGCGAGCCCATCATCCATTGCGGGACACTGACACCGACCTCGCGCGCGCCGAAGATGCTGCGATACAGTTGCTGCAGGATCAGCGACAGTCCCCAGGTTGCCAGCAGCGTGTCCAGGGGCCGGTGATACAGCCTGCGGATCAGCAGCCATTCCACGACCATGCCAAGCGCGCCCGCGGCCACAAAGGCCAAGGCCATTGCGACGAAGAAGTAGATGCCGAACAGGCCGGGCAGCCAGGTCTGGAACAGCCCCGACATCAGATAGGTCACATAGGCGCCCAGGATCATGAACTCGCCATGCGCCATGTTGATGACGCCCATCTGGCCGAAGATGATCGCCAGCCCCAGGGCCATCAGGACGAAGACAGAGAACAGGATCAGCCCGGCAAATCCCTGCATGGCAAAGATCGAACCCAGCTCGCCCCAGCTGTAATCGGCAAACATCGCGCACCTCGCGTCGGGGAAGGGGCGGATGCCGGTCTGGCCGGCATCCAAGGTCGGATGGCAGAGGGGAGCGTTACTGATAGCCTTCCGGGAAGGGATCGGGTTCGACCAGCTCGGCGGTCTCGAAGACGACCTCGTATTGCCCGTCCGCCATGGCCCGGCCCACGCGGGTCTTGGACCACAGATGGTGGTTGTCATGCACCTTCACGAAGCCCTCGGGGGCGGTGTCCATCTCGATGCCCGGGCTGGCCTCGCGGATGCGGTCGATGTCGAAGCTGCCTGCCCGCTCGACGGCGGCCTTCCACAGCCACGGACCCAGATAGGCGGCTTGCGTGACGTCACCGATGACGATGTCGTCGCCCCACATCTCCTTGAACGCCTCGACGAAGGCCATGTTGTTGGGATTGTCCAGAGACTGGAAGTATTTCATGCAGGCATAGGCGCCTTCGATGCTTTCGCCGCCGATGCCCAGGATCTCGTCTTCGGTGACCGAAATGGTCAGCAGCAGCGGCGCCTCTTGCGTCAGGTCGATCCCTGCGGCCTGCAGCTGCTTGTAGAACGACACGTTCGACCCGCCGACCACGATCGCGTAGATCACGTCCGGCTTGCGCAGCTTGATCTTGTTGATGACGGAGTTGAACTGGGTATGGCCAAGCGGGAAGTACTCTTCTCCCAGCACCTCCAGGCCCTTCATCTCGATATGCTTGCGGGCGATCTTGTTCGAGGTGCGCGGCCAGATGTAATCCGAGCCGAGAAGATAGAACGATTTGGCGCCCTTGGTTTCGGTGACCCAGTCCAGCCCGGCCAGGATCTGCTGCGTCGCCTCTTGTCCGGTATAGATCACGTTGGGCGACTGCTCGAGCCCTTCGTAGAAGGTCGGGTAATACAGCATGCCGTTATGCTGCTCGAACACCGGCAGCACCGCCTTGCGGCTGGCAGAGGTCCAGCAGCCCATGACGGACGCGACCTTGTCGTTGACCAGCAGCTTGCGGGCCTTTTCTGCGAAGGTGGGCCAGTCGGACGCGCCGTCTTCCTGAATGAAGGTGATCTGGCGGCCCAGCACCCCGCCCTGCTCGTTGATCTGCGAGATGGCCAGCTTTTCGGCCTGCACGGAGCCGGTTTCCGAAATGGCCATCGTGCCGGTGACCGAGTGCAGGATGCCCACGGTCACTTCGGTATCGGTGACGGCCAGACCGGTCGTATTGACCGTTGCAGTCGGGAAATCCTGGGCCCTGACGCCCTTTGGCAGGAAAAGACTCGCGGTCAGGGCGGCAGAGCCGGCAAGAAAGGCGCGGCGCGAGGCGGTGGACTGGGCAGATACGGGGAATGGCGGCTTGCGGGACATGGCAGGTTCCTCTCTGTTCGCTGGCGCTGTGTTCACGAGCGGCGCCTTGCGATGATCATGAAGGCGGATGCTGCAGCGCAACATACGTCGAATGACGTATACCCCTTCGCAGTTTTCCCCGTATCCTCGGGACGATAGCGGAATGGCGGCAGGGGCTGTCCGGGCATCGGTACCGCCAGAGGTACGGCCGTTTCTCTGCACCGACACAATGGGGACAGATCGAGGAGATGGGCGAAGCCTTTCAGGCCACGCGGGAACGGCGGCAATACAGCCGTTGGGTCGCCAACGAGACGATAGAGGATTTTGCCCTGCGCTTCACTGCGCGCAGGGCCCGCCGCTGGTCACCGGGACGGGTCGCCAACACCGCCATCGGCTCAATCTCGTTTCTGGCCCTCGAGGCGATCGGGGCCGCGGTGACGCTGAGCTGGGGATTTGACGTGGCCGTCGCGGCGATCCTGTCGGGCGGGTTGATTCTGTTCGTCACCGCGTTTCCCATCAGCTATTATGCGGCGCGCTATGGGGTCGATATCGACCTCCTGACGCGCGGGGCGGGATTTGGCTATCTGGGCTCGACCCTGACCTCGCTGATCTATGCCTGCTTCACCTTCATCTTTTTCGCGCTGGAAGCTGCGATCCTGGCCTCGGCGCTGCGGCTGGTCTTTGGAATTCCGGTGTCGGTCGGCTATCTCATCGCCTCCTTGGCGATCATTCCGATGGTCATCCACGGCTTCAGCCGGATCTCGGCCTTTCAGGCGCTGACACAGCCCGCGTGGATCGTGCTGCATCTCCTGCCCTTCGGGCTGATCGCGCTGAGCGGCCAGGACCTGCCAGACTGGACCGGGTTCCAGGGTCTGGACGGCGGCGCCACGCCCGGCATCCTGGCCTTTGGCGCAGCATCCGGTGTTGTGCTGGCGTTGATCGCGCAAGTCGGCGAGCAGGTTGATTTCCTGCGCTTCCTGCCCGAACCGCACGGCAGGCGCGAAAAGTGGCGCTGGTGGGGTGCGGTGATCTTGGCCGGGCCGGGTTGGGCAGTTCTGGGCACCGTCAAGATGCTGCTGGGCTCTTGGCTGATCACGCTGGTCCCGCCAGAGGCGATCGACCTGGACCTGACCCATGCCATCGACCCGACGCTTCTGTACCACAAGGCCTTTTCGATGGCCCTGCCCTATCCGGTGCTGGCGCTGGTGCTGACGGGAATCTTCGTGATTTTATCCCAGCTTAAAATCAACGTCACGAATGCCTATGCCGGCTCGATCGCTTGGTCGAACTTCTTTTCGCGCATCACCCATGCCCATCCCGGACGCGTGGTCTGGCTGGTGTTCAATGTCGCGATCGCGCTGCTGCTGATGGAGCTGGGCGTCTTTGCCGCGCTGGAGACGACGCTGTCTATCTATTCGCATGTGGCCCTGGCCTGGATCGGAGTGCTGTTCGCCGACCTGACGATCAACAAGCCCCTGGGCCTCAGCCCCAGGGGGATCGAGTTCCGCCGCGCGCATCTGCATGACGTGAACCCGGTCGGTCTTGGCGCCATGGGCGGGGGCGCGGGCATCTCGTTTCTGGCCTATGCCGGCGTGTTCGGTCCCGAGGCGCAGGCGCTTTCACCGTTTATCGCGCTTGTCAGTTCGATCACTCTGGCGCCGCTGATCGCATGGGCCACGGGCGGGCGGTTCTACATCGCGCGTCCGCCCGTCGTGATGGCCGCTGATCTAGTCGAATGTTGCCTGTGCGATTACCGCTTTGACAGGGAGGACATGACGCATTGCCCCTTTTACGCAGCGCCGATCTGTTCGCTCTGCTGTTCGCTGAACGCGTCCTGCGGGGATGCCTGCAAACCAGAGACAAGGCTGGACAACGTTTCGCGCAAGCTGGCCGAGACCTATCTTCCCGCACAAGTGGTTCGCCTGCTGGATCAGCGGCTGGCACGGTTCCTCGTCACGACCACGCTGTTGGTCGGCGTGGTGGCCGGGGTGCTTCTTGTGATCCGGCAGACAGCCGGCACAGCGGATTCGGCAGCCATGGATGCGACGCTTGCCCTGATCCTGGCCAGCTCGGTCATCACGATCGGTATTGCGGTCTGGCTGTTTCTTCTGACCGGCGAAGCCAGGCTGGCCGCCTTGCGCGACAACGAGCTTCAGACCGAGCGCCTGCTGCGCGAAGTCCGCGCCCATGAGCGGACCGACAAGGCGCTGCAGGCCGCCAAGGAACAGGCAGAGGCCGCCAGCCTTGCCAAGACGCGTTACATGGCAGGCCTCAGCCATGAGCTGCGGACGCCGCTAAATGCCATCTATGGCTACGCACAATTGCTGGACGCAGATCAGCGCCTGCCCCGCGACCGGCGCGAAGGTGTCCGCGCGATCCGGCGATCAAGCGAGCATTTGGCAGGGCTCATCGAAGGGCTCGTTGATATTTCGAAGATCGAGGCAGGGCGGTTGGAACTGGTCCGCACCCGGGTCCGGTTGCCCGATCTGCTGCACCAGATTGCCGATGTATTTCGCGAGAGCGCCCGGCGGCAAGATCTGGACTTTCGGATCGAGCTGCTCAGCAAGCTGCCAGAATGGGTATTGGTCGATGAAAAGCGCCTGCGGCAAATCCTGATCAATCTCTTGGCGAATGCCTTCAGGTACACTGCAAAAGGTCATGTCACGATGCGCATCGGTTGGCGCAATCAGGTGGCCACGATCGAGATCGAGGATACCGGCATGGGAATCCTGGACGAGGATCTTGACCGGATCTGGCAACCCTTTGCGCGGGGTCGCACCCCGGGCCTTCCGCGCGGAACGGGGCTCGGCCTGACGATCACTCGGCTTCTGGTCGATGTACTGGGCGGCGATATCAGCGTGACCAGCCAGCCCGGGGTGGGTAGCCAGTTTCGCCTGAAGCTATATCTGGCGGGTGCGCATTCGCCCAAGGCTGCCGCCCAGCAGCAACTGTCGCCCGGCAACAGTTATGACGGTCGACGCCGTCTGGTGCTGATTGTCGACGATGATTCAGATCATCTTGCCTTGATGGAAAGTTATCTGCGCCCGAAGGGTTTCAACATCGTCACCGCCTCGGATGCGGCCGCAGTACAGGAATTGTTGGGTGAACTTTCTCCAGATCTCTTTCTGGTGGATATCGACATGCCCGGTATGAGCGGGTGGGAACTCGTCCAGTGGCTTCGCGTCAACGGACATCCTGCAACGCCCGTTCTGATCCTGACGGGGCATGCGCTGGAACTGCAATCGGGCGTGCCGGACATCCGACTGCATGATGGCTTCATCGCAAAGCCGCTGATCCTCGATGACCTGTTGTCGCGCATCATGCATCTCCTCAAGGTCGAACGCGCCACTGATCCCTATGACGAAGTGCTTTCGGACGGCACGACAAACGAAGCTGTTGATCGGAACATGCCTTCGAATGTTGCGCGCATGACATCTGCCGGAAAGGGTCAGGCGTCCCACAAGCCCGATTTCGAGCTTTTGACGACGTTGCGCGGAATGGCGCGGATCGGTCATCTGCGAGGCATTCTTGACCAACTGGAGACCGCCGCGCTTGATCCCGGCTTGCACACGGCCCTCAAGGCTGCAGCAGTCATGGCAGATTTTGATGAAGTTCTGATACTGCTGGATCAGCATCAGGGGGGCACTGATGTCATCCTTGGGTGAGACCGTCCGCCGCAAGGTCGCCTTGGTGGTGGACGACGACCCCGCATCGCTGATGCTGGTATCGGACGCGTTGGAGGCGGTCGGCATCACTGTCATGACCGCACGGGACGGGGCAACCGCGCTGCGCTTTGTCGAACGGCTGGCACCGGACGTGATCCTTCTCGACGCGGTCATGCCGGGACTAGACGGGTTCGAAACGTGCCGCAGATTGAAGGCGCCGCCCCTTGAGATAGAGGCGCCCGTCATCTTCATGACCGGTCTGTCGGCTAGTGAGCATCTGCTGGAGGGACTGAGTGCCGGCGGTGTCGATTACGTCACCAAACCCTTGCAGCTCGACGCTCTTATCGCCCGCATCGGCGTACATCTGGTGAATGCGGGCAAATTGTTGGCGGCGCAGCAGGCGTTGGATGCGACAGACACGGCCGTGGTGTCGTTTCATCCCGACGGGCGCGTCGCATGGACATCGGCGCGGGCACGGCAGTTTTTGAACCAGGGAGCGACGCTTGTCCAGAATGGCCGGGCGGAGGGGGAGTTCGCCCACTGGCTGGCGGCATTGGCTCGCGTACCGTTGTCGGAGGCGGGCGATCACCGAGATGGCGATATCATTGTTTCCTATTTAGGAACCAGCCCCACCCGCGAGGTCCTTTTATCCCTATCACGCCGCGACACCCGGCCCCCTGGCCCGGTGCTGGCCGAACGTTTTAACCTCACCGAGCGCGAGGGTGATGTCCTGTTTTGGCTGACGCAGGGCAAGACCAGCGCAGATATAGGCGTGATCCTTGGCCTCAGTTGGCGAACAGTGAATAAACACCTCGAGCAGGTCTTTCAGAAGATGGGAGTGGATAACCGCACCTCCGCCGCAGTCATGGCGGACAGGGCTTTGTCATTGCAGTGAGAGTTGAAAGATTTTCCGATCAGTAGCCCCTATTAGGCGCAACACGGCCCATACGGTGAACTGTTCATAGGCCCGTTATTCAAAGCAATAGCTTGCCCGAAGAACCACGCAAGGCTTCGGCAAGCTGCACGGCCTGCATCTCAAACCACGCCCCTACCCGTAAGACGCGCGTACGCCCGTACCGTATGTCTCTTTGCGCCATCTCGTATAGTCGCGCGGTAGTTTGTCGTATGGAATGCCGATAATTTGAGCATCTCCATCGCCAACTGTCGTCAAGATAGTACGCATTGCCTTAAGAAGGATAGCACCCATCGGTGCATTTGGGAGGCTAATGAGCAAGGAGAAAGATCGGCTTGACCGCCAGGCGGTGTCCCCGTCTCATCGTGCGATGTTCGGCTTTCGTGATATAGAAATTATCCGTGCCATCGTGCGGTATGGCGGCTTCCGGGCTGCGTCTGACGATTTGGGTCTTGCACAATCGGCGATTTCGCGGCGGGTGCGTCATCTTGAGGACAGGATGAAGATCGCCATCTTTGAACGTGACGGACGTGGAGTACGCCTTACAGCCGCCGGCCGGCGCCTCTGCGACGAAGCCGAGGTGCTGGTAGCGCAACGTGACCGCATCTTGGAAGAGCTGACACAGAACGTCATGGCCGGGGTCGTGCGCCTTGGCGTGGCCGAAACGATGACCCATACCGTCTTGCCGCGCATGCTGACCGATCTGCGCGCCCGACATCCCTTGCTGCGGTTCGAGATTTCGATAGATACTTCGGACCAAATGGGTGCTGTGCTGGCACAAGACGGGCTTGACGTCGTAATTATGCTGCGCGATCAGGCGCCGCGCGGCATTAACCTGACACCCCTGCCGCCGGTGACGCTTGGTTGGTTCGGTGTTCCTGCGCATTTCACCCTGCCGAGCCCGGCTGGCATCGACGATCTGGCCGCTCTACCCATCGTGTCATTTCCCAAATCAAGCCTGCCGCATCGACGGGTCGTGCAGCTTCTTTCGCCAGGACGGCGGAAAGTGGCGGCGGTGCATGGCTCAGCCTCGCTGGCCACAGCCCTGCATCTGGTTAGCCAAGGCTTTGGGATCGGCACCATCCCCCATGAAATCGTGCGGTCCTGGCCGCATGCCGGGCTAAAGGAGATCTGCGTGACCCCCGAGGCGCGCCTGCCCGATCTGGATTTCGCAATCTGCTATTCTGCGAAGCGCAATGAGAAAATCGGCCGCGAGGTCACCCGTGCCGCCCTCGCGGCAGCAGATGACTGATCACTTCAGGTGATCATTAATGACGATATCTGAACTGTTGCATGACCTTATTCCGCACCGCACACTGTCCCGTGAGCAGTGAAAGAGGTACCGATGACGTCCCCTGTTCTTTCAAGCCTACATCAGCTGGCGTGTGCTACGCCTCGCCAAGTGCGCGAGACAATCCGCCGGGGGGCCTTCGAAGGCCCGACTGCAGGTCTGGGCGGAGATGCCTTGCAGGGCAACCTGGTCATCCTGCCCGCCGACGAGGCGGCTGATTTCTTACGTTATTGCCAGCAGAACCCGCGCCCCTGCCCGCTGCTGGCGGTGGGCGCCCCCGGCGATCCAACCTTGCCGACCTTGGGGCGCGATATCGACTTGCGCTACGATCTGCCCCGGTATCACCTCTGGCGCGACGGGATGCTGGTAGCCGATCCCACCGACATCGCCGATCTGTGGCGGGATGACCTGATTGGCTTTGTCATCGGCTGTTCCTTCAGCTTCGAAGATGCGCTGTCCCGTGCGGGCATTCCCGTGCGCCATCAGGCGGCGGGGCGAAACGTGCCGATGTATCGCACCAATCTTGAAACCCGGGCCGCCGGTCGCTTTGGTGGGCCGCTGGTGGTTAGCCTCCGCGCCATGCCCGCCGCTGATGCGATCGAAGCTGTGCGCATCTGCGACGGCTTTCCACTAGCCCATGGCATGCCCGTTCACCTGGGGGATCCAGCCTTGATTGGCATCGCTGATATCCATACCCCCGACTATGGCGATCCCCCCGTCATCCGGTCCGGCGACATCCCGGTGTTCTGGGCCTGCGGCGTGACCCCTCAGGCGGCGATCGCGGCGGCACGCCCCGCCTTTGCCATCACTCATGCACCGGGCCACATGCTGGTCACGGACATTCCTGCGGCCCAGGCCGGTCGTACTCTGACCGGCGTCTTTCCACCTGACTTGGACCGTGCTGAGCCGACCGCGCCAATCTGAACACGATTAAACACAAAAAAACCAACAGGAGAAAATGATGAAAACCACCCTTGCACTGCTGATGACCGGAACGCTGCTGTCCACCCCCGCCCTGGCCGAGGAACTGGCCGTCGTGGGCAGCTGGTCGAACCTTCCGCTCTATCAGGATTTCGAAACGCCCTTCTGGACCGAGGGCCTATCCGATCTGACCGGCGGCGCGCTGACCGCGCAGTTGACCAGTTTTGACCAGATGGGCATCGCGGGCGCCGATGTGTACCGGATGCTGGGCGACGGCGTCTTCGATGTAGGCGCGACGGTGGCCGATTATACAGTTGGCGATGCACCCGAACTGGAAGGTCTGGATGTGCCGCTGGTGGCCAGCGATGCAGCAGCCGCACTGGCAATGGTTCAGGCAGCCCGACCGATGGTTGAAGATATCATGCGCGAACGGTTCAGCGCTCAGGTGCTGGGCATCGCCCCCTATCCGCCACAGATGGTGTTCTGCCGGGGCGAAGTCACTTCGCTGGACGATTTGGCAGGCAAAAAGGTGCGAGGATCAGGCCGCATGACGACGATGTTCCTCGAAGCGCTTGGTGCCGAAGGCATCAACATCGCATTTTCCGAGGTGCCCGGTTCCCTGGAACGTGGCGTGATCGACTGTGCGGTGACTGGCGCCGGTTCGGGCTTCTCTGCTGGCTGGTGGGAGGTTTCTGACCATCTGTTGACGTTGCCACTTGGCGGATGGGATCCCGTGGTCATCGCGATGAATGCAGACCGCTTCGACGGTCTGTCCGAGGACAACCGCACTGCGCTGTTGTCGGCCGTGGCCGAAGGGCTGGAGGCCCCGGCATGGGAGGCTGCTCAGGGCGGCCTGGACAACGATCTCGCCTGCCTGACCGGCAGCGATGCCTGCGAGGGGGGCAGCAGCGCCTCGATGACCGTGATCGAGGCCAGCGAAGACGACACCGCCCGTGCTCGCCAGATCCTGACCGACGAGGTTCTGCCGGACTGGGCCGAGCGTGCGGGCGGTGACTGGGCCACGCGCTGGAACGAGACGGTCGGCCAGACGGTCGGCCTGACCATCGCCGAATAGGGCGCGGGCGAATGGTCGATCATCTTTATGGCGCGCTGCGGCGCGCCAATCGCGCCGTGGCGCTGGTGCTGGGTCTGGCGTTGGTGCTGACGGTGCTGTTCATCCTGACGGATGTGATCCTGCGCGGATCCGGCCGCGCCTCGCTTGGCGGCTCGGACGAGATATCGGGCTATGTCATGGCTGCCGTGGCCAGTTGGGGGCTGGGCTGCGCCCTGATCCAGCGCGCCCATGTGCGCATCGACGTGATCCGGCTGAAGCTCGCGGAAACCGGTCGGGCAGCGATGGACATCCTTGCGATGATTGTCACCAATGCAATCGTTCTGCTGGTCGCCTTTCAAAGCTGGCCGGTTCTGGCCCGCACGCTGGAACAGGGATCGCGCGCCAACACGCCGCTGGAAACGCCCTTATGGATTCCGCAGGGCATCTGGTTCGCCGGCTGGCTGTGGTTCGCCTTGACCGCCACCGCCCTGACGCTGATCGCACTGGCTTATCTCGTCGCCGGGCGCCGAGAGGCGCTCGACGCCACTATAGGCATCGGATCGGAGGTGGAACTGTGATCTGGTCCGTCGCAATCTCATTGCTGGGGCTGATGGCCCTGTCGATCCCCGTGGGGATCGTGCTGTTCCTTCTAGGCGTCGGGGTCAGCGAATTCTATTCTGCCTTTCCCCTGCTGCGCGGGATGGGGCAGATGGTCTGGTCGTCCTCGGCTTCCAGCACCCTGATCGCCATCCCGCTCTTCGTACTCTTGGGCGAAATTCTGGTCCGCGGCGGTGTGGCCGAACGCACTTATGCGGCGCTGGACAAATGGCTGTCCTGGCTGCCGGGCGGGCTGGTCCATGCCAATATCGCCACGGCCACGATGTTCTCCGCTACCTCAGGGTCATCCGTGGCGACCGCCGCGACGGTCGCCACGGTCGCCATGCCGCAGGCGGAGCGGCTGAATTACGATCCGCGCCTGTTTTCTGGGGCAATCGCCGCGGGCGGCACGTTGGGCATCATGATCCCGCCCTCGATCAATCTGATCGTCTATGGGTTTCTGACCGAAACTTCGATCCCGCAGCTGTTTCTTGCCGGGCTGATCCCGGGGCTGCTTCTGGCATTGGGCTTCATTGTCATTACCGCCGCCATCTGCATCGTACGCCCCGCGCTTGGCGGACCGTCGCGCAGCTTTCAATGGTCGGAACGCGTCCGCAGTCTGGGACAGCTGCTGCCTATCATCGTCCTCTTCGGCGTAGTCATCGGGTCCATCTATGCAGGCTGGGCCACACCCACGGAATCGGCCGCCATCGGGGTTGCCATGGCCGCCGTAATCGCTGCGTTCGGCGACGGGCTGACGCTGCGGTCAATAGGTGAGGCGCTGGAGGGAACGATCCGCATTTCCGCGATGATCATGCTGGTGATCGTGGGGGCGTATTTCCTGAACTTTGCAATGACTTCGGCAGGCCTCGGGCGGCAACTGTCTGCGCTGATCGGCGGGTCGGGCCTGTCTCCCTTTGGCACGTTGATGCTGGTGATCGCCCTCTATGTTGTACTGGGCTTCTTTATCGAGACCTTGGCCCTGATGGTCGCCACAATCCCCATTGTCGTACCCATCATGGCGGGGCTTGGCTATGACAAGGTCTGGTTCGGCATCCTGATGATCGTCCTGGTCGAAATGGCACTGATCACGCCCCCTGTCGGCTTGAATCTGTTCGTGGTTCAGGGCGCGCGCAAAAGCGGATCCATCAATGACGTCATCATGGGCGTCATTCCTTATGTTCTGGTCATGGCCCTGATGGTCGCCGCGCTGATTGCGGTGCCCGGACTGGCGCTGTGGCTGCCCTCTGCCTTCTGAAAGGACTGACCCATGCGCTTTACCTGCAATGGCCAATGGCTGGATCTCGAACTGTCCCACCTCGTTGTCGCCGGATGGACCGGCCGCGATCAAGCCGCGATCCAGCACCATATCGACGAGCTGGCTGCGATCGGGGTCACACCCCCCTCGACCACACCGCTGTTTTATCGCGCCGCAAGCGCGTTGCTGACTCAATCGCCTCGGATCGAGGTGGTGGGCACCGGCAGTTCAGGTGAGGTCGAGCCACTTGTGGTGCAGGCGGGTGGCCGGCAGTGGCTAGGCCTTGGATCCGATCACACCGACCGCACCTTGGAGGCGCATTCTGTGGCCCTGTCCAAGCAGATTTGCGCCAAGCCCTGCGCGGCCCAGTTGTGGGACTGGGACAGTGTCGCCGACCGTCTGGACCAGATCGTTCTGGAAAGCTGGATCGACGAGGATGGGTCTTGGGTGCCGTATCAGCAAGGCAGCCTCTCCGCTATACGGCCTCTGGGCGATCTAATCACGGCGGCTGGACTGGATAGTCTGGCAAGAGACGGCGCCGTGGCGATGATGTGCGGCACCTTTGGTGCCAAAGGCGGCGTGCGCCCGGCCAGCCGGTTCCGCATGGCAATGTCCGACCCCACCACCGGTCGCAGCATCAGCCATGAATATGCCACTGTGACCCTCGCTGAGGTCGCATGAGCGCGCTTGCTACCAAGATTGACACCGCTATCGCGCGCGTCATGGCGATGCCCGAAGGACAGCTTCGCGCCATCTTCGTGGCTTTCGACCCCAACCGCATCCGCGCCGAGGCGCAGCGCCAGCAATCGCGTCATGATTCGGGGGAGGATCTGCCCCTGCTGGGTACGCTGATCTCGGTCAAAGACCTGTTCGACGAGGCTGGCCAGATTACCAGCGCCGGGTCCCTGCTGCTGGCGGATCGTGCGCCTGCCACTGCCGATGCAGTTGCCGTCGCGCGACTGCGCGCGGCGGGCGCGGTCATGTTCGGGCGCACCTCCATGTCGGAGTTCGCCTATTCCGGGGTGGGACTGAACCCCCATCATGGCACCCCCTCCAGCGCGCTGGCTCATGGCGTGATCCCCGGCGGTTCGTCCTCTGGTGGCGCAGTGGGGGTAGCGCTTAGGCTGACCGATGCCGCCATCGGCACCGATACCGGCGGCTCCCTGCGCATCCCGGCGGCGGCCAATGGCATCTGGGGGATGAAGCCCAGTCAGGGCCTGATACCGGACGCCGGCGTTCATCCGCTGGCACCCAGCTATGACACGCCCGGCCCGATGGCGTGCGATCACGCCACCCTGCACCGAGTGCTGGTGACGATGGCCGGTTCACCCCTGCCCGCCCCAGCTGAACGGTCGTTGACATTGGCAGTGCCTCATGGCGGCTTTACCAACGACCTTTCCCCGGAGATTGCCGCGTGGTTCGATGCAGAGCAGACCCGTCTCCGGGCCATGGGACACCGCCTGTCGCCCGTCGATGCTACCAGGATCGGCGCTGCTGTCGGCCTGAACCGCATCATCGTCGCGGTCGAGGCGCACGAGATCTATGCCGGGGATCTAAAGCGGCTGGCGGACTTGGGCGATCCTCGCGTGCTGTCGCGCATCCGCTTTGCAGAAACGCTTTCTAAAAACCAGATCGACGACGCCTATGCCGGGCGGGCGGAGATTTCAGCGCATTTTGAGGACCAGATGGCGGGCCATGACGCAATGCTGGCGCCGACACTGCAGATGATGCCGCCTCGCATCGACGAGGTCGAGGCCGACTTTGACCGCCTAAACGCGGCCATGCTGCGCAATACTTCGCTGGTCAACTTGGTGGATGGCTGCGCAATCAGCTTTCCATCGGCCTGGAGCGGAAAGCCATGGGCGCTGGCAATGCTCGTAGGGACAAAGGGCGCGGATGCAGCTGTTCTGTCCGGTGCCGGGTGCTTAGCCGTGTGACCCGGCAGCGACGTTCCAGATCAGACTGCTGGTAATATAAAGCCACCAAATAGTTCGACCTGAACAACTCTGAACCATCTGAATTTTATTGATGAAAGTGCCGAAGCGGTAGCGGGGAATTGCAAGGTTTCGTATGCTGATACTCGAAACCTTGCGAATTTTCGGAGCTGTGATGAAGCCTCGTTTGCGCACTGAAGAGCAGGATGATCTCCTGCGTCCCCGCCTGACCGACATGATCGATCTGCGCCATGAACTGGCGAAACTTGCTGCGCTGATTGACTGGGAGTTCTTCGAGACCGAATGGGCGGGTTTCTTTCCGTCCCCGACAGGACGGCCGGCCACATCGCCGCGGCTGGTGGCGGGTCTGCTGTATCTTCAGCATGCCTATCGGCTGTCTGACGAGGCCGTCGTCGATCGTTGGGTCGAGAACCCTTACTACCAGCATTTCACCGGCGAGGTCTTCTTCCAGCACCGCCTGCCGATCGACCCGTCCTCCCTGACCCGGTGGCGCAAGCGGATCGGAGAGGAAGGAGCCGAGTGGCTGCTGACCAAGACGATCGAGGCCGGGCGGGCGTCAAGGACAGTCGATGACCGCAGCCTGTCGCGCATATCCGTCGATACCACGGTTATGGAAAAGAACATCGCCCACCCGACCGATGCGCGCTTGTATGAGACCGCACGTGGAAAGCTTGTCGCCCTCGCCAATGAAGGCGGGATCACGTTGCGGCAGAACTACAACCGCCTGGCCCCGCGCCTGGCGGTGCGGATTGGGCGCTACGCCCATGCCAGGCAGTTCAAACGCATGGGCAAGGCTCTGAAACAGCTGAAGGGATACACCGGTCGTGTCCTGCGGGATATTCGCCGGCAGTTGGACGGGATTGCGGAGGGGCCCTTCCGCGAACGGGTTCTGGACACTCTCGTGCTCGTCGGTCGTCTGCTGCATCAGTCCCCAAAAAGCCACGGCAAGATCTACGCCCTGCATGAGCCCGAGGTCGATTGCATCTCCAAGGGCAAGGCACGCAAGCGCTATGAGTTCGGCACCAAGGTCAGTCTGGCCACCACCATCGACGAGGGCTTTGTCGTGGGCATGCGTGCCCTGCCGGGCAATCCTTACGATGGCCACACCCTGCCCGAAGCGCTGGAGCAGGTTGCGATCCTGACCGGTCAGATCCCGGATCTGGCGGTCGTGGACCGCGGGTATCGCGGCCATGGGGTGTTGGAAACGAAGGTGCTGATCAGCGGCACCCGCCGCGGCCTGACGCAAAAGCTGAAAGCGCTGCTGAGGCGACGCAGCGCCATCGAGCCCGAGATCGGACATATGAAGACAGACGGACGCTTATCCCGCTGCCCGCTGAAGGGCACGTCCGGGGACGCCATCTTCGCCGTGCTCTGCGGCTGCGGCCATAACATCCGCAAGATCCTGGCCCACCTCAGGGCTTTGCTGGCCTTCATTCTCGCCGCTATCTTGCAAGTGATCAGGACAGAAAACGGCTATCTCGCTCATGGGCAGCGTTGTTCAGCCTGAACCAAATAGCCATCGCGTAGAGCCATGCAAAGCTAAGACTCGCCTTGATTAAAAGGATATGGTCGATGAGACCAGATATTCCCTTACTACTTGTCATGCGGTTCCTGGTAGCGACGGCCCTCCCTATGTTGCGGAGTGGATAATTGCAGAAGATGTAGAAGCTCCAGATCCCCGTGTTTTACGGGAAAACGCCCGCCGTTCGAAATCGTCATCGTCCTTGCTTCTCTCAGGAAGCATGAACCAAATCACCGATACACAGAAGCTCGGACACTCTCCAGCTCGGCAGTCGTCAGTTCTTCGCGGGTGGCTTTCAACGCCACCTTTGCGCTGAACTCAGACGAATAGCGCTTCCGTTCCGTCATACAGATCAGTCCTTCGTCAATTGGCAAAGCTTAGCGACTGGTCCAAATTCCTGCGACCACCTCTCAGACAGCGGTACGATCCTAAGCGCCGATTTGCGCCCGACGTATGAAGTCTGAGGCGCGCCGATGCTGTCAGGCGTCACGCCTCGGATCGCCCGCCGACGGTCACGCGGCGATCATGGCAAAGGCGTCGTTCATGGCAAGATCGAAGCGGTGCAGCAGATCACGCACCTCTTCCTCGGTAATGATCATGGGCGGGCAAAAACACACCGCCTCGCCTGACACGCGCAGGATCAGGCCATGGGCCTGGCAGGCCGTCACCACCGCCTGCGCAGCAAGGCCCACCGGTTCGAACCCTGCCTTGCTGGTCTTGTCCGACACGAATTCGACAGCTGCGATCAGCCCTGCGCCGCGCACCTCGCCCACCATCGGGTGATCGGCATATCGGGCGAGCCCCTTGCGCAGGATCTGACCCATGCGAGCGGCATTTGAGACGAGGTCACGCTCTTCGATGATGGAAATGCATTCCAGCCCAACGGCGGTCGCAACCGGATGTCCCGAGGTCGTATAGCCATGCCCGAATGTGCCCAGCCTGTCGGACCCGTCGGCGATCCCCTGATAGATCGCATCGCTAAACACTACTGCCGCTAGCGGCTGATAGGATGATGTGATCTGCTTGGACAGGACAAGGACGTCGGGTTTGATCCCATACGTTTCGCAGGCAAACATCCGCCCGGTACGGCCAAAGCCATTTATGACCTCATCGGCGACGATCAGTACATCGTATTTGCGGCAGACCGTCTGAACCTTGTCCCAGTAGCCGCGCGGCGGTACGATCACGCCGCCCGCGCCCATCAGAGGCTCTCCGATAAAAGCCGCGACCGAGTCAGGGCCTTCGGTCAGGATCATCTCCTCTAACTCGGTGGCCAGACGATCCGAGAACTGGTCCTCGGTCTCGCCCTCCTCTCCAAAGCGCCAGAAATGCGGGGTCGAGACATGGCGGGCGAAATCAAGCGGCAGATCGAACCCCTTGTGATTGGCTGGAAGCCCGGTTAGCGACCCCGCGGCAATGGTGATCCCGTGATAACCCTTGATGCGCCCGATAAACTTCTTCTTTTCGGGTCGGCCAATCGCATTGTTGTAAAACCAGACCATCTTGATGACGGTGTCGTTTGCCTCGGACCCCGAATTGGTGAAATGCACGCGGTCTAGACCGTCCGGGGTCATCTGCACCAGCTTTTCGGCCAACAGGACCGACGGCTCGTGTCCTTTGGAGGCGAACAGATGCATATAGGGCAGCTGCTGCATCTGGCGGATCGCCGCATCCACCAACCGCTGTTCGGAAAAGCCAAGCGCCACACTCCACAATCCGGCAAGCCCTTCGATGTAATCCTTGCCGGTATCGTCAAAGACGCGGACACCCTCGCCCCGGGTGATGATCAAAGGTCCGTGCTTTTCATGGGCGCGGGCATTGGTCACGGGATGCAGCAGGTACTTCAGATCGCGGCCCTGCACGGAATTGGGAAGATGGGTCATGGAAAAGTCCTGTCGGGTTGGTGCGTGATCGTTCGGTGGCCAATAGAGGGAGCGAAGGTGCGGTCAGGCATGCTGGCCACCGTTAATGTGGATCTCGGCCCCGTTGATATATGCGGCGGCGTCGGTGCAAAGGAAATGGATTGTGCGGGCGACTTCTTCGGCGGTGCCGAGACGCTGCAGCGGCACCTCGCGCTGGACCAGACCGTCGGTGCCGGGCGACACGATCGAAGTCGAGATCTCGCCCGGAGAGATGGCATTGGCGCGGACGCCGCGCGGGCCGAACTCATGCGCCAGCTCGCGCGTCAGGGCGGCCAGCCCAGCCTTGGACGCCGCATAGGCTGTGCCTGCGAAAGGATGCACCCGCGATCCAGCGATCGAGGTCACGTTGACGATCGAGCCCTTGGCAAGGGTTAGTTCGGGCAGCAATTCGCGGACCAGCAGCGCGATCGAGACCAGATTGACGTTCAGCACCTGCGACCAGATATCCACCCCGGTCTGGGACACGCCCAAGCGGCCGCCGCCCTTGCCCTTGGGCGAGATGCCCGCATTGTTTACCAGCGCGGCTAGCTGCCCGCCCGCCAGTCGCGACCGGACCTCGGCGGCGAGGGCGGGGATGGCCGCCAGATCCGCCAGATCGGCCTGAATGTGGCTTTCGCGCGCCATGGGCCAGCGGCATTCGTCCGAGAAAGACTGGCGGGACACTGTCAGGACGCGCCAACCTTCGGCTTGCAGGACCTTGACGGTGGCATGTCCAATGCCCCGGCTAGCCCCGGTCAGCAGGCAATATTTCAGCATGGGCAACCTCCTGTAAGGGCCGAAATCGGAACCGAATAATTTGGTCAGGATATGGCCGACCATTCCGGCCACAATGCAAATCGCATAGGCCGTAGCGGCCATTGGTAAGCGCCCACGACTGCGCGCAAGGCGCCATCACAGGGCCCGCTCCGCCGCCAGAAAGGCGCGGTCGATATAGGCACGGTGGCGCGGATCGCCGGGCGGCACCCGCCCCATCGTCCAGCCGACCGAGGCCAGCGTCCGCAGCAGGGTAAAGACCGCCAGCATGTCCAGATCCGCCGGGCCAAGCGTTCCATAGCCGCTAACCAGCCCGTTGCGGATTGCATCGGAGTGTGGCTCGGACAGAGTCTGCGACAGGACGGTGCCCAGATCATAAAGGCGAAAGCCAAAGCCGCTGTCGTCGAAATCGATCAGCGTCATGTGATCGCCCAGCAAGACATTCTCGCGTAGGACATCGGCGTGGATGAGGCCGGTATCCGGCCCGGTCGCGGCATAGTCCTGCAGCCGGTCGCGGCAGGCGGCGCGGATGTTGGACATGCGCCGGCTTTCATCGGCGCTCAGCTGCGGGTGATCCCAGAACCGGCCCCACAGCGGCGCCTCTCCCAGAAGGCCAGGAATGTCCCACCGTGGGCGGCTGAAATCACCTGGCAGGCTCAGCGCATCCGTCGCGCGATGTACCTGTGCCAGCAGGGCGCCCAAGCGGCGATGCAGGTCGGCGTGCGCCGCGCGGTCGCCGGACAGGGGCACGCCGCCCTCGCCCATGAGATCGCCCTCGACCCACCCGATCAGCGACGCGCGACGCCCGTCCGGCAGGTGGTGTAGCAGGGTGCCGTCGCGCGTGCGCAGAGCCTTTGGTACGGAGGCACCGACGCGGGCCAGGGCCTCGCACCACCACAGCTCGGAACGGATCGCCGCGTCGGACTGATATCCGGGGCGATGTAGGCGCAGGGCGCCGCGCCCCTGCGGGGTGGTAATGGAAAACACCGCGTTTTCGCGGTTGCGGATGAGCCGCGGCATATCAGTCGCGCCCCATGCCGCGGCCGCCTGCTGGGCCTGCATCAGGGCCTCGGCATCGTTCATGGCGCATCGACCGGCACAAGGGCCAGTTCCTCGGTCAGGGCATCCATCAGCATATCGGCATTCTCGATGGAAAAGGGCATCGGGGGTCGGATCTTTAGCGCGTTTCCGTGCCGCCCGATGCGGTTGAGCAGAAAGCCGCGCGCCACCAGCCGTTCTACTAGCCGTTCGGTAAAAGCGCTGGCAGGGGTCATCTCGGCGTCCAGCACGAATTCGGCGGCGAAGAACAGACCCGCCGCGCGGACCTCGGCCAGCAGAGGGTGTCGCAGGGCGCGCAGGCGGGCGGACAGATGCGCGCTGACCATCGCCGCACGCTGCTGCAGACCTTCGGTGCGGATGACATGCAGCGTTGCAAGGCAGGCCGCCGCCGAGACGGGATTGCCGCCGAAGGTGTTGAAATAGCCGAAGGCATTGCGGAACTCGGCCATGATGTCGGGACGTGCGACCACCGCCGCGACCGGGTGGCCATTGGCCATGGGCTTGCCCACCGTCACCACATCGGGGGCCACTCCCAGCCACTCATGGCCCCAGAACTGGGCACCGCTGCGCCCGAAACCGGGCTGGACCTCATCGACCAGCAGCAGCCCCCCCGCCGCGCGCACCACCTGCAGCGCCGGGTCCAGAAAGCCGGGGGCGATGGCGGGGATGCCCTCGTTGGCAAAGACCGGACAGATCATCATTGCGGAAAACCCGTGGCCGCTGTCCTGCAAGTCGCGGATCGCGCGGGCGACGTGATCGCCGAAGGCTTGTGCCTGCCCCTCCAGACTGCCGCCCACCGGGCGCAGCGTATCGGGGGCGGGCACGAGCCGGACATGATCGGGATAGCCGCCGATGGGCGGGCGCCGGGTGGACAGTACGCTGACCGCCGAGGTGTTGCCGTGATAGGTGTTGTCGGTGGCGATGATCCCGGTCCGGCCCGTCACTGCCTGCGCCATGCGCAGGGCGATGTCATTGGCCTCGGACCCAGTGCAGACCATGATCGTCTGATCCAGACCATGCCCAAGGGTCGCAGATAGCTGTTCAATATAGTCCAGTACCAGATCGTGCAGATAGCGGGTATGGGTGTTCAGGACGGCGGCCTGCGCCGCGATGGCCTGGACCACATGCGGATGACAATGCCCCACATGCGGCACGTTGTTGTAGCAATCCAGATAGCGGGTGCCGTCCGCTCCCCACAGCCAAACGCCCTCTCCACGCACGATATGCACGGGGTCGGCGTAAAAGGTGGGCACGTTCGGCCCCATCAGCCGCGCGCGGCGGGCCAGAAGGTCTGCGGTCATGAGGGCTGTCTCTGGTTCAGATGGTGATGATGGCATCGGGGGCGGCGGCGATCACGCTCTCCATGACCTCAAGGAAGGCCTGCTCGGCCGGGGCGTGCTGCGCCTGCGGGTTCGACACGAAATAAAGATCGGCCCGTAGCCGGCAATCCTTGATCGGGAATTGCCACAACTGATGGTCGCGCAGGGTCTGGCGCACCGTGGCCAGCGGCAGGATGGTGATGCCCAGACCCGCCACGACCATGCGGCACACCTCGGCAAAATCGGCGCTGTTGCCGCGGATGTTGTGGCCCAGACCATGGCTGTTGCGCAGGGTGATCAGTGGTTCGGGTGCATCGCCTTCCTCGGAGCAGGCAAAGCCGATATAGCCTTCCTCGCGCAGATCGGACAGGGTGACGTCGGTCGCCCCAAACAGCCGGTGTTCGCGCCCGCAAAAGATGCCGTATTCCGCGCGCAGGATCAGGCGGCAGTCCAGCCCCGGCGCGGGCTGCACCATTAGGCAGACGCCGAAGGGCACCACCTGTTCGGCCACGTTGCGCACGATCTTGTGCGACGAGGCCACATCGATGCGGAAATTCACCCCCGGCTGACGCTGATGCATCAGACGCAGTGCGTCGTTGAACAGCCCGCTGGCGCTGCCGGTGACCACCTGAATGCGCAGCTGCCCGGTCAAGCTGCCGCCATCGAAGCGTAGGCGTTCCTCGGCCCGCTGCACGGCACGGAAGATGCGCTGCGTTTCGGCAAACAGGATCTGACCGTGGCGGGTCAGCGTGATGCGCCGCGCGCCGCGTTCGACCAACTGATGGTCCAGCACATCCTCCAGCCGCTGCAGCGCCGCGCTGACCGACGGCTGGCTGATCGCCAGACGCCGCGCGGCGCCGGTGATGCTGCCCTCGCTGGCGATATAGTGGAAGGTCCGCAGCATGCCCCAGTTCGACAGCCGGCCCCGGGGAAGGGGGTGATCCTCGGCCAGCAGCTTGTGCAGATGTGAAAGGCGACCCATGGCGGAACGCTCATCACTTCCCCGGTCCAAGTCAAGCGTGGCTGCCCCTGAGCCCATCATTCCAAGTGGGTCCGACAGGAGGTGAGGAAAGAACGGGCGTTTTCGGCCAGCGACGGCCCCAAATAGCCGCCCTCCTGCACAAGCACGGTAGGCAGGCGCAGCGCGGTGATGCGGCGTGCCATCTCGGCGAAGCCGTCGGGATAGACATTGACGGCGGCCAGCGGGTCATCCGCCGCCATGTCGAAACCCAGGGACACGACCAGCGCCTGCGCGTCGAAATCGCCGATCGCGGCCAAGGCCTGATCTAGACGCGCCAGCACTTGATCCTGCGAGGCCCCCATCGGCAGCACGAAATTGCGACAGGTGCCCGCCCCCTGCCCTGCCCCGGTTTCATCCTCGTGACCCAGATAGAAGGTCGGATAGACCGCCGGGTCGGGATGCAGCGAGGCGAAAAAGATATCGCCCCGGTCGTAAAGGATATCCAGCGATCCGTTGCCGGTGTGCACGTCGATGTCCAGCAGCGCGACGCGGGGCCATCGCTGCGTCAGATGCTGCGCGGCGATGCAGGCATTGTTGAAAAAGCAGAATCCATTCGCGCCTGCGACCATCGCGTGATGCCCCGGCGGGCGGGACAGGGCATAGACCATAGGCGTGCCGTCGATGACGCGGGCGGCGGCCTCGATGGCAGTCTGGGCGGACCAATAGATCGCGTCCCACGTACCTTCAGTCAGCGGCGTCGAGGTGTCGGTCATCCACCAGCCCATCGCGCCGTGAATATCGCCCGGGCAGCGTCCGCGCCGGGCGCCGGGATGGGTGGTGGGCACGGCAATCGGACCGTCGCCCATATCGGCTCGGAAGCGGGTATGGGCATCCTGAAAGAACGCCACATAGTCCGGTTCATGGACCGCGCAGATCGGGCCCAGACCGTGATCGCGAGGCGCCTCAACCGGAAAATCATGAGCCAGCAGCATGTCGCGGATCAGGATGGCGCGCAGGGGCTGTTCGGGATGGGGCATGGTTGCGCCGCGCCGGAAATACTCCATTGGGGCGTGGTTCAGCTGGCGGGGGTCGAAGATGGCTTTCATCGGATCAGTATCCCTTGATGCGGTCGACCGCCGTGCGCGGGGTCACGCCCGCGCGCAGATCGGCCAAAGATCGTTCCAGCGCGTCCACGACGGCCGAAGCGGGTAACACGCTGGCCTCGTGTGGGGTGACGACGACATTGGGATGGTTCCAGAACGGGTGGTCTGCGGGCAGCGGCTCGGTCGCGAAGACATCCAGCGAGGCGCCGGAAAGGTGACCACGGTCCAGCATGTCCAGCAATGCGGGCTCGACCAGTTGCTCTCCGCGGCCTAGATGGATCAGGACGGCGCCCTGCGGCATCGCGGCCAGAAAGCCGGCGTCGATCATGCTTCGGGTGTCGGGCGTCAGTGGCAGTAGGTTTATCACAATATCACACTGTGCCGCGAGACGGCGCGGAGCATGGGGCCCGGTGATCAGCGGGATGGCTCCCTGATCTTGGCGTGGGGTCAGGGTCGCGGCGCGCACATCAAAGCCCAGCTGCGCCACGGCCTCGGCCACGGCGCGCCCCATGGTACCATAGCCCAAAACCCCCACCACGGTCGCCGAAGGCGCCTTGAGCCCAGCAAAGCTGATCCGGTCCCATCGATACGCCTGCGCAGCCTTCAGGTAATGGCCCATCCGGCGGTGATGCCAGATCACGTGCCAGACAGCGAAGCCTGCCATGATCGCGGCCTGTTCGGGGTCCCGGACCCGCGCCACGGGAATGTCGGGCGGCAGCGAGGGGTTGCCTAGAATCCCATCCACCCCCGCCGCGATGGATTGCACTAGCTGCAGGCGGGAAAACGGCAGAAAGGCCGCCTGCGCCGGGCGATAGGCGATGGCCAGCCGGATTTCGGCCGCATCGGGCACCGCGTCCGGACGATACATGCGCAACTGCGGCAGGCGAGCCAGCGATGGGGCAAACAGCGTTTCCAGATCCAGCATGTCGCACAGATAGACACCCGCGATCGGCTCAAGGCTGGTCGTCATCGACAGCCTCCAGCCCGCACCATTCGGCAATGAACAGCGCAATCGCCCCCGTCACGCGCTGGACCGAGGACAGGCTGACGCGTTCGTTGAACCCGTGGATGGCCTCGGACACCGGGCCATAGACCAGACAAGGCATGTCGCCATAGATCACGAAGACCCGTCCATCCAGATAGCCAGGCGTGGTCAGTGACTGCAGCGGCGCGCTGGCGGCGGTCAGATGGGCGCGGCGCAGCGTGTCCTCGGCATCCGATCCCTCTTCCAGCACATAGCCGCGGGCGAAAAAACCGTTCCAATTCACCTGTGGCGGGTTCGAAGATAGATAGGGATCGTCGGCCAGATCCTGCCGCAGATGGCCCTCGATCTCGGCGGCGCGAACAGCAGGGTCGTCGCCGGGATAGATGGCGATGCGGCATTGCATCTTGCACCATGCGGCCACGGTCGAGGCCCAGTCCCCGCCCTCTATCTGGCCGACGTTAAAGTTGATCGGATGCGCCATGTCACGGAAATGTTCGTGCTGGGGCGCCTCGGCGTTCCAGCGCGCCTCGATCTTACGCAGGCTGGCGATCACGCGGGAGGCCGCGTCGATGGCATTGGCGCCGGTGCCAGCCTCGCGCACATGGACGGGCTGGCCCGCAATCGCCACTTCGAACCACAGCACGCCGCAATTGGCGCGGACCAGACATTCATCTTCGGGTTCGGGGATGATCGCGGCCTCGGCGGTATAGCCCGCCACCAGACAGGCCAACGCGCCGTTGCCGGTGCATTCCTCTTCGACCACGCTTTGGATATGTACGCGGGCGGCGGGTTGCAGGCCAAGGCTGCGCAGCGCGTCCAGCGCCGCCACGCAGGCGATCAGCCCGGCCTTCATGTCGCCGCTGCCCCGGCCATACAGCCAGTCGCCCTGCCGCCACGGGTCATAGGGATGGCGGGACCACATCTCGTGCGGCCCCTCGGGGACCACATCGACATGGCCGTTCAGGATCAGCGACCGGCCCGCCACCTGTCTCGGTTCATGCGTGGCGACGATGTTGGGCGCGGTCGAGGCATGTTCCGAGATCGGTGAAAAGCCTGGATGGTCGCGGATGGCGTCGGGGTCGGTCGCGACCTCGTCAATCTGATAGCCGCGCGCCGTCAGTGTCGCGGCCATGAAGCGTTGCGCTTCGTGTTCGGCATTACGTCGAGAAGGCAAAGCGATGAGGTCCTGGGTAAGGGCGATCTGCGCCTGAAACCCCGCCTCGACGGCAGCTAGGATGCGGTCATGCAGGTCTGTCATGAGCTGGCTCCGATGGATTCTTTCAAGGCGCGTTCGTAATTACGCCCGGGAATGGCCTGCAGCAGGGCCCGGGTATAGGCATGGGCGGGATCCGTTAAAACCCTGTCGGCGGGGCCCATCTCAACCACCCTGCCCTGCTGCATGACGATGATGCGGTCGCAGACCTGCGCCGCCACCCGCAGATCATGGGTGATGAACAGCATCGACAAGTTCAGCTTGCGTTTCAGACCGGCTAGCAGATCTAGAACTTGCGCCTGAATCGACACGTCCAGCGCCGAGACGGCCTCGTCCGCGATGATGATGTCGGGTTCAAGCGCCAATGCCCGGGCGATGCCGATGCGCTGGCGCTGCCCGCCGGAGAACTCGTGCGGGTAGCGGGTGACCGCCGAGGGGTCCAGCCCGACCAACGCAAGCAACTCGCGCGCCCGCACCAGCGCGTCAGCCTTGGGAGTGCCGTAAGCGACCGGCCCCTCGGTCAATATTCGCCCGATGGTGGCGCGCGGGTTCAGTGAGGAATAGGGATCCTGAAAGATCATCTGGATGCGCCGTCGGTTGTTCCGCAGATCCGCACCCTTCAGGGAGGCCATGTCCACGCCCCCCATCTCGACCGAGCCGCTGTCGGGCGTAACCAGCCGCACAAGGCAGCGCCCGGCGGTGGATTTTCCGGACCCCGATTCACCCACGATCCCGATGGTTTCGCCCGTATGCAGATCGAAGGTCACGTCGTTCAACGCATGCACAACGCGGGGCGCGGAAAACAGCCCGCCGCCGGTCGTGTAAGTCTTGTTCAGCGCCTTCACCCGCAGGATGGCCGGGGTGCCCTGCATGTCCTGCTTGGGCTCGCCGCCGATGCCGGGAATGGCCCGGATCAGTTTTTGCGTATAGGGGTGGCGGGCGCGCAGCAGGACGTCATCCATCGCGCCCTGTTCCACGATCAGGCCCTGCTGCATGACGATCACCCGGTCGGCAATATCTGCTACGACGCCGAAATCATGGGTGATGAAGATCACCGCCATGTTCCGCTTACGGCGCAGATCCTCGATCAGCTGCAGGATCTGGGCCTGCGTGGTGACGTCCAGCGCCGTGGTGGGTTCATCCGCGATTAGGATCTTGGGCTCCAATGCCAAAGCCATGGCGATCATAACGCGCTGGCGCTGCCCGCCCGACAGCTGGAAGGGATAGGCGCGGATGGCCTTGGCGGGGTCGGGCAGGCCGACCTCGGCCAGCAGTTCCAGCGCGCGGGACTGACGGGCGGCGGGGGTCAAAAGCCCATGCGCCTCGAACACCTCGGATATCTGGGCGCCGATGCGCATCAGCGGATTCAGCGCCGACAACGGTTCCTGAAAGATCATGCCGATGTGGCGGCCGCGCAGGGCGCGCATGTCCTCTTCGCTGGTCTGCAGCAGGTCGCGTTCCTGATAGGTGATGCGGCCCTTGACCGGGTGCACCCCTTCGGGCAGCAGCCCCATCAGTGCATTGGCCGACATGGATTTGCCCGAGCCGGATTCGCCGACGATGCACAGGATCTCGCCCGCCGCCAGATCGAAGCTGACATCCTGCACCGCGTAGGGGCGGTCGGCGCCTTTGGGCAGCGCGATGTCCAGATCGCGGATTTCCAGAACGTTCATTCGCCCTTCCTCGCCAGCCGGGGGTTCAGGGCATCGTTCAGCCCCTCGCCGATCAAGTTCAGCGCCAGGACCGACAGTAAGATCGCGATGCCTGGAATGAAGGTTAGCCACCATGCCGTGCGCAACACCGTCCGCGCGGCACCGATCATATACCCCCATGACATCACGTTGGGATCGCCCAGCCCCAGGAAAGACAGCGAGCTTTCCAACAAAATCGCGGTCGCCACCATTAAGGATGCCAGAACGATAATCGGCGACACTGCGTTCGGCAGCACTTGCCGGGTGATGATCTGCCATGTGCCCTGCCCCGACAATACCGCCGCCTCGACATATTCGCGCGAGCGCAGCGACAGAACCTCACCGCGCACCAGACGGGCGACGGGGGGCCAGCTCACGATGGCGATTGACAGGATGATATAGAACAGACTGGGCTGAAAAATCGCCAGCAGTACGATGGCTAGTGCGAAGCTGGGGATCGTCTGGAAGAATTCGGTAAAGCGCATCAACGCGTCATCGACCCAGCCCCCGAAATACCCGGCCAGCGCGCCCACCGGCAACCCGATCAGCAGCGCCACCGCGGTGGACACAAGGCCCACCATCAGCGACACACGCGCGCCATGGATCAGTCCCGCCAGCACATCGCGGCCAAGCGCATCGGTGCCCAGAGGCAGGCCCGGCGCGGTAAAGGGCGGCAGGAAGGGCCGCTGCACCATGCGCCATGGGCTTTCGGAATAGATCAGAGGACCCAAAGCCGCAACCGCGATCACAAAGCTTAGGATCACCAGCCCGATCAGGGCACCGCGATTGCGGGCGAACCGTCTAAAACCTTTTTTCATGACCCGATCCTTATGCGTGGATCGACGATAACATACAGGATGTCCGTGATCAGGTTGAACAGCAGCACCATTGCCGCCGAGACGAAGAATACTCCCAGCAGCACGTTGTAATCCCGCTGGCTGATCGCCTCGAACATCAGGCGGCCGATGCCGGGCCATGCGAAGACGGTTTCGGTCAGCACAGCACCGCCGACGATCTGGCCTGCCTGCAACCCCGCCAATGTGATCACCGGCAACAGCGCATTGCGCAGGATGTGACGGCGCTGGATGATGCCGGGGCGCAGGCCCTTGGCGCGGGCGGTCTTGACGAAGTCCAGCCGCGACACCTCCAGCATCGAGGCGCGGGTCATACGCATATAGACGGCGGTGAAGAACAGCCCCAAGGTGGTGGCAGGCAGGATCAGATGCCGCCCGATATCCAGCACCCGCGCCATGCCGGTGTAGTTCGCCCCGATGGTCTCATAGCCAAAACCTGGCAGCCATCCCAGCACGACCGAGAACAGCAGCGACGCCATCAGGGCGATCCAGAACAGCGGCGTGGCGTAAAAGATCATCGCCACGGTCGAGATTATCGTGTCACCCCAGCCCCCCTGACGCGAGGCCGCCAGCACGCCTGCAGCCACCCCCAGCATGATTGAGAGAACAAAGGCCGACATGGTCAGCAGTAGAGTGGCGGGGAGACGGTCCCAGATCAGATCGGCGACGGGCATGCCCTGCCGGTACGAGTATCCCAGATCCAGCTGAATCGCGCCTTTGATATACAGCCACAGCTGCGTGGACAGCGGCTGATCCAGTCCAAAGCGCGCGCGCAGATCGGCGATGAACTGTTCGTCCGTGGCCCCGGCCTCGCCCGCCATGACGGCGGCCGGATCACCGGGGGCGGCGTGGATTAACAGGAAGTTCAGCACCAGAATAGCCAGCAGGATGACGGCACCCTTGACCAGACGGGCCAGAATGAAACGGATCACGGACATCTCCCTCGTTGTTCGAAGACAAGACGGCCCGAGCGGGGCATAGCCCCGCCCGGCGATGTCACTGTTCGATCCAGGCGTCGCGCAGTCCATCATTGATGCCGATGCCGGTGGTCACCAAATCCTTGACGTTGCAGCGGTGGATGGTGGGAAAGCCCAGCTCCAGCAGCCATGCCACGGGCATGTCCTCGACGATAGTGTTTTGGATCTCGGTGTACAGCGTCTGGCGTTCGTCATCCGACGCGCTGAGCGCGGCCTGATCCCATTTGGCATCGACCTCGGGGTTGCGATAGCCCGCGACGTTGTTCCAGGGCGAGCCCTTGGCGATGTTGCTTTCCACATAGGTCCGCGACACGCCCAAGGCCGGGTCGCCGTACTGATAAAGATAAGTGAAGGCCAGATCGAAATCCCAATCCGCGACACGCTGGTTCCATCCCGCCACATCGGTGGCCACCAATTCGACATCAAAGCCGACCTCGATCAGGTTTTGGCGCGTGGCCTCGGCCCAACGTTGCCATGTCTCGCCATAGGGCAAGGGAAGCAACTGCAGGGTTTCTCCGTCATAGCTGGATTGTTCCAGATACTCGCGCGCCAGCTCCGGATCGAAGGCAATGGACGGCGTGTCGGGTTCGTAGAAGCGAGTCGAGGATGACACCGGACCCGTCGCCAGCTTGCCCAACCCGTTCCACAGCGCGTCCAGCGCAAATTCGCGGTCCAATGCATGCATTACCGCACGACGTGTATTCGGATCGGCCATCGGGCCTTCGTGGTTGTTCATCCACATCCAGCTGTGCGGGCCGAAATATTCCCAACCAGCTTCGGTCACGCAGGTATCGGGTAGTTCGGACAGACGCGGCACATCGAAATTCTCGACCGAGCCGCCATGCAGCACATCCACCGTTCCGGTCTCATAGGCCACGGCGCGCGACGCGCCATCAGGGATGACGTGGTAATAGACCTCGTCCAGATAGGGTCGGCCATCCAAATAGTAATCCTCGTTCTTCACCAGATGGATGAAGCTGCCTCGACGCCACTCCTGAAACTTGAACGGACCGGTGCCGATGGGCGTGTTATTCATCTCGTTATTGGCGAAATCGGTCCCCTCATAAATGTGGCGGGGGATGATCGGCATGGTTCCAGCTTCAAACGTGCCAAGAAACGGGCCGAAGGGTTCGGTCAGCGTAAAGACGACGGTAGCGTCATCGACGGCCTCGATGCTGTCCACATATTCGAGCGTAGCGCGCAGGCGGGGATGAGTTTCGCGCAGGAACACGTCGGCGGAAAAGACCACGTCATGGGCGGTGAAGGCCTCGCCATCGTGCCACGTCACGCCGTCCTGCAGATGGAACGTATAGGTCAGGCCATCCTCGGACACCTCCCATTCGCGCGCCAGCGACGGCATCGGCTGCAGGTCGGTGTCATAGCGCAGCAGGCTTTCATAGATGTCGCCCGCGACCATCTGCGTGGGGCCGTTCTGCACCAGTCCCATCATCAGGCTGGGCGGTTCCGGCTGGATGACCAGATTGAGCGTGCCACCGGATTGCTGGGCCAGCGCAGGCGCCGCCGTCAGAACGGCGGCAAGCACAAGCGGGGTTATCACCTTGTTCATCATGTCACTCCTTGTTGGGACGGGCCCGGTCCGGCTTATGCTGCCAGATCCGGGTATTTTTTCAGCGCCAGGCGGACATACGCCTCCCATTCGGGGTCTTTGCGGGTGGGATCGCCGCGAAACGCGGTCATCTTTTCGTATTGCCCGGCCGTGAACTCGGCCAGGTCATGCGGCACCGGGCGGGGCGTCCCACCCGAGGCCGACAGGATGGCCAGCTGCGCACGGCAAGTGCGTTCCAGATTGTACATCAGCGTGAACGCCTCGCCCACACTCGCACCTACTACCAGCAGGCCATGATTGCGCAGGATCATCGCTTTGGCATTGCCCAGATCGGCGACCAGCCGTTCCCGTTCGTCCAGATTCAGCGCAATCCCTTCATAGTCGTGATAGGCTAGCCGGTCATAAAATTGCAGCGACCACTGGTTCAGCGGCAAGACCCCCTCCTCCATCGAGGAGATAGCGACGCCCGCCACGGTATGTGTATGCACGACGCAAGCTGCATCAGGGCGGGCGGCGTGGATGGCGCTGTGGATGGTAAATCCCGCGGCATTGATGCCCGCACCATAGCTGTCGCGCAGGATCTGGCCTTCCAAGTCGACACTCACCAGATTGTCGGCGGTGACCTCGTCAAAGCGCAAGCCATAGGGATTGATCAGGAAGGCTTCGTCCCCCTCCGAGCGGGGTGCTCGGGCGGAGATATGGGTAAAGATGCTGTCATCCAGCTGGAAATGCGCGATCAGCCGATAGGCCACGGCCAGATCGCGCCGTTCAGTGCCGTCAGGGGTTTGGGCGGGAGGCATGCTTTCTCCTTACGTGGGCGTCGCATCAAATGCTTTTCGCGCCTGACGTTGCGAAAGGCCTATTCAACCTCGCGAGCAATGGAAGCCGTCGTCATGCGTATCTGCATAACAAGACTAGGCGCGTGTGGCTCTGGTCACAAAGAGCCATTCTTCCGGGGTCGCATAGCTAAAGGCTATGTGTGCAGAGTTTGCCCCGCACCGCCATCCACCAACATTATGGCCAGATCACCGGGTTCGTCGCGCCCTGCAACGGGCATCCGGTCTTGTATGGGCCGATCGCGGGACAGGTGACCGACGACACCGAACAATGCCTCCTGCTGGCGCGGCGGCTGATCGCCGATCCGGTCAGTTTCGACGATCTTGCCTGGGCTAGCAATTTGATGGCATGGGAGGCGGCGATCCGCGAACGCGGGCTGCGCAACCTGCTGGGGCCATCGTCATAGGCCGCGCTGGAGGCGCTGCTGTCGGGCGCGTCACCCGAAGAAACAAGCCATCGCGGCGGCACCAACGGGGCAACGATGCGGATCGCACCGGTCGGGATCACCACCCCGCCCGATCCCACGCGGATCGTGGGCCGCGTCGCGATGACCTGCCGCGTGACCCATAACACCGGAGAGGCCATCCTAGGGTTGTGCAATCCGACGCATCCGGTCGGCTGCTCCAACAACATCGGGTCAGTCATTCCGGGGTATCCGGTCAGCTGAGGATCTTTGCCGCATAGGCATGGCTTTGATGTGAGGCGCTGTGACTTTCGTCAAGATTTTCGGTGGGATCACCCAGATTGTCGCGCTACAGCTGGCCCTCTTCGCCAATCTGGTCAACTTCAAATTCGGTCGACTAGACCCGTCGTTGGACTACATCACCGAAAAGCTCCGCCGGTTGCGCGATGCTGTTGTGCAGGCGTTGAAGGCGCTGCGCGATCGCGGCTTTCTGGACTAATTGCGCCGCTTCGAGCCTGTGCCCAATGACGGACGAGGGCCGCAGGTCCGACAGGTCAGCAATGCCTATCGTCTGTCAGCGACGAAGCGCGCTCTGGCGCTTCTCGGGCGATGGGCTGGGCGACCAACTGCGCCGGATGATGACCAAGCTGCCCGCGCAGATCGCACCGCTGTGGAAGCCGAGCACGTCGCCACGCTCGATCTGGCCGAGTTCGCCACGTTCAAAATCGAGGATTCAGGACTTGCGAAGGCTCTGGCCCAAGATGGGGAAAGCCGTAAGTTTACGCGAGTCTACCAAGCGGACTGAATCCAAATCTATCTCTCGTTCTTATGCAGGGTCATGATGCGGACGCGGCGCACCGGGCCGCTATCGCGCCCCTGCGGCGCTTCCGAGCCGTGAAAGATGAGCCGGGCAATGGCATCCAATCGACTACAGAACCAATCCGCAGTTCCGGCGGAACTGCTGCATGGCTATGGGAAACAGCCTGTGGAAGCCGTGGAGCGATGCAAGCACGTTTCAATACAGGAAGCGCTGAATGAGCAGGATTTTCGCAATCGCCGCACTGCGTGGCGCGCTGGTAGGACCGGGCTTTGCCAAGGGCGATGGGTACCACCAGACTGCGCTGCATGTGTTGCAGATCGTTCAGCTCATACAAATTATACGTGGAGGGCATCTTCTTCACCAGAGACTATCGGAGCGCGCCTGCGCGCGGCACCCGGCAGCCTTTTGTGAAATGATGTTTTGGGAACCCGTTCAGCGAACATGATGTTTGCTCAGCAAATGGGATGCCGATTGATTTTTTGTGTGACATCATTTACACAAGGGCGTCTCCAACAAGGAATAGTCAGGTGACACCTGTTGCGTCAAAAGTCCTCGCCACTGTCAACGCGCCCTACAGCGTGGCAGTGACGCCTGAGGAACTAGCAGAAAAGCTCGCCGACATGGGAAGTGCTTCTTCTTTTGACGCGGCAGCTTTTGCTTTCCTGTCCGAGGTCAGCCCGACGTTACAGGCACAGTTTATATTAGAGATGGGTGTCGAAAGAGCGTCCGTGTCAGAGGTTGCGAAAGCCTATTCCGAGTTAGCGGGCTATTTGCTTCCGCTGGCGGCTTGATCACCCCGCCAACACCGAGCCGTTGGTCTGATCTTTTCGACGAGGCACTACGCATCATCGACCAGGCTAATGACAGCGGAATCGACATGCATGATTGGAGCTTTGGGGGCGGCACCGCGCTCATGCTTCAGATCGGTCATCGCGATAGCCATGACATCGATATCTTCATCTCGGATCCGCAATACCTTCCATACCTCAATCCTACCATTCAGGAATATGACCTTGACCTCGAGCCGAGCAGCTATGAGGGCGACGGTACTCGGGCCCTGAAGATCATCTTTGATGGGGTCGGCGAAATCGACTTCATTAGCTGCGCGGCTGTCACCGATGCGCCTACGGAGAATATTGACGTTCGGGGGCGGTTGGTAGCCCGGGAAGTTCCAGGCGAGATCCTTGGCAAAAAGCTGGTGTTCCGGGGATCAGCACTGCAGCCCCGTGACATGTTTGATATCGCTGCGGCAGCTCAAGTACTGGGTGAAGAAAAGATTATCACCGACCTTTCGCAATTCCATGATGCAGCGAAGACAACCCTTGAAGTCGTCCAGAAAATGGATCCCGACTTTGCAGCGGCAATCATGGAGCGCCTCATGCCATGTGAGGGCTTTGAGCAGCTGCACAAACATGCTCATGGCATCACCCGCCGGATTCTTGAATCTGTACTTGAGCGGGCTGAAAGCTTGGCTTGATGTGAATCAGGTGATCAGAGCTAGACTTTAATTTCGATCATCTCAGTTCCAAACGACTGAAGCCGGTGGACATCGACGTAAGGTGTTCCGCTCGTCGAAGCAAAAGGACGTTCCATATGCGTCGTTATTTTTGTTTTGTGGCCCGTGATTGTCAGTACACAGCGATCCAAGGGAACGCGATGAGCAGGCCAAGCGCAATAATCTGCAATCCGATGAAAGGCAGCAACGCGGTGAAAATCTCGCCCAGTGAAATCTCGGGTGGAGTTACGGATTTGAGATAGAACGCGGCGGGGCCGAACGGCGGTGTCAGGAAGCTGATCTGCATGTTCATGCAGAACACGACGCCGAACCAAACCGGGTCCAAGCCAAGTGTCTTGATGATCGGCACGAAGATCGGCATCGTCAGCAGTGCGATCCCGACCCAATCCAGAAATGCGCCCAGCACGAACAGGATCAGCATCATGATCAGCACGATCACCGTGGGGTTATCCGAGATGCCGATAATCAGGCTCGAGACGAAATGGATGCCCCCCATCAGGTTGTAGACACCCACCAGCGCGGTGGCGCCAATGCCGATCCAGACGATCATGCCGACGGTGGCCAGTGTCTGCATCGCGGAATCTCGCAGCATGGCAAAGCTGAACTCACCGCGCAGGACGGTCGAGGCCAGCACGCCGGCGACCCCCACTGCCGAGGCCTCGGTGACCGAGGCGATGCCGCCATAGATCGAGCCCAGGACGACGAACACGACCAGCAGGGGAAGCGCCAGCCCTTTCAGCAAGCGGCGCTTTTCCGTCGCCGGAATAGGTGTCAGGTCGGGCATGGGAGCAATATGGTCGGAGGTATAGGAGCGGATCAGGACGTAGGCGATATAGAGACCCGCCAGCATGAAACCCGGCAGGAAGGCGGCTGTGAACAGATCGCCGATCGAGACATTCGCCGTCAGCCCGTAGATGATTAGCACAATGGAAGGCGGCACCATCGATCCGAGCGCTCCACCCGCGCAGACCACCCCTATTGCCAGTTTGCGGTCATAGCCCTGTCGCAGCATCTGTGGCAGGGCGATCAGGCCCAAAAGCACGATCTCTCCGCCGATGATGCCTGACATGGCGGCCAGGATCACGGCGACAAAAATCGTCTGCACCGCAACTCCGCCCCGGATGCGACGTCCGACCAGCTTCATCGCGTCGAACAGGTCCCGTGCGATGCCGGATCGGTCCAGAAGCGCAGCCATCAAGACGAACATCGGCACTGACACGAAGACGAAACTGTCCACGAAGGTATAGATGCGGGAGGCGATCAGCGGCACCGCCATCGCGCCATATCCCAACAGGGCAAAGGACAGGGCAACCAGCAGCGTTACGAGGGCCAGTGGAAGTCCGGTCAGAAGCAGCGCAACCAAAAGGCCGAACATCATCAGGGTGGCGGGGCCGATCCCAATGGCAGCCAGATCCAGAACGGCATTCACAGCGGATCTCCTTGCCGAAAGCGGCGGGCATGATTGATGGCTAGGATCAGGAATTGCACCGTCAAGGCCAGCATGACGATCAGCAGGAAGGTCTTGATCAGCGCCGGCGTGGGCGGGTTCCAGCTTGACCCCGAACGTTCGGGGCGGAACTCTCCGCCCGGGGTGAACAGCGCGCGATCCGCCATGGTCCAGGCCGCATAAGCGAACATTGCCGAAGAGAGCGCCGAGACGGCGGCGATCACCGCCTCCAGCCCGCGCCGAGCGCGCCCGCTCAGCATGTCATAGACCAGGACGACGCGGATATGGCTGTTGCGCGACGCGCAGAACAATCCGCCATACAGAAACGCCAGCGCACACAGCGTCGTCGTCGTCTCGTGCGCCCACCGGGTGGGGGCGTTCAGGACATAGCGCAGGAAGACCTCGACCAGCAGAATCGCAGCGGCCACCACCAGACCGGCGGCAAACAGATAGCCGCCGCGAAAGATCCAGCGGCCCAGCAGCCCGGCCTCGGGCATGGCACCGGTGATCCCTTCGCGGATCTCGGGCGGGACCGGCACGCCGTCGGGCAGCACGGTCGGGGGAACAGAGGGCTTCATCGGGATCTCCTTCGCCGCAAACGGGAACCGGCGGGACGCGCCCGCCGGTCCGGATGCCTCAGTCCATCAATCCGCGGTCGCGCAGATGGGCGGTCAAAGTGTCATAGACCTTCTGCGCCATGGGCGATTGCGAGGCCATCTTTTCCCATTCGCCACGTGCAATGTTTCGGAACTTGGCTCGTTCCTCGTCAGACCAGTCATGGACGGTGATTTCGCCACCCGCACGGGCGGCCTCGACCGCCTCAAGGTCACGCTCCATCAAGGTGCCTACCTGATTTTCTTGGAACACCTTGACGGAGGCGGTCAGCGCCTGCTGCAGATCCTCGGGCAAGTCGTCCCATTTCGCCTTGTTCATCGACACCTCGACCAGCGGCAGCGAATGAAAGCCCGGATAGACCGGATGGCGCGCAATATCATTCATGCCCAGTTCTTGGTTGACCGAGAACACCGAATAGTCGGCGGCATCGATCACGCCCTTGTCCAGCGAGGTGAACACCTCGGAGGCGGGCAGGTTGACAGGCGCGGCACCCGCTGCCTGGAAGACATTGGCGATCAGCCCCTCGGGAGAGCGGACCTTGACGCCCTGCAGATCTTCGACCGAATCCAGCGGCACGCGGGACACGAAGGCCTCAAGCCCCGGGGTCGAGACGCCGATGAACTGCATCCCGAAGGGGTTGTTCAGTTCGTTCATCAGTTCGTATCCGCCGCCATTCTCGACAAAGTCGATCATCTGCTCAGGCGAGGCCCAGGCCCCGACAGGGTTGGCGATCAGCCCGAAGGCCGGGTCGCGGCCAGCGAAATAGGACGTGTCGGTGATATGGCCGTCCAGAAGGCCCGCGCCGACCGCATCCTGCGTCTCGCGGTAATCGACAATCGAGCCGACGGGCAGCAGTTCGATGGCCACGCGGCCCTCGGTCATCTCGCTGACGGTGTCGGTCCATTCCTGCTGGAAGATGAAGTTGGGGTTGCCCGCCGGGTCCGATGACTGAAAGCGAAAGCTGAAGTCCTGCGCCGCGGCGGCGCCGGTCATCAGAGCAAGTGCGGCCACGCTGTGGCCAAGTGTGGTGATTTTCATCAAGGTCTCCTCCCTTATGTGAAATCGGTATTGGCAAAGTCCAGTTGCACCTTCATCGCCCCGCCCCCCGCGGCGGCGGCGAAGGCCTCGGCGGCGCGGGCCGCCGGAAAGACCGCGGTGACCAACGGGGTCACGTCGATTTGCCCCCCGGCAATCAATTGCGCGGCCTGCGCAAATTCGGCGTCGAAGCGAAAGCTGCCCAACAGACGCAGTTCCTTGGTCACGACCAGCGACATGGGCAGCGCAGGCTCGGCCCCCAGCCCAAGCGCGACCAGCGTACCCGCCGGGCGCAATGCCGCGCAGGCCGCGTGCAGGGCGGCCTCGGCGCCCGAGCATTCGACCGCCAGATCGACCTTGCCCCGATCTGCCTGCCACGGTGTCAGCACGTGGGTCCCTGCCGTCAGATCAAGGCACTCATCCGCACCCATCCGCCGGGCCAGGTCCAGCCGGTCGGGGGCGATGTCGGTCACTAAGATCCGTCCCGCTCCAGCATGGCGCGCGACCGCCACCGCAAGGCAGCCGATCGGCCCTGCGCCAGAAATGAGGACCGTCTGCCCGGTGATGTCGCCCGCCTGACCGATCGCGTGCAGGCAGACGGCCAGGGGCTCGGTCAATGCGGCCTGCGCCAGATCGGTGCCGGCCGGCAACCGCACGGCCTGCGCCGCAGGCACGGTCAGCACGCTGCGGAACAGCCCCTGTTCGTGCGGGTCGCGCATGGCCGAGCCGCTGAAGCGCATATCCGCACACAGGTTGGGTTTCCCGGCATCGCACCAGGCGCAGCGCCCGCAAGGTCGCGAGGGGTTTACGGCAACCGGATCGCCCGGCGCCAGTCCCTCCACTCCCGGCCCGACGGCAGCGATGGTGCCGCTGACCTCATGGCCCAAGGCCATCGTCTGGCGCACCCGGACCGTGCCGAAGCCGCCATGGCGATAGTAATGCAGATCGGATCCGCAGATGCCGCCATGGCTGACGGTCACAGCAACCTCGCCGGGGCCCGGCGCCGCGGGAATGTCCAGCGTCTCGACGCGCAGATCGTGCGGGGGGGAAATCGTGATGGCGATCATCACAGCACCGAAATCATGCCGCCATCGGCATAGATGATCTGTCCCGAGACATAGTTCGACGCATCCGAGGCCAGATAGATTGCCGTGCCTGCCAGCTCCTCGGGCAGGCCCCACCGGCGCATGGGCGTGCGCGCCTTGACCCAAGCGTCGAAATCGACGTTCTCCAGCAGCGCCTTGTTCATGTCGGTGATCATGTAGCCCGGCCCGATGGCGTTGGCCTGAATGCCCTTTTCGCCCCATTCGGCTGCCATCGCCTTGGTCAGCATCTTGATGCCGCCCTTGGCGACCGTGTAGGGCGCGACCGTCGCGCGGGCGAGTTCCGAGGTCAGCGAACCGATGTTGATGATCTTGCCCCGTCCACGGGGGGCCATCCGCTTTGCTGCCTCGCGTCCGATGATGAAGGCCGAGGTCAAGTTGATCTCGATCACCCGGCGCCAGTCGGCACTGTCCAGCTCCAGCATGGGCCGGCGGAACTGGATGCCGGCGTTGTTCATCAGGATGTCGACCTCGATCCCCTCAGCGTCCAGACGGTCGAAGGCCGCGACGATGGCCGTCTCGTCTGCGACGTCGAAGGCAAGCGTCTGCACGTCATGGCCTGCGGCGCGCATCTCAGTCGCGGCGTCGTCCAGCCGGTCCTTGTCCTGCCCGTTCAGGATCACCCGCGCGCCCGCGCCCGCCAGCCCTTCGGCAAAGGCGCGGCCAAGTCCCCGTGAGGATCCGGTAATCAGTGCCGTGCGTCCGGTGAGATCGAAAAGGGAAAGCGACATCATTCAGCCTCCGTCAATCTTGTGCTGAGGTCAGATCGTTCGAAGAAGTTGGGGAGCAATTCGGTACCCAGTCCCGGCCCCTCCATCGGTTGGACATGCCCGTCCGCGATCTGGGGCACGTCTGTCACCAGTTCCCGATACCAGCCGTCATAGAAGGCGCGCACGGATTCCTGGATCAGGGTGTTTGGCTGGCTGAAAGACATGTGCACGGCCGCTGCAAAGCCCACCGGGCCGATGCAGTCGTGCGGCGCGAAGGGGCGGTGATACAGATCAGCCATCGCGGCGATCTTGCGCCCCTCAGTCAGCCCGCCCGTCCAGCACAGATCGGCCATCACCACATGGCAGGCGTCGCGGTCCAGAAACTCTTTGTAGGCAAAGCGTGTGCCTAATGTCTCGGACGCGCAGGTCCACACATCGGTCGACGCGGCAAATTCCGCCAGCACCTGCGCGTTGGTCATGCGGATCGGGTCCTCGTACCAGGTGGGCTCGAATGGCTCCAGCCAGCGGGCAATCTTTTTGGCCATGGGCAGGTTCCACAGCGAATGCAGCTCGACCATGATCTGCATCTTGTCGCCCACGGCTTCTCGGATCAGCTCGAACGGGCGGATCGCAGCCTTCAGTTCGTCGCGGGTGATATGCATCCCCTTGTTCGCCAAGGCCGCCGGGTCGAAGGGCCAAATCTTCATTGCGCCGATGCCGTTCGACAAAAGATCCTGTGCCAGATCGCCGGCCCGCGACATGAAAGCGTCGAGATCCTCATGCGGGCCGTCCTGACCATCCAGGTTCCACGTGTCCACCGGCCGGATGCGGTTGGTACGTACATAGCGGGTGCCGGCGCAGGTGTTGTAGATGCGTAGCCGGTCGTGGCACAGGCCACCCAGCATCTGATGAACCGGCTGGCCGCACAGCTTGCCGAAGATGTCCCACAGCGCAATGTCGATGGCCGAACAGGCCCGGTGTTCCACCCCTGTCGAGGCCTGTGCCATCGGCAGGTTGAGCATCTCGCGATGCAGCGCCTCGATCTGCAACGGGTCCTTGCCCACAAGACGCGAGGCCAGAGTGTCGTGGATATGCGCCTCGACCGCGGCAGCGCCATAGAACGTCTCTCCCAGTCCGGTGATGCCGGCATCGGTGTGGACATGCACCCACAGAAGGTTAGAGAATTCTTCGGCGCGGAAAGTCCTGATGGCGGTGATCTTCATGTGCAATCCAGTTTGTTGCCCGAACCCCTGCGAGGTAGCACTCGGACACGTTGCTTTGGCCGGCGAACACGGCGCCGAGTAACGAGTTTTAAGGCTGAATACCCTGACGACACTCTCCCCATGCCGTATTTGATAGCGCTCAGACAAACGATTTTGCTACATTGAGTCAACCCAAAATATGGAAATTGTATGTCTAAAAGTTTAAAACCTGTCTTACAATCTGGCGAAGTCGCGTTCGCTCTGGATCCGTCCCTGGTCAACCGGACCATGGACGGCATCCGCGCGCTCATCCGTGCCGAAAGATTGATGCCCGGTCAGACTCTGCCCTCGGAAACGAAGATGGCTGCACAGTTGGGCGTTTCGCGCCCCGTCCTGCGTGAGGCGATGCGGGGTTTGGCAACGTTGCAGATCCTGGCCATCGGCAATGGCCGGAAGGCGCGGGTGGCAAGCCCCGATGCCAGCGCCTTGGGACTGGTTCTGGATCATGCGTCTTATACGGGCGGGGTCAGTATCCAGCAAATCTTGGATGTCCGCCGCACACTGGAGATGCGCACAGTCGAACTGGCAGCGCTGCGCCGGTCTGACAGAGAGGCCGGCGAGCTGTCGACGATCGTTGACAGCATGTTTGCCGCGCTGGAGCGCGACCACAGTCAGATCCAGGAACTGGACATCCAGTTTCACGAAGTGATCGCAAGGGCCTCGGGCAATCCGCTTTATTCTCTGCTGATCGAGAGTTTCCGGGTGATCACGCGGCAGACCTGGGCGATTGGCTGGCGCTCTCGATCAACTGACGAAAATCGTCTCGACAACATCCATTGCCATCAGCGGATCGCCCGCGCGATCCTGGACCGCGACGCTGCCGCCGCCCAGGCTCAGATGGATGCGCATTTCCAAAGCGCCATGGCTGTCCTTCTGCGCGCCGGCATTGTCTGAGATTACATGAAGATCACCAGGTAACTGTGCCGACAAGATCCATCCACCCCAGGTACGAAACAGAGAGCTGACCGTCCTGAGAACCCTTCGACGGCGGTTTGCGAAGAGACACTTCGATCAATCCGATTGCGCTGCGGCTTGAGACATGGCCGAGGCTGTGACGGAGCGGTTTGACGGTGCGCCAGTCGGCGAGCGGCGCCGTTGGTCAGATGAGTTCAAGGAGAGCCGATGACGTCTGCAAGGACCTGCCCGGTGCCGACGGACGGAAGCTGGTCGATGTCGCCGACGATCAGAAACGCTGCCTTGCCCGGCACGGCCTTCATCAGCTGCCATCGCCTCGTAAGGCTCAAATGGTTGCCACTGAAACGAGAGGCAGTCCCTATCAACATTGTGGGTTCGAGCAATATTAGGATACAAAACAGGCCTCATTGGAAACCATTTGATACCGTGCAGACGAATGCCGGACACGCAGGGCCTATAAGCAGGGCGTCGATACTCGGACCGCCGAAAGGAGACGTACTATGAAGAAAATGCCTCTCACCTCTTCTGTTTGGACAGGGAGGACACGATGCACTTTCTAGGCCGCCTCGTCACAGCTGCAACCCTTACGATCTCAACCGCGTCGGTCAGCCATGCTCAGCCTCAGCGCCTTGAGACATGCCCGCCCCAGAGTATGTCGTGCATGAAGTCGGCCGATATTGCCTCGGCTCCTGCCTCTGAACGAATTAGCCACCAAGGCAGGCAGCGGCAGGACGTCTCGCAGCGAAACGAACCCTCCACGCCACGTACCGGTGAGAGCGGCAAACAGGGCCAACCGTTCAATCAGGCATCGGAAAGTGGCTTCGACAGGCCGCCGCAAGGGCAGGAATATCGGGTGGTCAATGACCATCTGGTCCTCGTCGACACCAGCAAGTTCAGGATCGTAAAGGTCCTCGGTTTGCTGAACAATTTGACCGACTAAAATTCCGCTTCCGCAGTCAAGAAACATAGCACTCCTGAGGACCAAATGAGAAAAATGACTCTGCTGACCAGTACCGCTGCAATTGTAATCGCGCTCGCGGTTCCGGCATTTGCCCAGTCTGAAATTGCAACCGGCGCGGATGCAACCGGCATTTCAGGGATCGACGACCGCATCACTGACATCGAGGATGATGTGACTGACCGCTTCGAGCGCGATATTGACCCGGACCGCTTTGGTCCGGCGGATCGTCGGCAGGGGCTATTTGGCACAATGTCGTTGAGTTACACTGGCCGCACCGGGAACACAGAGAACCAGGATCTGGCGATTGCCGGTCGGGTGAACTTCAATCAGGGCCAGATTGCACAAAGTGTCGGCCTTTCCTTAGAATTTGGTGAGGATGATTTCGGGAATAAGGATCAGGAAGACGTCAAAGCGATCTATGATGCGCAGTACTATTTCAATGATCAGTTCTACGCTTTTGCACTCGGCCGTATCAGCCAAAACGGCCTGGTCGACGGCGTTCGAAATAGCGACGCGCAATCTGACGAAGATTATGGCGCCGAGTTTTCGGACTTTCGTCGAGACGCCTTTTTGGGCTTCGGTCCGGGCTACCGTGTGATCAATACGCCAGATACGACTTGGAGGGTCCAAGCGGGTGTCGGCGTTCGTTATACTGAGACTGGTGAGGCCTATGCGGGTGCCACGCTGATCGACGGTGTTTTGGTCGCATCGGACGCATCCTCCAATACCGAAACGGGCTATATCGCTTCGTCGCGCCTTTATCATCGCTTCAATGAAAACGTCTTCCTCACTAACGACACAGACTATTTGGGTTCAAAGGACTCAGACGACGTCATCTCGAACGAGTTTGGCGTGAATTTCCAGATTTCGGAACAGCTGGCAACTCGCGTCAGCTATACGACCGAGTATCAGGAAAATCGCACCATCCGCACCGACAACACGGTCGGCGTGGCCGTGGTCTACGGGTTCTGAGTATTCGCTTTCAAAGCACATCCTTAGGAAGGGCGGCCTGAGAGCCGCCCTTTCAGCAGGGCGGCTAATATCCCAAAAATATTTTTATCTTATTCGATTGTTGCCGACATCTATATAGACTCGGTGAAGGCGTCTGCCCTTAGCACACTGCACTCGTTGATAGTGCCCGCTATCCATCGCAAATACACTAGTTAGGCCAGGGTGACGCGTGGGCGAGTAACCTTCGACTGAACGCGTCGAAACAGTCAGCGTGCCATGTGTTAGTCAAGGTGGTGTAATGCCCGAGGTATTTAGAAATACTTAATAGATTAGAGTATACATCCTCCGTGGCCTTGAAGGGGCGTGCGGGCTAGATGCTACCAGCATCTTACCATCAAAGGTGATCAGCGCCGAAGCTGTAGGACATATTCTGCCTACTATCCGCCGGGCATATAGCCAAGATGATGTCGATATCTTGGCCGATCCCTTTGCTTTGGGACAGTACACCCGTCTAGCGATCTGACGAGGGGGGGACCTGGACCATGCTGACGACTTCGTATTTTTTGGTCAAAGGGTTTAGCACAAATAGTTTGTCGCCGCGAATTTCAAGCGCAAGAATTCCAACGCCTCGAAATCTATTGAGTATCGAAAGCATATTATCGGTCATATCACGGGTAATTTCTGCTCTGGTGGTATCGCCAATTTGCGGACCTGATAGCATCCTGGACACGCCTTTCTGAAGAACTGAAAGCCCGGGGGGCATCAACTTGCAAACTGCAGGGTTCAAAAAAAACTGAGAATATATCCTTAACTTTTTACTAACTTAAGTAAAAATAAGCCCACAACAAATTGCGGCTTATTGGCTAAATAATCTGGCTGGAACGGATCTATCTCGTCCGTTGTTTGGCCATCGGCCGTAACGCTGGACGAGATAGACCTCACCGGTTCTGCACTCATGGCAGGCGAAAAATTCAGCTTGGAACTTAACTAAACAAGGCTGACATTTAAAGACGTGGTTTCCGAAAATGCATCCCCCCGAACCCTTGGAAGTTACCGATCCGAGGGAGATGGCGGCGTTGGGCGTGGGCCGCGATCATCCCTATCCATACTGTCAGCGCCAGGCCCCTTTATCCGTGGGTGGTCTGGCCCGCCAGGGCCGGGCAGTGCCACGAGAGAGGGCTCTATCGCAGCAAGCCGAGTGAGCTGTGCGCTATCAAGTGTGGTGCGCAGCTCGGCGATGGCTTCCTGAAGATCGCGTGCCGTTTCTCCACGCGCGATGACATCATTTGCCAACCGCTCTGAAAGCAGTGGTGGGGTCGTAGGCGCGTTCTCACCCTGTTGCGGATCTTCTTGGTTCTCGCCACGTGCCGGCCCACCCTCGGGCGGCATGGGCATCGGACTGTCGAAAAGACCAATCAACGATGACGTGTAGCGCCGCCACGCGTCTTCCTGATCACTTCTGATCCCCACATAAACCTCAAGGGCCGAAAGCCTCGCGGCGATCTCAAATCCCATCGGCACCCCTGGGCGGTCTGACCGTACGCCGGGACGATCGAAGTGACGTTCGACGCCGGCCACGCCCTGGGCACGTCGGTCGCTGCGCGGCCCGGTGCGATGTTCACCCGGCGGTTCGTCCGCGTGACCAAAACCAGCCGGAGCACTGTGGGAAACGGTGGGCATCGCAAGTAACGAAGTTGCAGTTACAAGAGCAGCTGCCAGACTTCCAAGTTTTAAGGAGTGATTTCTCATCTCTGTGTCCTTCAAGGCCATCGTGTACCCAAGAAACTTAAGCCTGTCGCATGTCTCGCGTTGGTCTGGGACGTTACATACGTTTTCTCATATCCAGTTTTTTGTGAACGAACTTTGCTCTGAGGCGCTGACCTGCCCCCTGACAACCGCAAGATTGCAACGCTCACGGCATACGGCTTGGATTGGGTCAAACATTCACAGGAGCAGAGTGATCAGAGGAGCCATTCGATCGGTAGCAAGCCCATGGCAAGCACAAGTGCCCGGGAGGTGGAAGTCGTGCCCGGCTCCTTATGATAACGGACCCATTGCCCCGCAGCGGTCAGCGCGTCCCAGACCAAAGACCCGTCGGCAATCAACTGTGGGCGATAGCTCGCCGTTGCCGATGTCCTTGCAAAAATGACTGTCAACTCGTTTGCGACCGTATCATCCTCGATAAGGACTCCCATTTCCGTATTCAGAAACAGCGATCTTGGGTCAAAGTTGAACGATCCTATGAAGACGGTTTCTTCGTCCACGACGAGAGTTTTTGAATGCAAGCTGGCACCCGACGATGCGAGCGGCAGCACTGTATCTGGTTCGGCATAGGCGGTGACAGACGATTTTAGTTCAAACAACTCCACACCCGCCCTCAGGAGTTCAGGGCGATACTTAACGTAAGCACTATGAACGACCGTGACATCCGTCGCATTTTGAGAGTTTGTCAGGATCCGTATTCGAGTTCCGTTCGAGGCGAGATCCGCCAGCGTTTCGGTAAACTGTTTACCCGGAACAAAATAGGCGGAAACGAGATCGATTGAATTTACAGGGTGATCAAGGAGAGCCACGAGCTGAGGAAACAACAAGCTCCCCGCACGTGCCTTTCCCATTCCTTTTGCCGGGTCGTCTGAGACAAGGGTCACCTTGGCCCAGACAAGGTCCAATCGTCCCGCAGCTATTCCTTTCGCGATATCCGAGCTTCGGAGGTGTTCAGCGTATAGCTTTCCTTCAATTGAGCTTGCTGCGGCCTCGGCATCGACATTTAATTGTTCCAGTGCTTTAACCGACGCAGCCGGAAGAATACGGTCGGCCGGATGCGCCGAGAGGCTCGACCAGTAGCGGTCGAAGTCTTCTCCGACAGCCGCGGCCGCCCTGCCGGTGACAAGCACATCCGTGTCGAGATAGTGTATACCGTCGCCGAAGCCGAAATATATGTCACCCACATTCCGGCCGCCCAGCACGCTGACTGCGCCATCTGCTGTGAGAGACTTATTATGCATGCGTCGGTTCAATCGGAAAAAGTCGAAGGCATAACCTAGCTGCTTCACACTCCGAAAGATAAATGGGTTGAAGAGCCGGACCTCGACCAGGGGCAAGGCGTCGAGTGCTGCAAGATCGGACTCCAGATCAGGAACTCCGTTATCGTCGAGGAGGAGCCGGACGCGGACACCCCGCTGCGCGGCGCGTCGAAGCTCATCAAGCAATATGAGCCCGGTCGCATCGCGCTCCCAGATATAATATTGGACATCTAGTGCGACCTGAGCCGAACGGATCAGCGCAATGCGGGATGCAAAAGCATCGGGTCCTTCGATCAACGACAGCACGCCGGACATCTGGTTGTCGGTCCCCGGGGGAACGACCGCCAACTGGCCGAGCGCGGTTATATCCGAGGCCTCGACGGCCTGGCTTGACGTTCTTCCTTGGAGCGACGGCGGACGATACGCGATGTGCGCAACAAAAAGAATGATAGCGACAAGATCCAGAACGTAGAAAATCTTTCTGAGCACAATCAAAACCGCCTTCTACGGGTTATTTGCCACAATCAGCATCCGTGATTGTCTGCCCGGGGGCAGAATAATATTAATGGGTTCAGATAAGCACACACAAAGAGCAGCTTTTACGTCTGCCCGCTAACGCGCCCCAAGGCGCGATTATGTCGAGGGTGCGGCCTCTCAGGATCGGCATAAACGCTGTAAATACAGGCGTTCAGTTACCGCAGCAAATCTCCGACGTGAGCGAGCATATGCTCAACCATCTGCGAAATATCTTTCAGGGTCATCGCTTCGTCGGCAGCCCATACCCGAATTGACCTTGAAAGCGCGCCCGTTGTCAGCTGTGCGACCAGCATCGCCTCAGATCGGCGCTCCGGACCGAGCCTTTGTTCCAGAAGCTGACCGATAATGAGCGCGATAGTGTTCATCGAATTATCAATGAGCGCTGACAGCTCTGGCGTGTCATGGCAGATCTCCTCGACCATGCACACGACGTCCCTGTCGAGGTGCATTTGCCCCAAGATTGAGCCGACAAGGCGCGCAAGATCAGTGGTCAGAGACCCGTCTAAGAGACGCGGCCACCTGATACAGACGCAACCCAGTTCCGGGGTTTCACCGAGGATTGCCGCCTGCTTATTCGGGTAATAGTTAAAGAAGGTGCGTGGACTTATGCCCGCCTCCGCAGCAATCAAATCTGTCGTCACGTTGGCATAACCAACGCTCAAGCATAATCGAAGCGCGGCCAGCTGGATTTCTCGGATGGTCTGGAGCCGCCGGCGTTCTCGTAAGGTCGCAGTCATTGGATAAGAGCCTCCAATCTGTAAGCGCACCACGCGCGAAAAATGGGTAAAAACCGCCGTTTTACGCCGCGAAAGTTTGATCCACGAAAGCGCTCGAATGAGTAAAGGCCGCCATTATCGTCACTGCCCCGTTTGACGCGTGCATCTTTGGAGAAACGTGATTTTAGGCGATCTGACATATTCATAGCCTGACCCGCCTTCTCCACCGCGCTTTGAGCCTTCTGCGCAATCCCCATGACGCGGGTCGGGCCCTGCTCCTCCGAACCAGCACCTCGCCGCATCAGGGTTCTTGAGACAACCGAAAGGCCTCAAGTCCTGGGCACTTCGGGATGATTGGCGCCAATATTTCAGCAAGCTTTCGGTGCACATGAGCCTCCGCCGCCGCATGTCTTGTCGATATCCGAACTGCCATGACGTCCTCAGTCACTCAACGACGAGATCGTGGAGGCTGCTCCGATCAATGCGCCGAGGGGCCTCTGCCACTGGGCAGCGTTGGTGACATAGACAATGTCATCGTCGCGGATGCCGAAGTTCCGGGCCAGAAACAGGCCGTTCGGGCGTGTCAGATCGAGAAGGTAGACGAAACGCTGACTTCCGGTGATCGGCTTTCCCAGAACCCGGCCAGCAACCGCTTGAGGTTCATTGCGCAGGATGAAGACACCGGCCGGATCGGCAAGCTCCGAATCAAGGCCACCCACCATTGCAACGGCTTCGAGAGCGCTGATCACCTTGTTTCCGAGAGGAACCCGGGTCTGACCCCCGACTGCGCCGAGCGCGATGAAGCTGCGGACATCTTCGTCGACGACAATAAGGTCGCCCGCCTGAAGTACGATGTCATTGTCAGGGCTTCCATAAAGGTCTTCGAGCCAGATCTTGCCGCTGTCAGCACCGCGTTTCACGGTGACAGTCGCCACGTCCGGTTCGACGATCACGCCCCCCGCGCGGGCGAGCATCGTGGAAAGCGTCCGCGTCGGCCGCTCGATCGGATAGACACCTTGGCCCCCGACCCGACCCATGACCGATACCGTGGCCCCATCGCCGGCGACGCGCTGAACAGTGACCTGAGGGTCGGGCGTTTGGGCGCCGAGACGTTGGGTGACAAGGTCACGAAATTGGTCTGGGGTCTTGCCAGCCGCGAGAAGACGGCCGGCATAGGGAACGAACACATATCCATCACTGTCGACCTGAACCTGGGTCAACGCCGATGACCGTGCTCCTGCCGAGGTCAGCACACCTTGGTCGACGTTCTCCCAGATGGAGAGCCCCAGCATGTCGCCGGCGCGGATCTGATCCGCACCCAGTGTGCCGACATTGCGAAAATCATTCGAAAACCCGTAACCCGTGGCGACAGCCGTTGCTCGGGTGACGTGGTTATTGACGTGAATGATGTGAGCGTTCCCACCGTTTTCGACGGCGCCGCTCAGGACTTGCGTCCTGTTCGGGCCGGAGCCGGCCGGGGAACAGGCCGACAGAAATCCCGCGACGATGATCAGCAGACCTGCGCGGGTCGCTGCCTTGGATATATATCTCACTGCGTCTCTCCTACCCCTATGCAGGAGCATGTGTTCCAAAAAAATCTGGTGTTTCAGACCGGGGGATGATGGCCGGTCAATCGCGCAAGAATGTCAGTCGGCGATGCGCGCGACCGCTGCGCCCGCGCCCGTGGCGATCTGCAGCGCTGCCCATTCGGCGGCCGCATCATTGCGCGCCGAGGCGGCCTGCAACCGTGCCGATGCCCGCTGGCGGTCGGCATCGAGCAGGTCGACCAAGGGGAGAGCGCCAGCCTCGAAGTTGGTCCTCGCCAGATCATAGGCCCGGTCATAGGAGGTTGCGGCCTCGTCCAGCGCGGTGACTCGCTGGCGCAACCGGCGCAGGTTCGACTGGCTGGTCTGCACGTCCTCAACCGCTGCCGCGACAGACGCGCGCCATGCCAGATCGGCGGACCGCGCCTCGGACAGGCGGCGGGTGCGGGTCGCGGCCAGCACGCCCTGCCCCGCCACCGGCAAGGACAGGCGTGGGCCAAAGCTCCAGCCCTGCGTACCGCCGGAGTCACTGACCGTGCCCGACAGCGACAGCGAGGGCAGCATGTCCGCTGTGGCCACACCGACCTCGGCCAGGGCCTGTGCCAGATCCTGCTGGGCTGCGCGAACATCGGGGCGGTTGCGCAGCAGATCGGCGGGCACGCCGGTGCCGGGACCCGGCGGGATGCGCAACGCCCCCGATCCGGCCTGCATCTGCGCCATCAGCGGTCCGGCCTGAAGGTTCAGCAGGGTGGACAGGCGATAGACCTGGGCATTGAACTGCGCCTCGTAGCTGGGCAGATCAGCCTGTGCTGTTTGGAGCAGCGCCTCCGTTTGGGCGATGTCGTAATCGGTCGCCAGACCCAGGGACAGCATGTTGCGCGTCACCTCCAAGGTGCCTTCCCTGGCGCGGATCGTTTCACGCGTCAGAGCCAGGGCCTGTTGATTAAAGCGGGCGTCGGAATAGGCGTTGATGACTTCGGCCAGCCAAGCCAGTCGCGTGACCTGCACTTCCGCCTCAGCCGAGGCATAGGCCGCACTGGCACCTTCACGTGCCCGCCGGGCGCCGCCGAACAAGTCGAAGACGAAGCCGGCCGATAGGCTGGAGTTGCTCGTGTAGCCGGTGGCCTGGTCTTCCCCTCCTGATCGCACACGACTTGCAGAGGCGGAGTCGCCGGTGATCTGGGCGGCGAGAGGTTGGGTTCCCTGCAAGTCGGCGGCGGCAGCGCGGATGCGTTCATTGGCTTGAATGATGTCGAGGCTGGTCTCCAGGCCACCTGCGATCAGCCGGGACAGAGTACGATCCTGATAGCCCGACCAGAAGGCATTGGCGCCCACCACACCGACCGTGCCGGAGGCCCCTTCGTCAAAAGCGGCCTGAACACGGGTCTCTGGCAGGTCGGACGGGTTCGGCCCTACAGCCGCGCAGGCTGTGATCATCATGAGGGCGGTCAGCGACAAGACGCCTCGGGGAGAATAGAGGAAGGTCACGAGTTCATTTCCTTTCGTGTCAGCAGTGCGCGCAGCTTCAGAACGGCAACATAAAATGCGGGCACCAGAAAGATGCCGACGACGACCGACAAGGTCATGCCTCCCAGCACACCGATGCCAATCGAGTTCTGGGCCCCGGCCCCGGCGCCGGTTGCGATGGCCAGTGGCATCACCCCCAGCATGAACGAGAAGGCGGTCATCAGGATCGGGCGCAGCCGCTGGCGGGCCGCGATCAGGGCGGCCTCGACGACTGATTTTCCGTCGTGGACCTGTGCCTGGGCGAATTCGACGATCAGGATGGCGTTGCGGGCCGCAAGCCCGATCGTCGTCAGCAAGCCCACCTTGAAGTAGACGTCGTTCAGCTGCCCGAACCACAGCGCGGCCGCGAGTGCCCCCAAGACCCCCACCGGCACGGTGAGCATGACTGCCAGCGGCACGGCCCAGCTTTCGTAGAGCGCCGCCAAGGCAAGAAACACGACCAGCGCCGACAGCGAGAACAGCAGCGGGGCCTGGCTGCCCGACAGGCGCTCCTGATAGGACAGGCCTGTCCAGGCGGTGCCATAACCACCGTCCAGCTCGCCCACCATTTCTTCCATGGCGTCCATGGCTGCCCCGGAGGACACACCCGCTGCGGCAGAGCCGCTCAACTCCATCGCCCCTGTTCCGCCATAGCGGGCAACGGCCTGTGGCTCTTGTTGCCAACTCTGGCTGGAGAAGGCGCCAAAGGACACCATCTCGCCCTGATCGTTGCGGGCATACCATCGGTTGATATCCTCGGGCTGGGACCGGGTCTCGGCCTCGCCCTGCACGATCACCGGGCGCAGGTCGGTGCCCAGGGCAAAGTCGTTCACGTCGCGCCCGGCGAAGATCACCGACAACATGGCGTTGACCTCGTCGATGGACAGGCCGAAGGCGGCAGCCTTCTGCTGGTCGATGTCCAGCTGCAGGGCTGTCTGGGTCGCGGCCTCGTTGCCACGCAGCCCGGTCACCCGACCATCGGCTTGAGCGGTGGCCACAAGCTGGTCTGCGGCCGCGGCCAACTCCTCTTGTCCCGCGCCGCCCTGATCGACCAGATACATGGTGAAGCCTTCCGAGGTGCCCATGCCCTGGATGGCCGGCGGCTGCAGCACGAAGATGTTGCCCTGCCGGTTGGTGGTGAAGAAATGGCCGTTCGCGCGGCCCACCAGCGCGGCGACGTCCAGACCCTCGCGGTCGTCGTAATCGCGCAGCTTGACGAAAACCATGGCATTGCTTTGGCTGGTCCCGCCGAAGCTGAAGCCAAGCGCGGCAAAGACCGATTCGACCGTTTCGGACTCCTGCGTCAGCATGTAATCTTCCACTTTTTCGACCAGAGCCTGGGTTTGCTGAGTGGTCGATCCATCGGGGCCCTGGATGATGATCATCGCCACGCCCTGGTCTTCATTGGGCAGGAAGGATCCCGGCAGGCGGTCGAACAGGGTCAGAACACCGAAGCCGATGACGACCAGCACCAGCAGCATGCGCAGCGGACGCTTGACCATCCGGGTGACCACGGCGACATAGCCGGTGTTGACCCGGTCCAGATTGCGGTTGAACCAGCGCGCCGGCGCGATGCCGCCTTGGCCGTGCTTGCGCGGCCTGAGAAGGCTGGCACACATGGCGGGCGTCAGGATGACGGCGACGCCCAGGGACAGCACCATCGCGGTGATGATGGTGACCGAGAATTGCCGGTAGATCACCCCGGTTGCCCCGCTCATGAAGGCCATCGGAAGGAAGACGGCAACCAGCACCAGCACGATGCCGATCAGGGCTGAGGTGATCTCGCCCATGCTCTTCTCGGTGGCCTCGACGGGGCCTAAGCCCTCTTCCTCCATCACCCGCTCGACGTTTTCCACCACGACGATGGCGTCGTCGACCAGCAGGCCGATGGCCAGAACGAGGGCGAACATAGTCAGCGTGTTGATCGTATAGCCCGCGACCGCCAGCACCGCAAAAGTGCCGAGAAGCACGACAGGGATCGCCACGACCGGGATGATCGTCGCCCGCCAGCTTTGCAGGAAGATCAGGATCACCAGGAACACCAGCACCACGGCCTCGGCCAGGGTGTGATAGACTTGAGAGATGGATTCCTCGACGAAAGGCGACGTGTCATAGGGGTAGACCATGTCGACCCCGGCAGGCAGGGCGTTCACGATGCTGGCGATCGTCTCGCGCACCGCCTCGGCTGTGTCGACCGCATTGGCCCCCGTGGCCAGGTTCACCGAGAAGCCTGCCGCTGCGTTTCCATTGTAGCGCGCGGCGCCGCCATAGCTTTCCTGGCCGATCTCGATCCGGGCCACGTCGCCCAGAAAGACCGTGGAACCGTCGGCGTCGACACGCAGCAAGATGCTTTCGAATTCATCTACCGTTGTGAGCTGCGATTGCGCCGAGATCGACACCGTTAGCCGCTGGCCTTCGGCCGCAGGTTGCGCGCCCAGATCGCCAACTGTGACGTTGGTATTTTGTGCCTCGACCGCTGCCGTCACATCGGCGGGGGTGACCTGGTACTGGGTCATCTTCATCGGATCCATCCAGATCCGCATTGCATAGCCCGATCCGAAGGCGTTGATCGAGCCGACGCCAGGGGTGCGTTTGACGGGTTCCTCGATCAGCTGGGCAAACAGATCACCCAGTTGGACCGTGGAATAGCTGTCGTCCGGAGAGGTGAGGGCACCGATCAGAAGAATGGAGCTGGTCGAACGCGACACCTGCACACCCTGCTGCTGGACAACGTCGGGCAGTTGTGAGGTGACCAGTTGCACGTTGTTCTGCACCTGCACCTGCGCGATGTCGGCATCCACCGTGTCGTCGAAGGTCAGCGAGACCGAGGCCGATCCCGGCGTCGAGTTCGAGGTCATGTAGATCAGCCCGTCCAGACCGGTCATCGCATCCTCGATCACCGTGGTCACCGAAGTCTCCACGATTTCCGCCGAGGCGCCGTTATAGGATGCACTGACGTTGACCGTGGTCGGTGCGATCTGGGGATATTGCTCGATGGCAAGGCTGTTCAAGCCAAGCGCACCGACAAGCATGGTCACGATGGCGATCACCCAGGCAAAGACCGGGCGATGAATGAAGAAACGGGCCATGGTGGGTTACTCCGTCGCGGGCGCGTCGGCGGGCGCCCCGGTCGGCGTCCCCCCGGGGGTTGCATTGTCGGCAGGCGCGTCCGAGGCAGGTGCTGCTGCCCCTCCGGCCTGTGCTCCAGTAGGAGGGACGCCTGCAGCTGCGCCCCCTGCAGGCTCCGCTTCGCGCACCACACCCGTGTCATCGAAAGAGACCGGAACACTGATCACGTCCATCCCATCGGCCAGACCTGCCAGCCCGTCGACCACCAGCATGTCGCCATCTTCCAGCCCCCCGGTGACGATCCACTGGTGCTGATAGGTGCCTTCCTCGGTCAGCTGACGTTGCGCAATCGTACCATCCACGACGACCCAGGCTGAAAGAGTGCCGATCTTGTCCCGACTGGCTGCCGATTGTGACACCAGGATGGCCGATGTCATTCCCAGCTCGATCTGACCGCGCAGGAACATGCCCGGCAGCAGCAGATTGTCGGGATTATCGAACCGGAACCGGGTGTCGATCGACCCCGTGGAGGTCGAGACCGTCACCCCCGGCGCCACCAGTTTGCCCACCGCCTGATATTCGCGACCGTTTTCCAGCGTCAACGTCGCGTTCAGCTGGTCATTCATGCGCAGGCTGCCGTCGTTGATGTCGTCCAGCACACTGAGAATTCGCGAGGAGGGCTCATACATGTCGACCTCGATCGGATCCAGCTGGGTGACCGTCGCCATCGCATCCGATTGCCCTGCGGTCACCAAGTCGCCGACCGACACGTCCGAGACGCTGGCAATGCCCGAGATCGGACTGGTCACGGTGGTCCATTCCAGATCGGCCTCCGCCAGGGTCAGGTCGGCCTCCGCCGATTGCTGAGCCGCCAGCGCCTGATCCAGCGTGGCCCGTGCTTCTTCGACCTGTGACTGGGTCGTTCCTGATCCCTGCAGCTGTTCGGTGCGGTCAAACGAGGATTGCGCTTGCGTGACCTGCGCCCGGGCCGAGGTGACTTCCGCCTGTGCAATGGCCAGGTTGGCCTGATAGGTTCGGTCTTCGATGCGAAACATTGCCGTGCCCGCCTCGATCGGCTGGCCGGGTCGATACAGGATCTCGGTGATGATGCCGCCCACGCGGGGGCGGATCGCCGTTTCGGAGGCGGCAACTGCCCGACCGGGGAGGGTCACCCGTCGCGGAACCTCCTGGCTGGTGACTTCGACCACGCCAACCTGCTTGGGCGGCATTTGTCCCGGGCCTTGGGCAGCCGCCGAAAGGGTGGTGAGCATGGCGGCCGCCATGACGGCGCCGGTTACAAGGCTGGTTTTACTCATGGTCTGGGTTCCTGGTCCTTCGCCCCGCAGATGCTCGGGCGGGCGGCTGTCATTGTTGGGTCGGTTGAGACCTCGTCACCACCACCCGGCACCCCGCAATCGGGCATCTCGGGCATGCAGGACGGCACACTCGTCTCTGCGAATGTGCCGGAGGTGCCTATCAGAAGCGCTCTTCCAGAAATCCGATCTAGCGCATCAAGCTATTCAGCAGACCGAGAACGGTCACGATACGCTGTGTCCTGCTGTCGACCAGCACCAGATGCTCGTTCACGATCCGGTACTCCTGGCCGCGCGGCGGGGCGTTGAAGCGGCTTCCCGGGGCACGCTGGAACGGCTGCCCATTCTGGGCGATGGCGCCGGCCTGGGGCAGTGGACGGTTATCCTGCCGGCGGGGAGCGGCCTGTGGCGCCGGACGGGTGTCTTGCCTGTGCGGGGTCGCCTGCGGGGCGGGGCGATTGTCCTGTCGCGCCGGGTTCGCCTGTGGTGCAGGACGCTGCTCTCGTTCATTGCCGCGCCGCTCGGGCGCCCGGGCATCGTCTGGCCGGGCGCAGGATTGTTCGCCCCGCGGACAGCCGTCGGTCGCTCTGGGCTGTGGCTGTGCCTGGCTCAGAGACACGCCCGACAGGGTGATGGCGGTTGCAGTGGCAAACATGATCAGATGACGCATGAAAGATCTCCTGAGGGGAAATGATTGGGGATAGGTCGACGTCTAAGTGGGTTTGAAAAGCGATCAGCGTCTCGGGATCGGCTGGCCGCCGCGTGCCGCAGGCTGCGGCCGCGACCGGCCGGTGCCGTCACG